>JASGFZ010000089.1:0-10860 GCA_047605345.1 Flavihumibacter sp. | reverse complement strand
CAATATGAATAACGCGACGCTGGTTGCCATTTTGGGTTCTGCGCGATCCATGCATTAACAGCGTGCTCATGATCATTACACCACCCGCCGGCACCCTGCAGGCGATGCCGGGATTTTCTGCATAAGAGGAATTGTCTTTTATCACACCTTTTTATGGCTGCCGGGAATAACCATTAAGCAGCCGTTGTTTTCATCGGCAGCGTCGAGGTGTATCCTGAGCGTGATGTTACTGCTCAATATTGTTTCAGGTGGTTGCACGGCATGATAACCGTTCTTTTGCGACCAGGGA
Source organism: Flavihumibacter sp. (assembly GCA_047605345.1). GTDB lineage: Bacteria > Bacteroidota > Bacteroidia > Chitinophagales > Chitinophagaceae > Flavihumibacter. Next base: position 10,571 of record JASGFZ010000089.1, on the reverse strand, counting down.
CCAAAACCGCGTATTTAATAACTCCCCCGCCGGCCCGCTACCGGCCGGATTACGCAATCGGTTGTCTGTTTTTCTAACTGGCATTCACTTTTAAATTTCCATTCCTGATCTCAAGGCTCTTATTAAAATTTTCATGTATGACAAAAAACCAAAAACTAGCTCATCACCTAATGCGGTGGTACCGGATGCGCATGGCTGCAACCCTTGTCATCGCTTTGATCTTCTCTTCGGCCTATGCCCAGGAGAGGACGATTGAAGGGGTGATTAAAGGGAAAGGCGGCGAGCCTGTAGCCGCTGCCAGCATTGCCGTTAAAGACACAAAAGCAGGCACCGCTACCGATGCCGACGGCAAATTCAGGCTTATCCTTCCTGCCGCACTTGAAAAACCTGTACTGGTTATTTCAGCGCTCAATTACCAGACTACCGAAGTGCGGCTCAGCGCCGGCCAGCAAACGCTGGAGCTGGTACTGGAACAAAAGAAAAATCGATGGACGAAGTTATCGTGACCGGCTACACCAACCAGAAGAAGGGGAATGTGACCGGCTCGGTAGGCGTGGTATCGGGTAAACAATTGATGGATGTCGCCTCTCCGAACGTCAGCAACCTGCTGCAGGGCAAGGTAGCCGGCGTTGAAGTGGTAAACGCTTCGGGAAGGCCCGGTTCCACACCGGCCATCACCATCCGGGGCCGCTCTACCATCAACAGCACCGCATCGCCTTTGTGGGTGGTAGACGGTGCGATCATGAGCACCGAACCGGTGCTGAATCCGGCCGATATCGAAAGCATGTCGGTGCTGAAAGATGCCTCGTCGGCAGCGTTGTACGGATCACGAGCCGCCAATGGGGTGATCGTTGTGACCACCAAAATGGCCAGGGGTACCGAGCGGAGCGATTTTGCTGCATCGGGAAAACTGGGTGTTACCCAATTCAGCACCGGTAAGTTCAAGCTGATGAATGCCACGCAGCTCTATGATTACTGGAAGTCGTTCGCCAACCAGACCGCCATCCCCACCTATTTCAACGAATCGCTTAAACAGAACAATACCAACTGGCTGGATATAGGATCGCAGCATGCGCTGACGCAGGATTACAATCTTTCTTATTCGGGTGTGTCTGGAAGAGCGAAGATCTATTCCGGGGTCAATTTTTACGACGAAGGCGGTACGGTGAAAGGATATAAGTACAACCGCGTGTCGGGACGGCTGAATGTGGATTATAAGCTCACCAACAAGCTTACGTTCAAGCCGAAGGTTGCTGTTTCTTTCGCCAAAACCGATAGCACCGAGCACAGCATTTACGATATGTACCGCAATTTGCCCTGGGATATTCCTTATGATGCCAACGGCAAGCCCGTGAACGCCAAAGCCAGCGGTGTTACCTGGTATGGCCGTGATCTCAACAACTACCTGTACGATCTGCAGTGGAATTTCACCAGGGGGCAAACGCTCAATATCAACTCGAGCGCCGATTTTCAATATGACTTTGATGAACACTTCAGCTTTAAGTCGACCAACAACATCACGTACCGGGCCAACAACGGGCTGGGGTATATTGACCCGCGGTCAAACGCCGGTCTTTCCGATATCGGTCGCATCACCAATACGGCGGGCAGGGCCACCTCACGCTTTACCAACCAGATGCTGACCTATAAAACCGATATCGGCGAGCACAGCATCAACGCGCTGGCTGCTTACGAGTACAACGACTATACGTATAATACGAACACTTCGGCCGGCAAGGGCATTGTGCCCGGTGTAACGGTGCTGAATGGCGCCGCAACACCCATTACCGCTACGGGTAATACCATGCAATATGCATTCAGGTCTTACCTGTTCAACGCAGCGTATTCGTACAGCAACAGGTATTCATTGCAGGCCTCTGTTCGTTCTGACGGGTCTTCCCGCTTCTCGAAAAAATACGGCACCTTCTATTCGGTGGGCGGCGCCTGGAATATACACAACGAAAAATTTTTCGACGTGGCGGCGATCAATTACCTGCGCCTGCGTGCCAACTACGGCGGTACCGGTAACACGCCGAGCGATTACTACGGTTATTATGACCTCTTCGGTTTGAGTACCCAATACAACGGGGCGCCATCGGCCTTTCCCACCGCGCTGGGCAACAAGAACCTGAGCTGGGAAAAAACCTATAGCACCGATCTGGGTGTGGAGATTGGTTTGCTGGACCGGCTCAACCTGACGGTTGACCTCTATAACCGCAATACTTCCGACCTGGTATATGCCGTTGCATTGCCGTCGGTATCGGGTTATGTGCAGCAGCTGCAGAACATCGGTGCTGTAGTGAACAAGGGGATAGAAGCTTCGCTTTCTTATGCGATCATCAAATCGTCAAAACTGCAGTGGAACCTCGATGTTACGATCGGAAGCAATAAGAATCATGTGACTGAGTTGTACAAGGGCCAGTCGCAGCTGAACGGTAACCAGGTGTATATGGAAGGGCATGATATCAATACCTGGTACCTGCCTGTATGGGCGGGGGTTAATCCCGAGAACGGCAACCCGCAGTGGGAGGTGACCGATGCTTCGGGTAATAAAACACTTACCGGCACGTATTCGGCCGCCAACTTACAGGCCGGCGCTGCCGCCACCCCCAAATATTTCGGGGGCATTAACACCAATGTTTCATGGGGTGGATTGTCGCTGCGCGTGAATACCGCTTTCCGCAAAGGCAGCATGATTTATAATACAGACCGCGAAACCTTTGATGCCGACGGCGCTTACCCTACCTATAACAGCATGATATTGAAAAGCGGCTGGTCCAGGTGGACGCCCGACAATCCCAATGCCACGCATCCCCTGGCTTATTATGGAGGAAACAACAACTCCAACAAGCCTTCTACGAGGTACCTCGAAGACGGATCGTTTTTCCGTATCAGGAATATAACCCTGGGTTACAGCCTGCCGGCCATCGTGGCGCAGAAGCTGAAGTCAAAGAATATCCAGGCAAATATCTCTTTCGACAATTTGCTGACGCTTACCAAATTCTCCGGGCTGGATCCTGAAACCATCGCCTACCCGCAACCCAAACGGATCATGTTCGGACTTTCCATTGGCTTTTGATTAAAAAAACTATTGTATGACATTGCATTCTATAAACAAACTGGCGGCCATCGGTGCGTTCCTGTTCACGATCGGCTGCTCCAAGCTTGACAGGAAACCGTTTGACGCCCTGACGCCCGATGACTTCAACACCTCCGAAGGCAGCCTGCAGGCCGTAACCAACGGTAACTATGCACGCCTCAAAACAATGGCGGTTGCCTGGTACCGTGCACTGGAGTTTCCGAGCGACAACGTATCGCTGAGCGGCACCACTACCTCGCATCTCTTTTACCTGTACAATTACCAGCGTATTCCCAACAATTCCATGACAACAAGCGTTTGGAGCAACGCTTACCAGATAATTGTATCGAACAGCAAGATCATCCAAACGGTACCCGAAGGAACCTCGAAAGAAAACGACCAGCTCATCGGCGAAAACTATTTTCTGCGCGCCTTCCTGCATTTTACGCTGGTGAATATTTTCGGAAGGCCCTATTCGCAGGGAACCGATAACCTCGGCGTGCCCCTCAAGCTGGATGCTGATCCGGGCAACCAGCCGCCCCGGTCAACAGTGGGTGAGGTGTATAATGCGGTGCTGGCCGATCTTGACAAAGCCGAATCGCTGATGACGATTTTCAAATCGAATATCTATGCCTCCACAGAAGCAGTATGGGCGCTCAAGGCGCGCATATACCTGTATATGGAGAACAATGAAAAAGCGGCAGAGTATGCCGGGAAAGTGATCGAATCGGGCAGGTTCTCTTTGTTGCCGACTGCCCAGTTAAGTTTGTACCCTACCTACAAGCCCGAGTCGAACGCAGAAACCATCTTCGCGATCAAATACATACCCGACGCCGATCATCCCTCCAATGGCCTCGGCAATATCGGTTCGATGTACGCGGTGATCAATGGTGCGGGTTACGGCGAAATGTATGCTTCCAAACCCTATCTTGACCTGGTGCGTACATTTCCGGCAGATGTGAGGAACAAGTTCATCGAACCCGATTACAAAACCGGCTCTTCAGTGATCTGGGCTATGTATGTGAATGATAATTACCAGTACGTAAATGTTCCGGTAACGAAAACCGGCGACGATTACAAGGTGACCGACACAGGCGAAACACTGGAAAAAGAAGCGAATATCAACGGCGCCTACGATTACTATATTGCTCTTGCCGGCGGCGTTAAAAAGAAAGTCATCATTGAAAACGAAATGAACCTGCGCAACGGGTATCCCAGGTTCTTTATCACCAAGTGTTCGCGTCAGGAAGGGCAGCCGCACCTGTGGTCGCCCATCATATCGCGGCTCGCCGAGATGTACCTGATCCGGGCAGAAGCCAATGCCAAACTGGGCGACGATGCCAGGGCTATTGCCGATGTGAACATCATCCGTTCCAGGGCGGGCATACCCGACTACGGGTTGTACAACGCCAGCGCCCTGCCCACCGGTAAAACCTCGCTTGACCTGGTGATGGAAGAACGGCAGCTGGAGCTGGCCTGGGAAGGTCATCGCAAATTTGACCTGTACCGTAACAAAAGAAACATGGACCGCCGGTACCCCGGTACCCATTTGTCGGGCAACACGCCAATCAGCTTTATCAAGTGGGACGATGCTTTCATTGTGGAGTTCATCCCCCAATCACAGATGCTGAGCCAACCCAACCTGGTTCAAAACCCGTAAAAAACAACCATGAAACATATAATAAGGCATAGCCTGTGGCTCCTGGCCGCCTGCGTTGCCGCGCTTTCTGCCCGCGCACAAAACCTGCGTTTTGCCTGGCTGACCGATATACATATTGTCAGGGGCAGCCAGAGCCTGGACGACCTGCGAAAATCGGTGGCCGACATCAATAACATGAATGATGTGCAGTTCACGATCCTGACGGGTGATATCAGCGACTTTGGTTATAAGGAAGACATGCTCATCGGAAAGCGGATACTCGACTCACTCCGAAAGCCTTATTATATTGTTCCGGGAAACCACGATACCAAGTGGACCGAATCGGGCGCCACGGGATTCGATGAGGTTTTCGGTCACCACAATATCCGGTTCAATGCCGGCGATATCGAGTTCGTTGGCTTTCAGACAGGACCCATCGCCCGTCGCGGCGACGGCTATATATCAGCCGGCGACCTGGCCTGGATCAGGGAGCAGTGCGAAAACGCGAAAAAGAACAACCGTACCATCATACCGTACACGCATTATCCCCTGAACCGCAGCATGGCCAACTGGTTTGAGCTCACGAAACTGTTCAAGGACTACGATGTGCGGGTAGTGCTGGTAGGACATGGCCACCGCAACAACAAGATGAATTTTGAAGGGCTGCCGGGTGTGATGGCCAGAACCAATACCAGCAGGAACAATGCGCCGGTGGGATACACGCTGGTGGATGTAGCGCGCGACAGCCTGTTTTTTACCGAGCGCAATCCCGATATCGACCGCCTCACGGCCTGGCACGCCCTGCCCTTTGTGCCGATCGACTACAGCAAAGAAAAATCGCCCGATCCCACACCCGATTACGTCATCAACAACGAATATCAGCAGGTAAAGGAAAAATGGAGGCTGCACCTGAAAGGTGGCGTATCGTCGGCTGTAGCCTATGCGGGTAACCAGGTGTTTGTGGGCGACAGGAACGGTGAATTTTATTGCCTGCAACTGAAAGATGGCAAAAAGGTATGGCAGTTCAATGCAGGCAAGGGCATTTTCTCTACGCCGGCAATAGCAGGCGACAGGGTGGTGTTTGGTTCGGTTGATCATAACATCTACTGCCTGGATATAAAAACCGGTAAACAGTTATGGCAATTCAGGGCAGATAGCTATGTGCTGGGAAGCGCTGCCATTCAGGATGGTAAGGTGTTTATCGGCGCCAGCGACGGAAAATTCCGCGCACTGGATCTTAAAACCGGCAAGCTGCTGTGGGATTTCAGTGGTATCAGGGGATGGATAGATACCAGGCCGGTGTTCTACCAGGGCAATGTGTATTTCGGTGCCTGGGACAATTATTTCTATGCCCTGAATGCCAATACCGGCCAACTGGCCTGGAAATGGATACGTTCTGAAAAAGAAGCCTATCCCTCGGCATACTATGCCCCCGGCGCCTGCTGGCCGGTTGCGACGCACGACCGGATATTCATTACCGGCCCTGACATGGTGCTTACCGCCATCAATGCCAAAACCGGCGATTCCCTATGGCGTGTGGGTACACCGAAGCTGAATGAAGCCATCGGTATTTCGGCAGACGGCAACCGCATATTCGCAAAATGCACGTTTGACAGCACACTGATGGCATACAGCGCTGCAGCGGCGCAGCCGGAAGTGGTCTGGAAAACCGCAGGCCATTACGGATTCGACGATAACCAGGCGGCGATTATCGAAAAGAACGGCATCGTTTATTTCCCTTTTCGCAATGGCTGGCTGATTGCCGTTAGCAGTGCAGACGGGAAACTGTTGTGGAAACACAAGATCAGCAATATCATGCTGAATCCCGCCACGCCTGTAAGTGCCAAAGAAGTGATTGTAAGTGATGAAGACGGCAACCTGGTGTTGCTGGAAAACAAATAGGGTATTTAGAAATCGTCGCTGTTGTATGGTGGTCTCCGGCCACTGTACAACAGCGACCATTTTAATGACAGCGTTGCATAGAATGGTACAGTTGCCGGCGGCCATTCTTTGCAGGTGATCCTTACCCTGGTTCAGGGAAATTGTTTTACGTAGCCCAGCTCTTCTATATCCGACAGTTGCTTTACCCGATATGTTTTACCCCTGGTTAAAATATACAGATCGCTGCAAATATCGATGACATGTTCGTACATATGGTCGGTGATGAAAAAGCCTTTATGTTGTTTTTCGGCCATCAGCAGCTCTTTTACTTTTTCAATCTGTAACGGCATGAGGTGCGAAAAAGGTTCGTCGAGCATCGCGAACCGGGCGGCCGCTTTAATAATGACGTACACTTCAACCAGGCGTTTTTCCCCGCCCGATAAACGGGTGAATCCTGATTTGTATTTTGATCTGAAATCAGTAAAGTGGTTTTCGAACTCCGCATAGTCCAGGTTGAAATCTGAAAATATCCGCTTCAGTGTGAGTGAGGAGGGGATAAAATTAAACTGCGGCAGGTAGCCTAACAGGTCCGGTCTTTTTAAGGCCCTCGGAATAGAAATAGTATCGAAACGAATGGATTTGCTGCCTGCGGCTAAACTCCCATGTACAACATTCATGAGACATGTTTTTCCTTCTCCGTTCCGGCCTAAAATACCCGTTATTTTTCCTGTTTCACATTTGATATATATGTCAGACAAAATCGTCCGTGTTCCGAATGCAAGCTGGATGCCGTCAATTTCAAGTTGGTGGCTCATCTGATTTTGTAGGTTACGATCAGTGATGCTATAAACAGAATGAAATCGGCAGTAAGCGTTGATGACCACAATAAGGCCCTGGATACCCCCAGGTTTTGATAATAGTAGAATTCTTTTGCCTTGTACGATCGTATAAAGTAAAAAACCAGCCCCAGCGTGAGCAGCTTGAACCAGAAGAGTGCCGAAAAAGTTTTAAGACCGTATTCATAAAAGAGGGCAACGCAACATGCGGTGATCAGGCTGGTAGCCAGCACGAAGCTTCGGTAGAAGGTCAGGATGAGCCGTATGGTTTTCAAAAATCGCATGGGTAAAATCAAGACAGCCTGTTGTTTATTGGCTGCCTTCCTTATTTTGATCCAGGCTTTCGTGCCGGAAAACTCCCGGTGTTGTGCCAATAATATCAAAGACGAATTGCTGCTACAGTTTGACGGCGGCGTTGTTTGTGCTCACTACAATATTGAACTGTATGCCCCGGTAGCCGTTTTCTTTCGCGAAATGAATGGAGTGTGCGCAAAGCAGGCGGCCTGTTCCGCGTCCCTGCTGCGTGGGCGCTACCATATAGCTACAATTGGCAATGTGGTTTCCCAGGTCTGGCTGGTTGGGTTTGATAATATAGGTTCCTACAATTTCTTCGCCGTCTACCGCTACAAAAGTGGTCATATAATCTGCAAACCAGTGTTTGTGCAGGCTGTCTTTCGGGGTGCCGGGATCAAAAACATACGTATCGCCGCTTGCTATCACCGCCTTAAAAATGTTCCAGATCTTATCGTGGTCGGTTTGTATGGCTGCCCTTCGTATCGTCATCGGTTAAAGTTGTAATTTTTTTGTGCCTCCCGGCAAATGTCCCATTTATTTTCGTTTTGCCGGGTATTCAGTTATAATTCCCGGACAAACAAAAAGCCCGCACCTGAATCGATGCGGGCCTTCTTATTGGCTATCTGTTTGTATTATTTCTTACGCGTATTCTGACGGCGTTTTTTGTACTCTATACCGGTTTTGAAACCATTGCCTTCGGGGCTGCCGGTACGGTCCATCGCACAACGGAAACCTACGGTGCTGCTGCTCTGGTCTTCTTCCAGGAAACGACGGGTGCCGGGGCTCAGCCAGTAAGCGCGGTCGTTCCAGCTGCCGCCCTTGATCACACGGCTCTTGTCGCTGATCAGGGTGGTTATACCATAACCGTAGTTTACACCCTGCACAAGCGAATCGCCATCAAGGTAATTGATCACATCGGCTTTTTGGTAGTTGCGGCGGTTTTTGCTCTCTTCGTCGGTCATCAGGCGGTATTTGATATTACCCAGGCTGTCGCGCTCAGGCTTGCCGCCGGTTTGGTCAACCGTAGAGAACTTGTTACCGCGGTACGGGCTGATATCGTCAAAATCATTCAGCGACAACGGACGGTACACATCGGCTGTCCACTCATTTACGTTACCGCTCATGTTATAGATACCGAAACCATTGGGGTAAAACGATTCAACCGGGGCAGTGTACACGGCGCGGTCGTTCAAGCCGCCGGCAACACCCATGTTGTCGCCCGATCCGCGCTTGAAGTTGGCCATGAAAGTACCCTGCCAGGTGCCCTTGCGGGTATCGCGCAGGCCGTTCACGTTGCTCGACCAGGCATATACCTGTTTGTTGCTCACCAGCTCTTCACCGCGCTTGCCTTCCTTGCGCGAAGGCTGGGGGTTCTGGTTTACATAACCCAGGGCGGCATATTCCCACTCGGCTTCTGTTGGCAAACGGTAGTTCGGCAACAGGATACCATCTTCAAATGATACGGTGGTACGGGGCGAACCATTCGGGTTCTTCAGCTCATTCTTCTTGGAACGGGCCGCTTTGCCAGGTGCTGCCTGGAACTCACCGGTGAGATAGGATTTTGTATTGAAATGCTCTTCGGCAATACCGGAAACATTTTTGATAGACTTTTCATTGATATAACCACGCTTCACCAGCTCCAGTTCGTTCACGCGGTCGGAACGCCAGATACAGAAGTCGTTTGCCTGCTTCCAGGTTACACCCACCACAGGATAATAGTTATAGGAAGGATGGCGGAAATAATACTCAACCATCGGCTCGTTGTAGGCGAGCTCGCTGCGCCAGCAAAGGGTATCGGGCAGGGCGCCGTTGCGTACGGCCTGGTGCTCGTCGCCGTCAAATACCGTGTTGATCCAGTAAAGGTATTCACGGTAGTGAACGTTGGCCACTTCCGTTCTGTCTATATAAAAGGAGTTGACGGTTACGCGGCGGGGCGAGTTGTTCCAGGCGCCCATAACGTCTTCTTCGGTGCGCCCATGGTAAAGGTACCTGAACAAAGACGAGACCGGGACCGGTACGCTGTTCTTTTTCTTTGGAAACCTGGTAACCACCCTGGTTTTTATCATTGTAATTCCAACCGGTTACGTCAGATTTTTTGGTTTTTTTGCCGAACAGCTTCCCGTTTTTACAGGAGGCAACCATCGCGGCGCAGGATACGAGGATTGTTAGGTTTTTCCAGTTCATATTGATAGCCATTTGCTGGTTTAAGACTGTTATAACGGGAGCGATCTTGTTATATTGTGCTGCACACAACTTGCTCACCGCGAATATAAACAGTTAAATAGTTCCGTTCCTCAACCAAATTACGGGCCGAAAAAGCTTTAACGTTTTATACAGCCGGCCCCGGATGCACCGAAGCGGCAAATCCCGGTACAATAATTGTTCTGTCCGGGCGTTCTAACCCTGCGGTAAACCTGGCAGCCACCAGCCCGCAGACCGGTCATTAAGAAAAATTGTTTATTTTAGCCGCTTATAGAGTAAAATTTACCCAAGTTATTTATTGAAACGACCAGGTACCCCTGACCAGTTCAAAGGGTAAACTCTCTTTGTATTTCCGGCAAGTTCCCGGCGTTTCGTGTGAAACCAATTATTAAGCAAGCTCAGATCGCATGAAACAAACGTCCCTTAAACTGGCTGCAGTGCTCATCCTCGCCGGTTTCTCTGTATCGGAAAGTTTCGGACAGACAGAACCGCTCAATGTGGTTACGACTTCGGTGCCTTTTCTCCGCATTTCGCCCGATGCCCGGGCCGGCGGTATGGGTGAAGTGGGTATAGCTACCACGCCCGATGTAAACGCCCCTTACTGGAACCTGGCCAAAACCCCCTTTAACGAGAGTAAATT
>JASGFZ010000088.1:0-10861 GCA_047605345.1 Flavihumibacter sp. | reverse complement strand
CGCTGATATTCATCTCCGGTGTGCTGCTGTTCTGGTCCGAAGCGGCCAGCGTGATTGAGAGCCCGCCCTTTCCGTTCAAATTCGTGTTCATCGTCCTGGCCGGCGTGAATGCCGCCTACTTCGAATTCATCACCGCGCGCCAACCGGCGATACTCGAGAACCATGCCCGCCTGCCGCGCAATGTGCGCCTGGCCGGTGCCGCCTCGCTGCTGCTGTGGACGCTGGTGATCATCTGCGGCCGGCTCATCCCTTATCTGCCGAACTGGCAGTCGCTGTCCTCCTGATCCTGCCACGAAGGAATGCCATGACCCTGCTTGAAGCGCTGAGCGCCGTGCGCGACAGCCCCGTCGGCCACATCATCAACGCCTCCAACCATTTGGTCGGCGCGACCACGCAGATCGTGCATGTGCTGGGCTTCGTGCTGCTGCTGGCGTCGGTGGTGCTGATCAATCTGCGGCTGGTGGGCTGGGTGTTCCGCCGCCAGCGCATCGCGGACGTCGACGTGGATCTGAATCGGCTGATCCTGGTGGGCCTGGTAACAGCAGCCGGTGTGCTGGGTAATACCCTCGGCTACTGGTTCGGCCGGAAGATAGGGCCAACCATGTTCCGCTGGAAAGACAATTTCTTTTTCAAGAAGCGGTACCTCGACGAAGCCCATACCTTTTATGAAAAGCATGGTGGTGGCGCCATTGTGTTCGCCCGCTTTCTGCCCATTGTGCGTACTTTTGCGCCCATCATTGCAGGGATTGTAGACATGGACAGAAAGAAGTTCATGTTCTATAACATCGCAGGTTGCGCCGCCTGGGTATGCAGCATGATCTTCGCCGGGCATTTTTTACAGAAATGGGTGAAGACGCAATTCAATTTTGACCTGCGCGACCACCTTGAAGTGATCGTTATCGGCATTGTACTGGTAACCACGGCCCCTGTGATCGGGAAGCTGGTCACCGGCCGGTCGTCAAAAAAATAACAGCCAATCGTATGAACGGGCAGCCCGCCAACAGGAACCAGTTTTTCAATATAGCAGTGATCGTAGCTGCGCTCGGTTATTTTGTAGATATCTACGACCTGCTGATGTTCAGCATCATCCGGGTGGAAAGCCTGGCCGACCTGGGACTGTCGCCCGAGGGCATCAAAAACGAAGGACTTTTTATTATCAATATCCAGATGCTGGGCCTGCTGGTGGGCGGTATTCTGTGGGGCGTGCTGGCCGACAAAAAAGGGAGGCTCAGCGTGCTTTTTGCCTCTATCATTCTTTATTCGCTGGGCAATATTGCCAATGGTTTTGTGACCAGCACCCACCAGTATGCGCTGGTGCGTTTTATTTCAGGGGTGGGCCTGGCCGGTGAGCTGGGCGCCGGTATCACCCTGGTAAGCGAATTGCTGCCTAAAGAAAAAAGGGGCGTGGGCACTTCACTGGTGGCCGGCATCGGGCTAAGCGGGGCCGTGGTCGCTTTTTTGATAAAGGAAAATTTCCACTGGCGCACCTGTTATTTTATCGGCGGCGGGCTGGGTTTCCTGCTGCTGTTACTGCGCATTAAGGTAGCCGAATCGGGCATGTTTGAATCGGCCCGGAAAGCCGATGTGCAGAAAGGCAATTTCTGGATGTTCTTCAATAACAGGAAACGTTTTTTCAAGTACCTGTGGTCGATCCTGATCGGCCTTCCTACCTGGTTTGTGATCGGCATACTCATCAGCTTCAGCCGCGAATTCGGGGTGGAGATGCAGGTGCAGGGAACCGTTGATCCCGGCAAGGCGGTGATGGTTGCCTATGTGGGTTTGTCGCTCGGTGATATTGCCAGCGGCCTCGTAAGCCAGTGGCTGCGCAGCCGTAAAAAAACACTGTATATTTTTTACGGCATCACCATTGCCGCGATGTGCTGGTTTTTTAACCTGCAGGGTGCCGGCACCACCGAATTGTACTGGGCCTGCGCCGTGCTTGGGTTCGGTATCGGCTTTTGGGCCATATTCGTTACTGTTGCCGCCGAACAGTTCGGCACCAACCTGCGGGCCACGGCCGCTACCACCGTACCGAATATGGTGCGGGGCTCCCTTAACCTGGTAACCATTTTATTCACCGCGCTGCAGTCCCGTCACGGGCTGGTGGGCAGCGGTATGATTACCGCGGTGGTATGCATGCTGATTGCCATCATCGCCGCCGCCCGCAGCGAAGAAACTTTCGGGAAAGACCTTAACTACATGGAAACGTGAAGAAGGTACTGATCATACGTTTTTCTTCCATCGGCGATATCGTGCTCACCACCCCGGTAATCAGGGCGGTTAAACAGCAGCTGCCGGGCGTGGAGTTGCATTTCCTGACCAAAAAATCGTTCGCGCCGGTACTGGCGGCCAATCCTTATATCGATAAGCTGCACCTGCTTACCGACAACCTGCAGGAGGTGACGGCCGCACTGAAGAAAGAGCATTTCGACTTTGTGGCCGACCTGCACCACAACCTGCGCACGCTGCGGGTAAAACAGGCGCTGAAATGCAAGGCCGTCAGCTTCAATAAGCTGAACCTGCAGAAATGGGTACTCACCAATTTCAAGATCAACCTGCTGCCGAAGGTGCATATCGTTGACCGTTATATGGAAACGGTGAAGCCGCTGGGGGTGCTGCCCGATGGCGGCGGACTCGATTATTTCATTCCCGAAAACGAGCTGATAAAACAGGACGATATCCCGGTATCGCACCATTTTGGCTATATAGGCCTGGTGATCGGCGCGGCGCATGCCACCAAGCGGCTGCCGCTGGAGAAGCTGAAGGAACTGGTGACGATGATCGATCACCCGCTGGTGATTTTAGGCGGTCCGGAAGACAAAGCCAACGGCGAAGCCCTGTCGGCGCTGGACCCCATCAAAATATACAATGCCTGCGGTAAGTTCAGCATCAATGAATCGGCCGACCTGGTTCGGCAGGCCAAGCTGATCATCACACACGATACCGGCTTAATGCATATAGCGGCGGCATTCCGCAAACCGGTCATTTCCATCTGGGGCAATACCGCGCCGGCTTTCGGCATGTATCCTTATTACGGCCCTGCCGGCTTTGACCAGGCGAAACCGTCGGTGATGGTAGCGGTAGAAGGACTGCGCTGCCGGCCCTGTTCCAAAATAGGGTATGATGCCTGCCCGAAAAAGCACTTTAAATGCATGCAGGATATTTCGCTGCCGCAGGTGCGCGCCATCGTGCAGCAATGGCTGCAGCGGAACTGATATTTATTTTGCGTACGATCCCGTCCACTCGGCCTGGCCGTCGAATACATTGTAACCGACCATCGAGTCTTCACAATAGAAATTGCGCGTCCATTCGTCCTGCAGGTTAAAATAGAGGTAGGTATTGGTGCTGGTTTTGACCAGGTAGCCTTTCCAGTTCCCCTTTTCGTCAAAATCAAGTTTGATGAACTGGTTGGCATCCACCAGGTAGCCGGTCATCTGGCCGTCTTTATTGAAGATATACTGGCCCATCCACTGGTTGTTGCTCAGCGGATGCAGGGTGAAATTGAACATCGGGTTAATGCTGTGATTGGAGAGCGGGCTGAATTCCTTGTTGATCTTGGGATCGAGGAGTTTGTTTTTGGCCGGATTTATTTTGTCGTTCAGCAGCGGATTGATATTCCAGTTGGTTTTTGGATTGATCCGCATGTTTTTGTCGGGGTTGATCCTGTTATTATTGTTCGGATTGATGGAGAGGTTGCGCAGGGGATCGCGCTGGGCGGCCAATTCAACATCCTGGGCGAAGACCTGGCAGGCAATCAAAACAGCAGCCACAACACAAAGGGGCTTGATCATAAAGAAAGTGTTTGTATAGGTTTCAGAATAGGCGGCCTTCCGGAATGGAAAAAGAATGCTTTAGATAGGCCTTGGAGAGAAACAAATCTAACAGACAAACATGGAATGTAAAAACTACAGGGAATATTTTTTGAGAATCTTATGAAAAAGCCGGGTTTACCCCGGCTTTCACGGTATTCAACAATTTACAACGTTTTCAATACCTCGTTCATGCTGCGAACCGCGTCGGCGCTTTTGCTGAACAGGGCTTTTTCTTCATCGTTGAGTTCAAATTCGATGATCTTTTCCCATCCGTTTTTCCCGATTACGACCGGTACGCCGATGCAGATGTCTGACTGGCCATATTCGCCTTCGAGTGGAACGCAGCAGGAGAAGAGTTTTTTCTCGTCGCGTACGATGGCTTCCACCATGGCGGCGCCGGCCGCGCCGGGAGCGTACCAGGCCGAAGTACCTATCAGTTTGGTGAGGGTGGCGCCGCCTACCATGGTGTCGGCCACTACCTGGTCCTGTTCGTTTTTGCTGAGGTAGCGGCTAACGGGGGTGGAGTTCCAGGTAGCGTGGCGAATGAGGGGGATCATGGTGGTGTCACCGTGCCCGCCTACTACCAGCGCATTCAGGTCGGCCGGAGAACACTGCAGGCGCTGGCTCAGCTGGTACCTGAAGCGGGCGCTGTCGAGCGCGCCGCCCATGCCGATGATGCGGTTTTTGGGCAGGTGGGTGGCTGTGTAAGCCAATTGGGTCATGGTGTCCATCGGGTTGCTGATCACGATGATGATGGCTTCGGGCGAATGGGCGAGAATGTTTTCGCAAACGCCGCGAACGATGCCGGCATTGGTGCCGATCAGCTCTTCGCGGGTCATACCCGGTTTACGGGGAATACCGGAAGTAATCACTACCACGCGGCTGCCGGCTGTTTTGCTGTAATCGTTGGTGGACCCGGTGATGCGGGTGTCGAAGCCAAGCAGTGCAGCGGTCTGCATCATGTCCTGGGCTTTTCCTTCGGCTAAACCTTCTTTGATGTCAAGCAATACCAATTCCTGGCAAAGTTCTTTCCTGGCAATATTATCGGCGCAGGTTGCTCCAACGGCACCGGCACCAACCACAGTAACTTTCATGAAAGGGAATTTATGATGAGTAACAAATATAAAATAGTTTATGGTTTGTGGTTTATAGTTTCTGGTTGGTTTGAGGTTTGAAGTTTGAGGTTTGAAGTTTGAGGTTTGAAGTTTGAGGTGGCTGCCGCGTGCGGGGAGACTTTGTGTTTTCGGTCTCGGTAAAAGTGCGGCTTTTTCTTTCACGCCGAGACCGCAGAGGAGCAAAGGCCGCAAAGAAGCCAAATACCCGTCGGGTTTTCCCGACGGGTATTTGGCTGTTTATCGCAAAGTAGTTGCCCGTTTATCAAGCCTCCGCGCACGCGGCAGCCACCTCAAACTTCAAACCTCAAACTTCAAACCTCAAACTTCAAACCAACCAGAAACTATAAACCACAAACTATAAACCACAAACTATAAACTATTTATTAAACGCCGCCAGCACCTTCGCGATTTCGGTCGTTCCTTCAAAGCTGGTGAGCAGGTTGCCGTTTTTGTCGTAGAGCGCCAGGAAGGGGAGGTTGGCGATCTTGAAATAGGGAGGGAGGAAGAATTTTTCATCGCGGCCGATATAGAGATTCTTCCAGGAAGCCATCTGGTACTTGTCGTAAAAGGCTTTGAGTTCTTCCATGGGCTGGTAGGTGGCCAGCACCAGGTTGTATTTGGCAAAGGCCGGAAGATTGTCTTTCAGCCAGTCGGTCTGTTGCAGGCAGTGGTGGCAGTCCGGACTGAAATACATGATCAGTGTGCCTTTGCGCTTGGCGAGCGATTCGCGGTTGATCTTCTGGTTATCGATCCCCATTAATTCAAAAGGTGGAATGGTGGGGAAACGCTTGAAAGGGGGCTGTGTGCTGTCGGTTTTCTGGGCAAAAACGGAAGCGGCGGCAACCAGCAGGCTGCCGGCAAAAGCGAAACCGGTCAGTAAGTGTCGGATAGATTTCATGCCTTAAAATTAAGCGCCCGGCGGGTAAAACATCATTTTAATCGGCATTAACAAAAAAGATTTGGTTACATCTACGATTATTTCGTAGATTTACGAAAACTTCGTAGATATGGAAAAGCTCAGTATAGCCGAAGAGCAGGCCCTGCAGGCCCTTTGGGAGTTGCGCGAGGCCAATATAAAATCAATCCTGGAGCAGCTGCAGGAGCCGGTTCCGCCCTACACTACGCTGGCTTCTACGGTAAAGAACCTTGAGAAGAAAGGCTATATCAGCAGCCGGCTGGTAGGGAATATGTATCTATACCGGCCATGCATAACCGAAGACGAATACAAAAAGCGCTTTATGGGTCAGTTCATCAAAACCTATTTTGATAATTCGTACAAGGAGCTGGTGAACTTTTTTGTGAGCGAGAAAAACCTCAGCAAAGACGAGCTGGAAGAGATTATCCGCCTGATAGAAAAAAAATAGCGCCGTTCTTCACCTTCCAAAAAAAGAAAAAATGCCCGTTTTCCTGCAATACATGATCAAAATCAGCATCAGCCTGGCGGCGGTTTACCTCTTCTACCAGGTGTTTTTACGGCGGCTCACTTTTCACCAGTGGAATCGCTGGTACCTGCTGCTGTATTCGCTGGCCTGTTTTTTTCTGCCGCTGATGAATATTTACTGGTGGCTGGATCCCAAACCCGAAAATATGGCACTGGTGAGTTATGTGCCGCGGATTGCAATGACGGCCGATGGCAGGGTTGCCCGGGGTGCCGACCCCGGGCAGGTGCTGGTTTGGCTGGTAGCAGCGGGTATATTGTTGCGGCTGGCCAGGCTGCTGTTGCAGTATATTTCTTACCTGCGTATGCGAAAGGGCGCGCGGCTGCTGCTGGCCGACGATGTGCGGCTGTACCAGGTAGATCATAAGATCATCCCCTTTTCCTTTGGAAATGCTGTGTATATAAACCCGGATGCCCATGATCCGGAAGCGTTGAAAGAGATCATCCGCCACGAAATGGTGCATGTGCGGCAGCGGCATACCATCGATATGGTGTTTGCCGAGCTGCTGGCGGCTTTCAACTGGTACAACCCGTTCGCCTGGCTGGTACGTCATGCCATCAGGCAGAACCTTGAATTCATTGCTGATAAAGCCGTGTTATCGCACGGTGTCGACCGGAAGACCTATCAATACCTCCTGCTGAAAGTTATTGGCCAAAAACAGTTCAGCATGGGAACCCATCTCAATTTTTCCGCATTAAAAAACAGAATTAACATGATGAACCGTTTACAATCGGCGAAACTGCACCTGCTGAAGTTCAGCTTCGCCCTTCCTTTGCTGGCCGTTTTGCTGCTGGCCTTTCGCAAAGAGCAGGCAAACAGCCCGCAGGAGCAAACCGGCACACCATTAGCGGCAGACGCCGTTCCGGACCCTGCAGCCAATAAGTTTATTGGCAATATCAACCAACATTACGAGGCGACCGACCCCCAAACCGCCGAAGCAAGGCCCGGGAAGCTGAACAGCAAAGGGTATATTATTTCCATCGCCGACAATGGCGGCGAATGCATTGTGATCATCAAAGACAAAAAGCAAAAGCTGGTGAAAGCGGTGCAGCTTGCCGAATGGAACAGAACCCCGGCGGTTTATGTGGCGCAATATGGCGATCTTCCGCCGGCGCCTCCAACACCCCCTGTGCCACCGGCTGCGCCAACATCACCGGTTCCGGCATTACCGGCGGAACCTGCCAGCCCGGCACTTCCTGCCGCTGCGCCGCCACCGCCTGCGGCCCCTGCAGTGCCGTATTCGGTAAAATGGATGCGGATCAACAAGGGGCAGGTGCAGCTGGAAACCAAAGACGGCAGGAAGGAACGGTACAACCTGGACGTGCCCGCAGAAAAAGCCGCTTTCGACAAAAAATACCCCGGCCATGCGTACAGCGAAGCCCCGGTGGAACCGGCTTCCTTCCAGGTGGATGTGGAAATGAAGCCGCCTTCCCCGCAATTGCTTCCGCCTGATTCAAAATCCGCTCAGTTGAACGTTAACCTGGATACCGTTCCGCATGAATTGGTCTTTGTTCGCAGTAGCGATACGCTCCGTTTTGATACGTCGGGTATTGATGTACCCCTCCCGCCGCAGCAACCGGAACCGTTGTGCCTCGTTGACGGTAAGGAAATAAGCATGGCCGAGCTGAAAAAGATCGCGCCGGTGAATATCGAATCTGTTAACGTATTCAAAGGCAAATCGGCTACCAAAAAATACGGTGATAAGGGGAAAAACGGAGTGCTGGAAGTGAAACTGAAACAGCATTAGTTTATGGTTTATGGTCTGTCGTTTATAGTTGACGCGAGGTTAAGCCCGGCCACCTGTAACCAACTATAAACCACAGACCATAAACCATAAACTTTTCGTAGTTTCGCCCCCTTATTTACAATTTTTTATGGCAAATACGTCTGATATCAGCCGGGGGCTCATCATTAAGCTCGATGGCAGCTTGTATAAGGTGGTGGAATTCGGAGAAAACAAAACGGCCCGCGCGGCCGCCAAAGTGTGGGCAAAACTGAAGGGGGTGGATAATTCGCGCACCATCGAACAAACCTGGAACAGCGGCGATACCATCTACCCGGTACGCGTGGAAAGAAAAGACTACCAGTTCCTGTATAAGGATGATTCGGGATATAATTTCATGGACAATGAAACTTTTGAGCAGATCGCGGTGCAGGAAGGGCTGATCGATGCGCCCCAGTTCCTGAAAGACGGCCAGGAAGTGTCGGTGCTGATGAATACCGAAACCGAGCTGCCCATGACCATTGAGCTGCCCGATAAGATTGTGCTGCTGGTTACCTACAGCGAGCCGGGTATGAAGGGCGATACCGCCACCCGCACGCTGAAGCCGGCAAAGGTGGAAACCGGCGCCCAGGTGATGGTTCCCCTGTTCGTAAACGAGGGCGAACTGATCCGCGTTAACACAAAGACCGGCGAATACGTTGAGCGGGTGAAGGAATAAAGGCGATCTTCCCCTATCTTTAGTTGCCAAAACATTCCACGGTAAATTCAGCACAATGGATTTTAAGCAAATTCAGGAATTGATTCGCCTGATCAATAAGTCGAACATCGGAGAACTCACCATTGAGGAAAAAGGCTTCAAGGTGACGATCAAACAGAAACAGGAAAATATCCAGCAGGTGATTACCACGGCGCCGGCCTGCCAGCCCGCCCAGGCGATGGCCGCCCCCGCAGCCAGTACCGCGCCGGCAGCAACGCCCGCGGCAGCTGCTGAAAAACCGAAACCGGCCGAAACAGCCGGTGCTTCCAACCTCCTTACTATCAAGAGCCCGATGATCGGCACGTTTTACCGCCGGCCATCCCCCGACAAACCGCTTTTTGCCGAAGTGGGCGACGAAGTATCGCCCGGCAAGGTGGTGTGCATCATTGAAGCCATGAAATTGTTCAACGAGATCGAAAGCGAAGTGAAAGGAAAAATCGTGAAGATCCTGGTGGAAGACGCTTCGCCCGTTGAATACGATCAACCGCTGTTCCTGGTGGAACCGGCTTAATTATGGTTTAAATCAATCCGAATGTTTAAAAAAGTATTGATCGCCAACCGGGGTGAGATTGCCTTACGTGTTATCAGAACCTGCCGTGAGATGGGCATCAAAACGATTGCTGTTTATTCAACAGCCGATAAAGACAGCCTGCACGTTAAGTTCGCCGACGAAGCCGTTTGTATCGGCCGTCCCCAGAGCAGCGACTCTTACCTGAATATCCCGCACCTGATGGCCGCAGCCGAGATCACAAACGCCGATGCCATCCATCCCGGCTACGGATTTCTTGCCGAGAACGCCCGTTTTGCCGAAATCTGCGGTGAGCACGGCATCAAATTCATCGGCCCTACGCCTGCCCAGATCAGGGCTATGGGCGACAAGATAACGGCAAAAGAAACCATGATACGCGCCGGCGTACCGGTTGTTCCCGGTAGCGGCGGATTGCTGGAAAGTGTGGAACAGGCCTACCGGATTGCCGGCGAAATAGGGTACCCGGTCATCATCAAGGCGACCGCCGGCGGCGGGGGCAAAGGCATGCGCGTGGTGTGGAGCGACGATGAAATGGAGCGCGCCTACGATACCGCCAAAGCCGAAGCCGCGGCTTCGTTCAAGAACGACGGCATTTACATGGAGAAATTCGTGGAAGAGCCGCGCCATATTGAGATCCAGGTAGCGGGCGACCGCTACGGGAAAGTGTGCCACCTGAGCGAGCGCGACTGCTCTATCCAGCGCCGGCACCAGAAACTGGTGGAAGAATCGCCTTCCCCTTTCATGACCCCCGAGCTGCGGGCGGCCATGGGTGAGGCGGCCAAAAAAGCAGCCGGCGCCATCGGTTACGAAAGTGTGGGTACCATCGAATTCCTGGTAGACAAGCACCGCAATTTCTATTTCATGGAAATGAATACGCGGATACAGGTGGAACACTGCGTAACGGAAGAAGTGATCAATTTCGACCTCATCAAAGAGCAACTGAAAATTGCGATGGGTGAGCCCATCAGCGGCCGCGATTACGAGCCCCAGATGCACGCCATCGAATGCCGTATCAATGCCGAAGATCCTTATAACGATTTCCGGCCCAGCCCCGGGAAGATCACGGTATTGCATACCCCCGGCGGCCACGGTGTGCGGGTCGACAGCCATGTATATGCCGGCTATACCATTCCGCCTTATTACGATTCGATGATCGGCAAGCTGATCACCATCGCCCGCACGCGCGACGAAGCCATCAACACCATGTACCGCGCACTGAGCGAATACGTTATTGAAGGCGTGAAAACCACCATTCCGTTCCACAGACAACTGATGGATCATGAGGATTACCTTGCAGGAAACTACACGACGAAATTCATGGAGGATTTTGTAATGGACAGAAAATACGATAATCATTAAAATAAAAAAAGAAGTAAG
The DNA here is from genome assembly GCA_047605345.1 of Flavihumibacter sp. GTDB lineage: Bacteria > Bacteroidota > Bacteroidia > Chitinophagales > Chitinophagaceae > Flavihumibacter. Next base: position 109 of record JASGFZ010000088.1, on the reverse strand, counting down.
CTTTAATCTTATAATTAATTTATTTTATATTATTTTTACTTAACTACTTATTTTCCTATTTTCTCTTTATAATTCTAAAGCTTCTACTATAATTACCTAAAGATATTAT
>JASGFZ010000087.1:0-11075 GCA_047605345.1 Flavihumibacter sp. | reverse complement strand
CACAAAAACAGTGCGCAGACTCTTTTTTGTGTTGCTCAACGAGCGATGCTTATAAAGCCTGATATCGACCGATGAGGGCGACTTATCAATTTGAACAAGTTTTATCCGGTCATTAAAAGCAATGTTTGGGGAACTGGTTGAGCTGTCTCCATACATTTCATCTGTAGAAAGGTGGGTATTGCCCGGTGTCAGGGTCTGTCCGAATGAAATCTGTCCCACTAAAAGCAGTAAGAATATTAGCCTTGCCATGTGCAAACGTTTCCGCTTACGGCGGATTTAAAAAAACTGTTTTTCCATTTTTATATCTGCTCTCTCATAAAGTCCTTGTTCAACTGTCGCAAATACAATTATTGTATGACGCGGAACGCAGTATAGCAGAAAGCAATTTAAGCGGAGAAGCAAAATGGCAATACCGGCAAAATTATGCTTTACCTGTTCTAAAAGCGCTCGGTGTTACCGAATACTGCGGCGCCAGGGAGACAAATGCTACTTTACAACTCCTTCGGCAGCAGTCAAATCGACAAAGGCACTGTTTTGTTCATAATCAATTAGTTATCGCTATTTGATGATTTTTAAGGCGCTTGCAACAAAAAGTTTTATAAGGGCTTCTTTTTGACTTTCCTAAACATTTTTCCACCCCGCCTGTTAGTACCTTCGTATTATGGTACAGATCATCTTTTGGGGATTGCTCGCTTATATTGCTTACCGCTTTCTTTTCGGCTTTGTGCTGCCGGTATCGAAAGCTACGCGCGATGTGCGCAGGCAGTTCAGGGCCGCACAGGAGGAAATGGCGAGCCGGATGCGCCAGCAGCAGGGTTATGGTACCGGCGATACGGTTGTGAACGAGGGTCAGGAGCCCCGCCAGCCCTCGGCTACACAAAAGGAAATTCGGAAAGAGTATATTGATTTTGAGGAGATCAAGGAGTAGCTGTAAAGTCAGCAATACGCTACACCTCTAGATCCAGCACGGTCATGCCCGGCTTCAGGTGAATGGCCTGCAGGCCGGCTTCAAGTGCACCTTCAATATTGGGATAGGTATCGTCGATAAAAATTGTTTCGCCGGCTTGAATTCCTGCATCATCGAGCAGGGCGGTGTAGGAAGCCGCATAGGGCTTTCGCAGCCCGAGTGTATGCGAGTAATAGGCCTTCTCAAAATAATCGTCAAACGGTTTTCCAGGAAAGGCTTCCAGGAAAGACGCCTGAAAAGCATCGTGGTGAAAGGCATTGGTGTTGCTGTAGAGGAAAACGCGGTATTTGCCTGCCAGTGCATCCAGCCATGCCACGCGTTCAGGCGGAAAATCGAGCAGCATGGCATTCCAGGCTGTAATGATTTCTTCGTCGGGCGTTGACAGGCCGGTTTGGTTTTTGAAATGCTGAAGGAACCGGGCCTTGCTCACTTTACCGGTTTCCAATTCCTCAAACAGGGGCGAAGCCTTGAATTGGGAAAAATGGTTATTAAAATCAGGAAGGCCCAGCGCTTTGAACGCTTCTTCCGTTTTGGGAAAGCTGAGGTTGAGCAATACCCCGCCGAGATCGAGAATGATGTTTTTCGCTGCCATGGTTCAAGTTTACGGCATTATTCCATTTGAAGTTTTCTTTTCTCCCGTTCAATCTCTGAAATAAGCTCTTCCTCGTTACTGTCCCCTCCCTCCGGGTGCGGGCAGCTCTTTAATCGCCACTCTTTTGAAATCAACCGGCTGCCCTTCGCTTTGCAGGGCGATAAAACCGCTGCTGAGCAGCTTGCCGTCCTGCTTCTGGGCGGGATCGTAATTGTTGACCACGCCGCCGCCGATCTGCGGCTGGTAATAACGCAGCACCGTATCACCGTTGATGATATGGGTGATCACCGAATCGCCCAGTACAATGGCCTCGGCATGCACCCATTCATTGAGCTTGTAGGTTTTGGCGGTAGAAGTAATGCAATGGCGGGGATCGATCTTACCGTTAAAAACAACATCGGTACCGGGCGAGCACATGCAGCCGGTGGGACGGGGTTTGCCATTGTCTTCCGCCGCCAGGAATTGCAATTCTACTGAAATCGGCCAGTCCTGGTCTTTTCGCATGGTGCGGGGATCCTGCGAATGCAGCATCACACCGCTGTTTCGGAAAGCATATTCGGGTGCCGACCGGTGAAATTCGCCGGTAATGCGATAGTCCACTTTCAGGTGGTAATAAGAAAATGGTTTCTTATAATAGAGATGGCCGAACTGGTCGTTGAAATCACCATACCCGTCGTACCGTACCTGTATCATACCGTTCTTAACACGAAAGGTATTGGCAAAATTATCACCCACTTCGTGGTGATTGATCTTCACCATCCAGTCGTTGATGTCTTTCCCGTTGAAGAGCTCTATCCAGCCGTCTTCCATACCGGTGCCGGCATCGTGGTGGCCCACAAAAGATGCCAGGAACAACAGGAGCGTTACCGGTAACAATCGCTTTTTAACAGGGTTTATCATAGCGCATATTAACGCATAAAGGTACCCTATTTCTGCCAGTTCACCGGAACACCTTTCGCATCGCGCGCATTCGGCCCGATGAAAATGATGAATTCACCCGGTTCCCAGTCGTATTTCAATTCGTTGTTGAAGAATTTCAGGTCTTCGGTGCGAATGGTAAAGCGAACGGTTTGCGAGGCGCCGGGGGCCAGCTGGATTTTCCGAAAGCCTTTGAGCTCTTTCACCGGGCGTGTGACCGATGCCACCACATCGCGTATGTACAATTGCACGGTTTCTTCACCCGCATATTTTCCGGTATTGGTCACCGTTATACTGGCCGTGATGCTGTCGTCGGCGCCGGGGCGCGGGTTGCTGAGCTGGATATCACCATAGCTGAAACTGCTGTAACCGAGGCCATAACCGAAAGGATACAGCGGCTCGTTGGGCACATCCAGGTAATTGGAGCGGAATTTCTGGAAGCCGTCGCCGTTTTTCGGGCGGCCCGTTGTTTTGATCGCGTAATAAAGGGGGATTTGCCCCACATTGTACGGAAAGCTCGCCGTCAGGCGGCCGGAAGGGTTTGCATCGCCAAATACCACGTCGGTGATGGCCGCGCCGGCTTCCGAGCCGCCAAACCAAACGGTGAGAATGGCGTCGCAGTCTTTTTCCATATCGGTAAGCACCAGCGGGCGACCGGTGAAAAGCACCACCACCACCGGCTTGCCGGTTTTTCGCAGCGCCTTCAGCAGGTCTTTCTGGCTTTGCGGAATATCGATAATAGCGCGTGAAGACGATTCGCCGGTCATCTCGGCCACTTCTCCCAGTGCCGCTACGATCACATCTGCATTGGCGGCCGCTTTCAGGGCCTCATCGATCATCACTGCCGGCAAACGATTGTCGCGCTCCATCTTCTTGCCGAAAATGCTCACCCGCGCTTCATAGGCCGAATCTTCATGTACGTTGGCGCCTTTTGCGTAAATAACGTTGGCCTGGCTGCCGAGCATCTCTTTCATCGAGCTGAACAAGGAAGCAGGCGGGTTATTGTAATCGGCCGATACCGACCAGGTGCCCACCAGGTTTTCGCGGGTATTGGCCAGGGGACCCACCAGTGCAATGGTTCCTTTTTTGGCGAGCGGCAATACCGACTTATCATTCTTCAATAACACGAACGATTTGGCGGCGATGCTGCGCGCCGCCTGGCGGTTGGCGGCAGAGAAGATCTCGGTTTTGGCACGGTTCACATCGCAATGGCGATAGGGATCGGCAAACAACCCGAGATCGTATTTGAATTCGAGTATACGCCGGCAGGCAGCTTCAATAGCGGCTTCGGTTGTTTTTTTCTCTTCGAGCGATTTTTTCAGCGTGGTCAGAAAACCTTCGCCCACCATGTCCATGTCTACACCTGCGTTCAGTGCTTTTGCAGAAACCGTTTGCAGGTCGCCCAAACCATGATCGATCATTTCATTGACGGCGGTATAATCGGTCACCACCATGCCTTCAAATCCCCATTGCTTGCGAAGCACATCGGTCACCAGCCATTTGTTGGCAGTGGCAGGCACCGTTTCTATATCGTTAAAAGAGGTCATCACGGTAGCGACGCCTGCGTCAACGGCAGCTTTATAGGGCGACATATAATCGTTGAACATGCGCACGCGGCTCATGTCAACGCTGTTGTAATCGCGGCCGGCCTCGGAAGCGCCATACAGGGCGTAGTGTTTTACACAGGCAGCCATTGCATCGGCAGCGCTTATATCACTGCCCTGGTAGCCTTTCACCATGGCACGGGCGATGGCGGCGCCCAGGTAAGGATCTTCGCCATTGCCTTCTGAAATGCGGCCCCAGCGCGGATCGCGTGAAATATCAACCATAGGCGAAAAGGTCCAGTTGAGGCCGTCGGCCGCCGCTTCGCGCGCCGCAATTTTCGCCACTGTTTCCACCGCATCCATATCCCAGGTGCTGGCCAGGCCCAGCGGAATGGGGAAGATGGTTTTATAGCCGTGTATAACATCGAGGCCGAATACCAGGGGTATTTTCAGGCGCGACTGGTTGACGGCGATCTCCTGCGCCTTGCGTACGCGCTCGGGACTGGTAACGCTGAATACGCCGCCTACATTTCCTTTTTTGATTTTGTCTTCCACGCCACTGCTTACCACGCTGCCGGTAGTGGCTTCGCCGCCCACCACCAGGTTAAGCTGCCCGATCTTTTCGTCGATGGTCATTTTTTGCAGGAGGCCGTCGATAAACACTTTTTTGTCCGACTTCAGCAATACCGGCTCTATGGCTTTTTGCCAGATGACATAACCTTTCTCATTCATATGCAGGGAATCTGCCCTGAATATCTCCGGTTTCGGTTGTCCCTTACCGTTTAACATCAGCGGGTACACATCTATGAAAGCGGTATTCGGCCGGGTTTTCAGGAAGGCGCTGATCGCCTTGTTGGCGGCGATCATTTTGGGCCAGTATTTTCTGCGGCTGGGGCTGGGCTTGATCGATACAAAGCTGATCTGCGCGCCGGGCAGCTTCTGGTGAATGATATTGTACAACACCTGGAAGCGGGTCACAACGGTTTTTGCCTGCACGGTATCGGCGGCGGCAAAGTCGTTTTCTCCGCAGTAGATCACTACCTGTCGCGGCGCATAGGGATCGATGATCTCGTTGGCATAACGGATAAGATCCGGAAGCTGCGATCCGCCGAAGGCGCGGTTGGTGATTTCATAACCGGGAAACCAGTCGCGCACATCCGACCAGTTCGTGAAAGAAGAGCTGCCGATGAACAGGATACCACCTTGTTGGGGCGCCCTTTCACGATCACGCTGTTTGAATGCCTGGATCTCGTTGTAAAACGGCGGATGTTGTGCATAGATGCTGCCGGCGCTCATCACAACAAACGCCAGCAACAGGCCGAGCTGTTTCATTTTATTCAACTTTACGTGTTTTATAGCGGGGAGAGATACCATTTTCATTGATCGATTCTATGGTGAAGTAATAGGTTTTCTGGCTGTCCATGCCTTTGAAATAATACTCGTTCGCATCGTGTACCATAATGCAGTTGTAGAGCTTATCGGGGGCTGTTCCATAGTAGATATTGTAGGCGTAGGCCTGGTCGTCGGGTTGCCATTTGATCATGGCGCTGCGTTTGTCGCGTTCCGTACGCAGCACTATGAAATCCTGTACACCGGCCGGGGCGGCGCCATTGCCTTTACCGAAGATACGCAGGCCGCTGATCGCAAACTTGCCGGTGGGCATATGGATGTTCTCAAGCTTTATATAACGCGCCGTGACGGGCCGGGCGAATTCCACATAATCGTGCGGCACGTCTGTCCGGTTATTGCTTTTGTCGGTGATGAGTGTCCATTTTTTTCCATCGGCCGAAGCATAGAGTTTGTACTGGTGATAAATGCCGGTTTGTTTGCCCATGAATGCGGCATCCTGGTCGGCGTAGTTGACCTGAATAGCATGGATGGTGCTGATGGCGCCGAGATCTGATTGTATCCATTCGCCCTTATCGCCGGTTTTGGCGCTCCACCAGGTTTTGACCGATTCGTCAACAGCGTTATTGGCATTGTATTCGCCATAGGTGGAAGAAACGGTTACCGGTTTTTTGTAGTTGAGCAGCATCCAGCCGGTGAAGCGGCTTTGCAGGTGATCGGCTTCGCCGTTGGGCAGGTAATGGGGATAGTCGCCAAAGGCAGTATTGCAGTACATCACGCCGTCTTTATCGAAACCGGCCGGCCACATGCCATTCCTTCTTTCGAAAGTATTTTTAACGGTGATGTTCATGGTGCTTACATGCCAGTAATTCTTCCAGTTGTCCTGGAAGGTGGCGCCATGGCCCGCACCGCGGATAAACCCGCCAGGCTTAAAGCTCAGCGGATCCGATTGCGGCTGAAAGGGACCAAGCGGTGTTTCACCCACGATCACCCCGTCGGCATAACCGCTCATTTCGGTGCCCGGTGCACCGTATTGCAGGTAGTATTTCCCGGCGTGTTTGGTAACCCAGGCGCCTTCGATAAAGGGTTCCAGGAAAGTATTGTCCATGTATTCACCAAAGCGCTGCCAGCCGTAACGCCACTGCTCGAGGAAATACATTTCCTTGCGTGTGCCTTTGGGCTGGAAGGTTTTGCGGTCAAGCTCCACACCATACAGGGGATATACGTTGGAGCTGCCGTTGTACATATAAAGCCTGCCATCGTCGTCGGTAAAGAAAGCCGGATCCCAGCCGCCGATCTCCAGGGAGTCGATGGCTTCCTTCCAGTCGTCGACCTTCGGGTTGGTGCTCATCCAGATAGGGAAATTGCGGCTATAGGTAGACCCGAAAACGATCATGGTATCACCGATAATGCCTACTGCCGGCGCGCAAAGCTCATCGTACACCTGGTGATAGGGCTTGAGGAATTTACGCGGCACAAAATTCCAGGTAGATAAATCGGGACTCCACCAATACCCCCACTGGTTGGTGCTGAACAAAAAATAATCGCCCTTGAAATTGACGATAGCGGGATCGGCGGTGGCGCGGTGCTTGCCCCAGGTGGAAAAATTAGGAATGGGACAGTAGCCGTAGTCGAGATTGATGGGATTGCAATAGGTGCTATTGGTTTGTGGTTTGTGGTTTATGGTTTGTGGTTGGGTCGCTGCGGGGGTGGGTTGCCCGTGGAGGAAGGTGTTGGCTAAAATACCTATGAGGAGGATGTAAAGTCGGTGGGTCATAAGTTGCCTTTTTTCATTTCGGAGAGGGCGTGGTCAACGGCGCGGGCAGTGAGGGCCATGTAGAGGATGGAGGGACTTTGATTGCCCGTGCTGGTCATGCAGGCGCCATCGGTAACAAATACGTTTTTGCAGTGGTGCAACTGGTTGAAGGCGTTAAGCAGGGAGGTTTCGGGGTCGCGTCCCATGCGGACGCCGCCCATTTCATGGATGTCGAGCCCCGGCGCCTGGTGGCTGTCGTGGGTTTGAATATTTTTCACACCGGCTTTTTCGAGCATTTGCTGCCCCTGCTCCAGGAAGTCTTTTACCATCTTATCGTCGTTGTCGTCATAACCCACATCGGTAACAAGCAGCGGAATACCCCACTGGTCTTTTTTGTGGGGATGCAGGTACACGCGGTTGCTTTCTTTAGGGATGGTTTCGCCCTGCATGTACATGTACACGGTCCAGGGACCCGGCTCCTGCTGCTGCGCTTTCAGTGCTTCGCCGATGGCGCTTTGACCGGGATCGGGTTTGCTGCGGCCGGCGCCACTGAAGATCACATATCCCCCCAGAAAATCGGTTTCCTGTTTGCCGAGGTTACGGAAATTGGGGATGACACATTCCACGGGTTTTCGCACTTTGTAATACCGGTCTTCAAAGCCGGGCATGGTGCCCCCCATGCTGCCGCGGTAATTGTGAAAACAGATGTATTTGCCAAGCAGCCCGTTGTCGTTGCCGAGGCCGTTGGGAAAGCGGTTGGATGTAGAATTGAGCAGGATCAGGTTGCTGTTGAGCGCCGATGCGTTGACGAATACAATGCGCGCTTCGAACTCCACCGGCTGCTTACTAACGGTGTCGATCACCCGAACACCCCCGGCTTTGTTGGTTTTTTCATCGAACAGGATCGATTCCACCACTGAGAAGGGCCTGATGGTCAGGTTGCCGGTGCGTTTGGCCCAGGGCAGGGTGGCGCTGTTGGAGCTGAAATACGCGCCGTAGGGGCATCCGCGGCGGCAGAGGTTGCGGTTCTGGCAATGCCCGCGGCCGGTGCTGTGCTGGTCGGCGGTGGGCTCGGTAAGGTGGGCCCAGCGGCCGGGGATATAATATCGCCCGAATTCTTTTTGCAGCACCTGTTTCAGGTGCTGTTCCACGCAGTTGAGCTCGTAGCCGGGCTGGAATTCGCCGTCGGGCATGGAGGGAATATTTTCTTTGGTGCCGGTGATGCCGGTAAATTTCTCGGCATGGCTGTACCAGGGCGCGATGTCGTTGTAGCGGATGGGCCAGTCGACCGCAAAGCCATGTTTTTTCGGCGCTTCAAATTCGAAATCGCTCCAGCGCTGGCAGCTTCTTCCCCAGATAAGTGATTTACCGCCTACCTGGTAGCCTCTTATCCAGTCGAACGGTTTTTCCTGTACATAAGGGTGATCGGCGTCTTTGACAAAAAAGTGCTGGGAGTCTTCGCCGTAGTCGGCGGCCCGGCTGATGAGGGGATTAGCCCTGACCGTTTGCTGCGTGGGTTGCCCGCGGTGCGGCAGCTCCCAGGGGTCACGGGCATAACCGGGATAGTCTTTGATGTGTTCTACAGGGCGGCCACGTTCGAGCACCAGGGTTTTAAGCCCTTTGTCGCAGAGTTCTTTGGCGGCCCATCCGCCGCTGATCCCGCTTCCTATGACAATGGCATCGTATTTCATGGCGCGTGTTTTATTTACCCGTCGGGTGGGAGAAGCCGAGGCGTTGCAGGCCACGCTGCACGTCGGGGTTTTGCATAAAGAGTTTCCAGAGCAGCCCGCTGCGGTAATTTTCGATCATCACGATGATGGGGCCCTGGTCGATGGCGAGGTGGCTGCCCGCGTACCAGTTCTGCGATTCGTTAAAGGCATCCACAAAACCGTATTCGCTCCAGATCTTATCGCCGAGGTCATCGTAAAAATGGCGGAGGGCCTGCATCGAGTATTCGGGGGTATAGGGAAAAGCGCTGAGCGCCGCCGTGGGTGTAATGGTGCCGTGGTCGTTGGTGGGCGAATGGGCGTCGTACCCGTTATAGGTGTCACTGGCGGTGAGCCCCCAGCAATTGGCGCCATAGCCTTTGAAGCCGCCCGGGTTGCGTACGCAATGCTCGCGGTTGATCAGGGTATGGTGCAGGTTCTGCTCCCAGTAATCGGCGTACTGGTCTTTGAGCCCGCGGGGGTCAAGGCCCAGAAAGGAATAGTGTGAAAAGAAAAGCGGTCCGCCGTAATCAAAACCCAGCGGTAATTTGATGCCGTAAAATTCTTTCCCGTTCTTAAAGAAATCGCTTTGCGCCCAGCCGCGGTGGTAAACGGCGGGTGACACACCATAACGGTCACCCGCAGCCGCAGCCAGCACATACATGATCAGGCATTCGTTAAAGCCGCGTACGGGGAAATTCATGGCCCAGCCGTTGTTGGGGCTCCAGTGCCAGTACAGTACTTCCCGGTCGCGGGTGAACCAGTTCCATTCGATCTCATTCCAGAGCCAGCCGATGCGCGCGCGCAGGGATTGCTCAACAGGGTCATTGCCGTTGAAATATTGCTGCGCACATAGCAATCCTTCGAAAAGAAAAGAAGTTTCCACCAGGTCGGCGCCGTCGTCTTTGCGGCTGAAGGGAATGGTTTTGCCGGTAGCGCCGTTGAGCCAGTGCGGAAAGGCGCCGTGGTAGCTGTCGGCTTTCGACAAAAATTTCACCATTTTCAGCAGGAAGCGGGCGGCGGTATCGCGGGCGATCCATTTGCGTTCGGCCGCCACGATCACTGCCATGATGCCGAAACCGGTGCCGCCTGTAGTCACTACTTCATGACCGTAGTCGAAGCTATTGTTGCTGCGTTCGCGTGCAAGACCCGACACCGGATGGGCAAAATCCCAGAAGTAGCGGAAGGTCTGTTTCTGTACCAGGTCGAGCAGGGCTGAGTCTGACAAATGCCGCGGCCTTCCTTCGGCCGAAAAAACGGGCGCCGCGGGGCCGGCTGTTTTTTTCTTTTGCGCCGACGCCTGGAAGCCTGTTACCCAGGTAAAGAGGAGCACTCCTGCCGCAAGCAATCTCTTGGTCTGTTTCATGTTGTAAATCGGGTTAAATATGGATATTGCTTCGCCTGTAAACGCCTTCGTGCTATCAAAGATACGGTGCCGTGAACCCCAAGGTACGCATACCCACTTTCACTTCGGGGGCATTCGTAAATAGTTTCCAGAGCAGCCCGGTACGGTAATTTTCGATCATGACGATAATAGGTCCCTGGTCAATAGCCAGGAAAGAATCGGCAAACCAGGCGTCCTGCAACTTAAAGGCGTCGACAAAACCCTGGCTGGTAAATAACTTATCGCCCAGCTTATAATAAAAAAACTTCAACGCCGCCATTGATTGTTGCGGCGTAAACGGAAAAGAAGACAAAGCCGCTGTCGGCGCGATCACCCCCAGATCGTTGGTGGGCGAGCTGGCATTGTAGCCACCGGGAATATCAGACGCAGTCAGCCCCCAGCAATCGGCGCTGTAACCGTAAAATTTAAGGGGATTATCGGCACAGTACGCCTGGTTGATGTTCGAATGGGCCGTTACCTGCTCTTCGTAGTTCGCATAGGCATCGCTGAGGCCGCGGGGATCGATACCCATAAACGAATAGTGCGAAAAGAAAAGCGGGCCGCCATAGTCGGGCCCTAACGGTAATGTATACCCTAAAAATTGTTTTCCGTTGGCATATCCGCTTCCTGCCCAACCCTGCGCATACACTTCAGCGGGAATGCCATGGGTGGAAGAAGAGGCCGCCAGTACATAGGTGATCAGGCATTCATTCCAGCCGCGGATGGGCATATTCATGTCCCAGCCATAGTTATTGCTGTAATGCCAATACAGTACATTACCGTTGTCGCGGCGAAAGAAATCCCACTGTACGCGATCAGCAATTGTATTCACTTTTTCGCGGAAACCTTTTTCGGCGGCAG
>JASGFZ010000086.1:0-11092 GCA_047605345.1 Flavihumibacter sp. | reverse complement strand
TCCCAGTTCATTTAATAAAGCACGAGCAGCCTTCGGGGAGGTACTAACCTTGGCCCGTTGCTTACGCAAAGCCTCCTGAAGAAGTTGTGTATCATTGTTGCTCATATGGTAAAATTAAATAAAACTGTCCAAATTTGCGAGTACGGATGAAAATAGCAAAGTCTAAACGTTTCATTTCTATTTAACAAAAAAGTTGTTGATAATCAACAACTTAAACCTTGTGGAGCTGGGGGGAGTCGAACCCCCGTCCAAACATATTCGCCGAACGCTTTCTACATGTTTATTGGATGATTGCTTGTCGGGAAGCAACAGGACAACCACAAACCGATCACTTCCTTAGCTGGATGGTCTTAAGCAACGGTCACAGCCTTCCGTTGCAGCAGCCTGTATTTGGTTTTGAGTCGGCGGCGGAGCCTGGTAACAGACCAACCTGCTCAACGCGGCCCTAATGACTACTTAATCACTGATTAGGCAGCCATGGCATACTGAGTATTGCCATTTGAAGTTTGAATATTCAGATTAAGGTGCTAATTATCCAACGCACCACATGCTTACACGCTCAAAGAACTATGCTGTCGAAACCAGTACAACCCCGATTTAGCCAATGGCAAATATACGAAATTGTTTAGTTTCAGGCAATGGAAACAATCGACCCGGCTGCCTTTTACTCACAGTTCATCAGTACCCGCAGCACCCGGAAAAACCGGCTTCTCTCCCAACGAAAACAGTTCGGCTGGTGGCGGCTGCTTTGCTTTGTGGCAGGGGCCGGCCTCCTGTACCTTTTGTGGCCGCTCAGCCTGGGCATCGCCCTGCTGGTCATCGCCGCCTTTACCGCCCTGTTCCTTTTCCTGGTAAGCCGCTCGGTCACTATCCAGCAACAGCTCAGCCAAACGGAAAGAGAGCTCCAGGTGGCCAAAGAAGAAGGCGATATTGCCGCCCTTCGCTTCCAGCATCGCTTCAACGGCGCCGGCTACCTTCCTAAATCACACCCGTACGCGCACGACCTGGATATATTCGGTAATGCATCGCTGTACCAATACCTGCACAGAACCAGCAGCGGCCCCGGGCGCGAAACCTTTGCGAACTGGCTGCTGGCGCCGGCCGATAACCCCACCATCCTGCAGCGGCAGCAGGCCGCCCGCGAAACCGCCGCCAACCCCGAATGGAGCATCGGCTTCCAGGCCACCGGCGATGCCGAAAAGCTGGAAAGTGAAACAGCGGCTACCCTTGACCGTTGGCTGTCGGAACCGCCGCTGTTCAGCAAACCTATCTGGAAAATCATAGCCATAGCTGTTCCCGCTATCACCCTCGGCTCACTCCTGTTGTATGTATTCGATGTGCTTTCCACGCCGCGCTTCCTGGCACTTATTACCCTCTACCTTCTTATCGCTTTCGCCATTACACGTAAAGTGCAACCGGCCTATGTTATGCTCAATAAAGCCGTATCACAGCTGAATACACTGAGTGCAGTGCTGGCCTGCCTCGAGCACAGCGGTTTCAATAAAGGTGCCTGGCAGCAGTTATTGAAAAGAATTGCCGTTAACAACAACGACCTGCCTGCCTCCAAACGCATCCGGCAATTGCGGCAGATACTCGACCGGTTCGACGTTCGCCTGAACCCGCTGGTATTTATCCCACTGAATGCTTTCCTGCTCTGGGACCTCCAGGTGATCCTGCAGCTGGAAAAATGGCGCCGCGAGCAGCGTTCGTCGGTGCACGACTGGTTTCACGTTATCGGCGAAGCGGAAGCGCTGAACAGCCTGGCCCGCACTGTTTTCAACCATCCCGCTTTCACCACGCCTGTTCTTTCAGATGTGCCCGGCCATTTTGAAGCCAAAGCGCTGGTGCATCCGCTGATCCCCGCCTCACAGGCAGTAAGCAATGATTTTGCCACCCGGGGCAAGCCTGCCGTTTCGCTGATCACCGGCAGCAATATGGCTGGCAAAAGCACTTTTTTGCGGGCAGTAGGCGTTAACCAGGTGCTGGCCATGGCCGGCAGCGTGGCCGCCGCCGCCGAACTAACGGTGTCGAACAACCGCATTATGAGCAGCATGCGCATTTCCGATAACCTCGAAGAGAACACTTCCACTTTTTACGCGGAACTGAACAAGCTGAAAGTGATCATCGACGCGGTGAAACGGCAGGAACCGGTATTTTTTCTGCTGGATGAAATACTGCGGGGCACCAACTCGCACGACCGGCAAACGGGCTCCCGCGCGCTCATTGAACAGATGATCAGGGAAAACGGGGCGGGGCTGCTGGCGACGCACGATCTTACCCTAACCGAACTGGCCGGTATGTACCCGGGTGTGATCTGCAACTATCATTTCGACGTAAGCGTGAACGGGGAAGAACTGTATTTCGATTACAAGCTCAAAACGGGCGTTTGCCAGAGCATGAATGCCAGCGTACTGATGAAGAAGATCGGCATAGAAATGTGAGGAGGCCTCAGCAGGGCAGGCTCTTGAAAACGATACGGCTCACCGGCATTTCAAAGCTGCCGGGTTCGGGACCGCCGATCCGGTCGAAATAGATCTTTCCTTCTTCCATCGTCTTCACCCGCAGGTAACCGTTACTGACACCCGAAAACCGGGCCGTCCGGCCGAAAGTGAAATCGAAAATGCGCAGATTCATCCGGATATCGTCGGGTCCCTGCACCAGGCCGGGCTTTACGATCTCCTGGTTGTATTCTTCCAGAATGAAGATATCCGCTTCATTGCTGATATAATAGTGGCCGCTGTACAAACCTTCATCCAGCATCTCGCCGCTGGCGCGGTGAAGGGAATAGATATATTTCCAGGCATTGGGCTGCACTGGCATCCAGGTGGGGTGCAAGGCGTCAAAAAAGCGGAGAATAAAATGGTTTCCGCTGTGGAGTGGCAACAGGATATTCTGCATGGGACCCGAAAGATCAGAAAAGATCCTTGAAAACCCGGAAAATATCCAGCCCCAGGGCATAAGCCATCAGCCCCAGCAGCAATACCATACCCGCCATCTGCGCATATTCCAGGAATTTTTCCGAAGGCTTGCGGCCCGACACCATTTCAATGATCGTAAACAGCGCATGGCCGCCATCCAGTCCGGGGATCGGCAAAATATTCATCAACGCCAGCACCAGCGAAAAGAAAGCCGTAAGGCTCCAGAACTGCATCCAGTCCCATTCAGGCGCAAACATTTTCCCGATGCTGATCACCGAACCGAGCGACTCGTTGGTATTGACTTTACCGCTGAAAATGAGCTTCAGCTGCAACCAGTATCCTTCAAGGGTTTCAATGCTTTTCTTAAAGCCGGCGGGGATGGCCTGCAGAAAACTATAGCTGATCTCTTTGACCTGGAATTCGTCTTTTGCAGATACCGGGTAAATTCCGATCTGTCCGTTCGCGCCGATGGGGGCCGGCAGGTGAAGGGTATCGGCGCCCCTGGCAATATCCAGCTGAATGGTCTTGTTTTTACTGCTTTGCACGGCTTTCCTGAACTCGTGGTAAAAGGGCACGGGCTTATTGTTCACCGCCAGGATCTTATCGCCTTTGCGCAAGCCGATCCGGCCGGCCACAGCTGTATCCACCACCGAGTCGATACCCATAAAAGGCATGCGCATATCGATGAAGTTCACGGTCTTGAAATGTATCAGCTTGGCAGCAAAATCGCCGGGGATGTTAATGGTTACGTCTTTGCCCGCACGTTCCACCACCATCGTCTTCGCGCCGCCCAGCACCACCTTCAGGGGAATTTTGTTGAAGCGGTCGATGTATTCGCCATCTACGGTTTTAATCTGGTCGCCATCCTGCAGGCCAATACTCTGCGCCAGCGAATCGGTGGCTATTCCATACGTAAGTTTGTTGGTAGGTATATACGATTCGCCCCAATGCCAGAGCATGCAGGCATAGATCAGAAAACCCAGCAGAAGGTTTACGGTAACACCGCCCAGCATGATGATGAGGCGTTGCCAGGCGGGCTTGCTGCGAAACTCCCAGGGCTGCGCCGGCTGCTTCAGCTGCTCCTTGTCCATGCTCTCATCGATCATCCCCGCTATTTTTACATAGCCGCCAAAGGGAACCCAGCCGAGACCATATTCGGTTTCGCCGATCTTCTTCTTAAAGAGTGAGAACCAGGGGTTAAAAAACAGGTAGAACTTTTCGACCCTGCATTTGAACCAGCGGGCAGGCAGGAAGTGCCCCAGTTCGTGCAATACGACAATAATGGAAAATGACAATACAAACTGGCCGGCCTTGATGCCCGCTTCGGCCCAATTAATTGCTAACAAGGTCATAAGGCGGCAAATATCCGCTAATTTTGCCGTTGAAACTGATAATTTTTTGACAATATACAACGGAACAGTCCCGTTGATTGTCAACCCAAAAATGCTTTGTATGAAAAAACTGGCTATTGCAGGTTTGGTTATGTTTTCTTTCGCTGCTTGCCTGAAAACCGATTCGTATCCGCAAAACGATGATGTACTGGTGAATATGAGTTTTGTAAATGTTCAAACCCCCGATACGGCGGTGGTGGGTGACACGATTTTTGCCCAGGTGAAGATAACCGGTACCAATACCTGTACCGTGTTCAAAGGCTTCAACGGCACTACTTCCGGAACCGATCAATATGACATCCGGGCCATCGGTGCCATTCCCAATCCCAACCTGGGCACTACCGGCTGTGCGGACGCGGTGATCGCCAAAGACACTTTTCTGACCATTACGCCTAAATCGCCGGCAAAGCTGGTATTTCGTTTTTACAACAACGAAACCCTTTACCAGGTTGATACGGTAGTGGTAACTCCCTAAACGGACGGCTGACTATAAATGAATCAGGGTGGCAGCAAACTCACGGGCTGCCGCATCTGATTCAAAATACTCCTCCAGGGTCGGCTGGACGATAAAGGGGATTTTCTCCATCGTGCGCTCCACTACATCGGTCATATCGAGAAAGCCCACCCGGTTACGCAAAAAGGCATACACGGCTATTTCATTGGCCGCATTCAATATACAAGGCAGGTTGCCGCCTTTAAAAAGCGCTTCGGTGGCCAGCACCAGGTTGCGGAAGGTCTTAATATCGGGCTCCTCAAAAGTAAGCGTATTGGGTTTTTTGAAGTCGTACCGCGGAAAGCGGTTGGGTAGCCGCTGGGGGAAACCGAGCGCATACTGTATAGGCAGTTTCATGTCGGGCAATCCCATCTGTGCTTTGAGGCTCCCATCCTGAAACTGGATCATACTGTGGATAATGCTCTGCGGATGCACCAGTACCTGGATCTGCTCGGGTTTCAGGTTAAACAGCCATTTGGCCTCAATCATTTCCAGGCCCTTATTCATCAGCGTTGCCGAATCAACGGTTATCTTGGCACCCATGGTCCAGTTAGGGTGCTGCAGCGCATGGTCGCGCTTCACATTGACCAGGAAATTGGGTTTTTTACCAAGGAAGGGGCCGCCCGAAGCGGTCAGGATGATCTTGTCGATCGGGTTGAGGTTCTCCCCCACCAGGCATTGAAAAATGGCGGAATGTTCACTGTCGACCGGAATGATCGGCGCCCGCTTTTCGATCGCTTTTTTCATTACGATATCACCGGCCACTACCAAAGTTTCCTTGTTGGCCAGGGCCACGGCCTTGCCCATTTCCACTGCCTGCAGCGTCGGCTTGAGCCCCGCGAAACCGACAATGGCCGCCAGCATCAGGTCATAACAATCCATCGCGGCCACTTCTTCCAGGGCCTTTTCACCCGCAAACACCTTGGTATCGGTGGCGGCGAGGGCGGCTTTCACTTTCTGGTACCGCGATTCATCGCCGATCACGACGATATTGGGCCTGAACTGCAGGGCCTGCTGTACAAGGAGTTCATCGTTTTGCTGGGCGGTCAGCACTTCCACAGAAAACAGGTTGGGATTGGCGGCGATCACATCCAGCGCCTGCGTTCCAATGGATCCTGTTGAGCCAAATACGGCGATTCTTTTTTGCATCATGGCAGCTGTTGGCGAACAGCAAAATAACGGATTAATTGCTTTACTGTTTCAATAAGCCTGAAATTGCCTGCTGAACGGGTTCAAATCCGAAGCCGGCCACTACATCGGCGTAAGCCGCAGCCACCTCTTTATTACGCAGGTTGCCGATGCTTCCTTCGTGGGTATGCGAAAGTTGCTGTACGGGATGAAAAATGCCCGATTCGATGCTGAGCCCTACGGCCTTGTAGGCATCACGAAAGGGCATTCCCTGCAGCACCAGCTCGTTCACTGCCTCCACGCTGAAGAGGTATTTGTATTGATCGTCTTTCAGTATATCATTTTTTATTTCGATGTGTTCCAGCATCAGGGTAACCATCTGCAGGCAGCTTTTCAATGTACCGAATGCGGGGAACAGGTGCTCTTTCAACAGTTGCAGGTCGCGGTGATAGCCCGAAGGCAGGTTGGTGGTCAGCAGCATGATCTCATTCGGGATCGCTTTCAGCTGGTTGCATTTGGCGCGGATCAGCTCAAATACATCGGGGTTCTTTTTGTGGGGCATGATGCTGCTGCCCGTGGTCAGTTCGGGCGGAAAGCTGATAAAGCCGAAATTCTGGTTGAGAAAGAGGCAGGCGTCCATGCTGAGCTTGCCAAGCGTGTCGGCTATATTGGCGAGCGACATGGCCACGATGCGTTCTGCCTTGCCGCGCCCCATCTGCGCATATACCACATTGTTATTAAGTGCGGCAAACCCCAGCAATTCGGTTGTGCGTAACCGTTTGATGGGAAAAGAGCTGCCATAACCGGCCGCCGAACCCAGCGGGTTTTTGTTCACCACCGTGTAAGCCGCCTGCAGCGTGGTCAGGTCATCAACCAGGCTCTCGGCATAAGCGCCAAACCACAACCCGAACGAAGAGGGCATGGCCAATTGCAGATGGGTATAGCCGGGCAGCAGCTTGTCCTTATGTGTTTCGCTGAGCTGCTGCAGCAGGTGGAAGAAAGGGGTCACGGCTTCCACCAGCTCCTGCACCTGGTCGCGTAAGAACAGTTTAAGGTCCACCAGCACCTGGTCGTTGCGGCTGCGGGCGGCGTGGATCTTTTTGCCCGTATCACCCAGTTTTTCGGTAAGCAGCAACTCCACCTGCGAGTGCACGTCTTCCACCCCGTCGGCGATGCTGAAACTGCCGCTTTCCACCTGGTTGTATATTTTTTTCAGCTCGTCGAGCAGCCGGCGGCATTCTTCTTTGGTGAGCAGGCCGATTTCGCTGAGCATGATGGCATGGGCCATATTGCCGAGCACGTCCTGCCGGGCCATCATGGTATCGAAGTACCGGTCGTTGCCAACGGTGAACTGTTCTACTTCACGGAGCGAATCGGTGTTTTTCTGCCAGAGTTTCATTGTTTGTGTGCGGTTTTTTTTTCACAGAGACCACAGAGGAACGGAGATAGAAGGGTTTCGGGTGGATGCGGCTTTGTTTCCCGCTAGGGTGTTTTTGGTTTTCTGGCGGATGCGGGCTTTCTGGTTCACGCTGGGGTGTTTTTTGGTTTCAATTAGTGCGGTTTTCTGGTTCACGCTAAAGTGAGTTTTTTCTGGTTCACGCAGAGACCGCAAAGGAGCAAAGACGCAAAGAATTTACTATTTGGAGGGTATCTGCCGGATAAACAGTGGCTTTGCACTGCTGAATCGTCCCGACGACCAAACGAAAGTTAAATTGTTCTATCATGATACATTTATATTTTACATCAGGTAGGCTGTCTTCTCATACAGTCTCTTTTCCTCTGTGTTCTCCGTGAGAAACAAAACCTTCCACGCAATGCGAGATGCGTTTACGCCAACAAGCCGCCTTCCTCTCCTTTGCGTCTTTGCTCCTTTGCGGTCTCTGCGTGAACCAGAAAAAACTCACTTTAGCGTGAACCAGAAAGCCCGCATCCGCCAAAAACCCAAATCTCCTCTGCGTGAAAAACCCTGCACCCATCAGCTACCCTCCCCCGCACGAAACGCAAGCCCGATCAATTCCACATACTCCGCGATCCCCTCTTCCAGTTCCCGAAGATAAATGAATTCATCTGCGCTGTGGCTGCGGGCGCTGTCGCCAGGGCCGCATTTGAGTGCAGGGAAAGGCATCAGCGCTTTGTCTGAACAGGTGGGCGATCCGTAGTATTCCTTACCCATCGAAAGCCCTGCTTTCACCAGCGGATGGTCCAGCGCAATGCCTGTAGCCCGCATACGCATGCTGCGGGCCTGCAGATCGCTTTTCACCGAGCGGCGAACAATTTCCAGTATCTCTTCATGGGTATAAGCGTCGGTTACCCGTATATCAACGGTATAACGGCATTCGGCGGGCACCACATTGTGCGCCTTGTTCTCGGTATGGATCACGGTCACACTCATCTTCACGGGGCCGAGTGTAGGCGACTGTTTCGGGAAACGGTATTCGCTGAACCAGTGGATGTCATGCATCGCGGCATAGATGGCATTCACGCCTTCTTCACGCGCGGCATGACCCGCCTTGCCCCGCGCTACCGCATCCAGCACCAGCAGCCCTTTTTCAGCCACGGCCAGCTTCATCAGTGTCGGCTCGCCGACAATGGCGCACCAGTTGGCAAAGGGCGCAGCTTCGTCTACCGCCGTCGCCTTGCGGAAAGCCGCATCTTTTAACAGGGCTTCTATGCCGTTGAAGCCTGATATTTCCTCTTCGGCCGTGGCAGCCAATACGATGTTCCAGGGCAGCCCGGGTTTTGCATAAAAGTGCAGGAAAGCGGCGATCAGGGCTACCAGCGGACCACCCGCATCATTTGCGCCGAGTCCGTATAATTTTCCGTTTTCTACGGCCGGCATAAAGGGGTCGCGCGTGTACTGCGGATTCGGCTTCACCGTATCGTGGTGCGAATTCAGCAGCAGCACGGGCTTTGCCGCATCGAAATATTTCGGCAGCGCCCAGATATTATTGCCGGTGCGCTGCGGGGTTACCCCCTGCTTTTCAAGAAAAGCGGCGATGCTGTCAGCCGTATCTTTTTCTTCCCTGCTGAAAGAGGGTGTTGCGATCAGCTTTTTCAGCAAATCAACCGCGTCGTCGTATCGTTCTTCTGCCGCTTTCATGCAACTGTTTATCGAGAGGTGATCAGGGTGCCGGTGGTCGTTTCTCCGGTATTTTGCAGCAGGTCACCGGCATGGCCGATCAATACTTCTTTTACACCGGCGTCGATGGCGGCAAAAGCATTGTCGATCTTCGGTAAAATGCCCGCAAACAGTTTACCTGCTGCTTTCAGCGATGCGTATGTTGTTTTATCCAGGCGGGTGATCACGGAGTCTGCCTGCTCAATATCGCCTAAAATGCCTTTTTTCTCGAAACAATAGATCAGCCGCACGGCATACTGCTGTGCCAGGCAAACGGCCACGCTTGAAGCCATGGTATCGGCATTGGTGTTGAGTATATGTGCGCCACCATCGTGGGTCAGCGGCGCCAGCACGGGCACAAATCCGGCCGCTACCAGCGCACCCCAGCGGGCTGCGTTCATCTCCTGCGTTTTTACATCGCCTACCCAGCCGTAATCAATGGTTGTAACGGGTCGTTTGACAGCCGGTACCAGGTTGCCGTCGGCCCCGGTAATACCCAGTGCATTGCAATGGTAACGCTGCAGTGCCGCCACGATCTTTTTGTTGATGAGTCCGCCGTACACCATGGTCACCAGGTCAATGGTACCATCGTCTGTTATCCGGCGGCCGTCTACATATTTCGATTCAATGCCCAGCTTTTCACCGATGCGGGTAGCGATCTTGCCGCCGCCGTGCACCAGTATTTTCGGGGCGTCGATACGGGCAACATCCTGCAGAAACGCATCGAGCGATGCTTCGCTGTCGATCACATTGCCGCCGATCTTTATCACGAATAATTTTTCCATGGAGGGGATTTTCAACCGCGCAAAATTGCTGCCAGTACAGCCTGTGCCGCCCATACGCGGTTACCGGCCTGGGTAGTTACCAGGCTGTTGGGACCGTCAAGTATTTCATCGCTCAGCTCTACATTGCGGCGTACCGGCAGGCAGTGCATCACCTTCGCGTTATGGGTGAGCGCCAGCTTTTTATTGGTAAGCATCCATTCAGGATCGTTCACGTATATCTTGCCGTAGTCATTGAAAGTGCTCCAGTTTTTACATACACAAAGTCGGCATCTTTCAATGCCTCATCCTGTTGTGCGTGATGGCAGCGCCCGCGCTAAACGCCGGCGACAGTTCATAATCTTCGGGATGGGTGATCACGAAATCAGCCTGACCCCAGGCATTCACCCACTGTGCAAAACTGTTGGCCACACACTGCGGCAGCGGCTTTACATGCGGCGCCCAGGTAAGCACGATCTTCGGCTTTTGATTGTTGACTTTTGATTTTCGACTTTCCCACGCCTCCGTAATCGTGATAATATCCGTCAGGCTCTGCAGCGGATGCAGTGTGGCGCTTTCCAGGCTCACAACAGGAATACCCGCGTATTTGATAAACTGGCTAATATACAGTTCACTGTAATCGTCGTCGCGGTTTTTCAGCGAGGGGAAAGTGCGAATGCAGAGTATGTCGAAGTACTTGCCCATGATCGGCGCCGCGTCTTTCACGTGCTCAACCGTATTGCCGCTCATGATGGCTTCTTCTTCAAATTCGAGCGCCCAGCCTTCGCTGCCCACATTGAACACCACGGCTTCCATACCCAGCTGCTGCGCGGCCACCTGTGTGCTCAGGCGGGTACGCATGCTCGGGTTCAGGAACAGCATGCCGATGCGCTTCCGCACACCCAGCTGCACGTCTTTATACGGGTCTTTTTTATAGGCCATGGCCGAAGCCACCAGCGTATGGATGTTCTGCACATCTTTCACCGAAACAAACTTGTTCATATTACGAGGGTATTAAGGTGCCCGATGAAGAAAGGGTTGCTATTGTTGTCTCCAGGGCTTCGAGGAAACGATCGGCATCGGCCTTCGACAAAGCGAGCGAAGGCAACAGGCGCACCACATTGGGTTTGGCTTCGCCGGTAAAGATGTGGTGTTTCCAAAGCAGCTGCTGGCGCAGGTCTTTGATTTGTTCAGGCACATCAAAACCGATCATCAATCCCCTGCCGCGTACGTTCTGTATCAGCGGCAGGGGATTGATGATCGGTTTTGATGTGCCTGAACAA
>JASGFZ010000085.1:0-11177 GCA_047605345.1 Flavihumibacter sp. | reverse complement strand
CCTTAACCTAAACACACAAATTTACATATCAATTTTTTAAAATGCTTTACGAATTTGCCGTCGTGGCAGTGTAAAACGCTTTCCCGTACCAGGGTTCTGCCGTTGCCAAATCGGCAAATCCTTGTGTGGCAAAACTTTCCAGCGCCAGACCCGCCGCCGCCGGCAGCGTCGGCGGCAGGAAAACAAAAACGGCATTGTCATTTTTTAACAAGCTTTTACATTTTTCGGCCCCCGAACCTGTAAAAACCACCACGAAATCTTTCAGCCACTGCGCATAACTCTGCTCCGATAAGATCAGCGGATGCGCCGGTTCCAGCACCTGCAGCGCCTGGTCATAAACGGCAGTAAAAACTTCCATGCGCCGGGCGTCGATCTGCGCACAAATCAGGGCGCCTGCCGGTGCTGTTTGAATTGTTGCGGCAGCCATTATCTCCAGGGTGTTCAACAGAATCAGGGGCTTATCAAGTGCAAAGCAAATACCCTTGGCGCTTGCCATGCCTATGCGTAACCCGGTGTAAGAGCCCGGCCCTGCAGCAACCGATACAGCGTCGATGTCGGCCAGCGTACGGCCGGTGTTTTCAAATAGCCGAACGATGGCCGGCTGCAGCCAGGCGGCCTGCTCCCGTTGTTCCAGGCATTCCTCGCTCGCCAGCACCTGTTTGCCAGCCAACAACCCAATTTGAGAAGAACCGGTGGCGGTATCAATATGAAGTATCAGGGGGGGAGAATCCATCGCCAAAAGTACAAACCAATTATTTTTGCCAGATGGAAAAAAAGATCATCAACACCAATGCAGCGCCCGCGCCTATAGGCCCCTATAGCCAGGCCGTTCGGGCAGGAAACCTGCTTTTTGTATCGGGCCAGGTTGCTTTCGATCCCGGCACGGGCAACCTGGTTACCGGCGACATTCCGGCTGAAACCCGTCAGGTGATGGAAAACCTGAAAGCCGTGCTGACCGCTGCCGGCGCCGACTTCACCATATCGTCAAAACCACCATTTTTGTCTGACATGTCGCTTTTTACGCAGGTGAATGAAGTGTACGGCAGTTATTTCAGCAGCGATTTCCCCGCCCGCGAAACCGTGGCCGTTAAGGGGCTGCCCCGCGGCGTGAACGTTGAAATATCGTTACCGCTTACCTCGGTTGATTTTACACCCGTCGGGTTTTCCCGTCGGGAAAACCCGACGGGTGTAAAAAAAAATCAAACGCCCAGCCGGGCCTTCACCTTGCTGAAAGCAGCAATGGCTTTGTCGAGGTGCCCGCGGGTATGTGCAGCGCTCAGCTGTACCCGTATCCGGGCCTTGCCTTTCGGCACAACCGGAAAGAAAAAGCCTATTACGTAAATGCCTTCTTCCAGCAAGGCCGCCGCAAACTGTTGCGCCACCACCGCATCGTACAACATGATGGGAACAATGGGGTGGTCGCCGGGCTTGATATCGAACCCCGCTGCAGTCATTTTCTCCCGGAAATATTTTGTGTTCTCTTCCAGCCGGTCGCGCAGGTCGGTGGTACTGCTAAGCATATCCAGCACCGCGATCGACGCACCCACAATAGAGGGCGCAACTGTATTGCTGAACAAGTAGGGCCGGCTGCGCTGGCGAAGCAGCTCGATGATCTCTTTCCGCCCGCTCGTGAAGCCACCCGAAGCGCCGCCCAGGGCCTTGCCGAGCGTACCGGTGATGATATCGATCTTACCCATCACGCCCCGGTACTCATGGGTACCCCGGCCGGTCTTGCCCAGAAAGCCCGACGAGTGACATTCATCTGTCATAACAACCGCGTCGTATTTTTCGGCCAGCGCCACGATCTTGTCCAGCTGTGCAATGGTACCGTCCATACTGAACGAACCGTCGGTAACAACAATGCGGCTGCGGCAGCCGGCCGACGCCTTCAGCTTCTCTTCCAGGTCGGCCATATCATTGTGCGTGTACCGGAGGCGCTGCGCCTTACACAAACGAACACCGTCGATAATCGAAGCATGGTTCAGCTCATCGGAGATAATGGCATCGGCTTCACCGAAAAGCGGTTCAAAAACACCGCCGTTGGCATCAAAGGCAGCTGCATATAAAATAGTGTCTTCCGTTCCGAGGAAAGCCGATATCTTTTTTTCAAGTTCCTTATGAATATCCTGCGTACCGCAAATAAAACGCACACTGCTCATGCCATATCCGTGGGATTTGATGGCTTCTTGTGCGGCTTCGATCACTTTCGGATGCGACGACAAACCCAGGTAATTGTTGGCGCAGAAATTCAACACCTTTTTTCCATTCACCATGATCTCGGCACCCTGCTCACTGGTTATGATCCGCTCCTTTTTGGTAAGACCGGCACTGTCGATCTCTTTCAGCTCGGCCGCTATCCGTTGTACAAAAGCGTCATTCATATCATTTGATTTCAGGCAAAAATAATCCCTGGCTGCACCCGCCTGCTGCAGATTTTAACTTTTTTTAGCCACAACCTGTAACGGATGTGCGTAGCTTCGCATCTAACAGGAAAAAGCTGCATGAAAAAGTCTTCCGCCAGCCAACTGCTCGCCCTGGTGCTATTACTGGCCATAGCCATTACCGCCTTCCAGGCCGTGAGCCGGCAGGTGACCCGCAACAGCGCAACGCCGGTTTGTAAAGACCAGAAGCGGTCTGAAAGCAAACAGGCGTCTTCTGCCGTGTTA
This sequence comes from Flavihumibacter sp., assembly GCA_047605345.1. Lineage (GTDB taxonomy): Bacteria > Bacteroidota > Bacteroidia > Chitinophagales > Chitinophagaceae > Flavihumibacter. The sequence goes on along the minus strand of JASGFZ010000085.1, from coordinate 8,511 downwards.
ACAGGCGTTTCGGTTATCTTCGACTCAATGACCAGGAATTTATTAGATATAGCTTTCTGAATCAGTAGATTACACATTTAGTTTTTGACCAGCCTGCGGAATTCCGCGGGCTTTTTTATGATCCTGTAACTTTACCGGGCAGCTGTGCGTATTACTACAAACAGCCTCGGGAATTCAACACCAACTGCCTCATGACTGAAAGGGAATACAACGAATGTGTAAGGCTTTATGCAGACAATGTGTATCGTTTTATTGTAAAGAACCTGCGCCACGAAGACGATGCGAAAGACATTGTGCAGTCGGCCTTTGAGAAAATGTGGCAGCACCGTGAGGAGGTCAGCTACGACAAGTGCAAGAGTTACCTCTTTACTGTGGCCTATCACCAGATGATAGACCACCTGCGCAAATCGAAACGTGTGCTGTTGAAAGAGGAGTTCGGCGAACAGGCAAAAATAGTAAACCGGCCGGCGAACAACCTGAAGAAGATCCTGGAAGAAGCGCTGCAGCGCCTCAGCGAAACCCAGCGCAGCCTGGTACTGCTGAAAGACTATGAGGGGTACACCTATGAAGAGATAGGGCAGATCACTTCCCTCAGCGAAAGCCAGGTAAAAGTGTACCTGCACCGTGCCCGTATCCAACTGAAAAACTACCTGGTAAAACCGGAAAACGTATTGTAAACATGAACATCAACCGACATAATTACGAAGAATATTTCCTGTTGTACGCCGACAATGAGTTGTCGGCCGCAGAGAAGGAGGCCGTTGATGTATTTGTAGCTGAACATCCCGACCTGAAAGAAGAGTTTGACATGTTGCTGCAGGCCATACTGCCGGCAGGCGACCTGGTATTCAACGATAAGGAATCATTGTACCGCACTACCGATGCCAGCCTGGTGAACATGACCAATTTCGAATCGTTCTTTGTGCGCTACCATGATGATGAGCTGACCAATGAAGAGAAAGCGGCCACTGAACTGTTCGTGTACAATCACCCTGAGTTCCAGGCCGATTTCGAGCTGATCCAACAGGCCCGCCTGCAATCTGATGTAACACTCGTTTTTCCTGATAAGCGCCTGTTGTTCCGCCAGGAAAATACCGAGCGGCGGCCGGTTATCCGTCTTTGGTTGCCGGTAGCGGCGGCAGCTATTCTTTTACTGCTGGCCGGCCTGTTCTGGCTGCGTACAGACAAACAAGTGGCGCAACCTGAAAATGCAGGCATCGTGAAAACAGCACCTGCCAGTCAGCCACAGGCAAACGAGCTGCCTCAAGCCATCGACAGCCCGCAGGCGCCGCATACGAACGACAAGGAAGATCGGGTACTGGTGGCCAACGAGCAGCCTGTTCAGCACAAGGGGAGCAAAGCAACAACCACCCCTGTGCAGCAGCCTGAAATGCAAAAGGCGGCACCCCAGCCATTGGTTGCCCAGCCCCTGCTGGCCGTGAGCGAAACGCCCCAACAGCCCGACCTTACAGTAACCGTTCCGGTAACCAGCCCGGCCCCTGATGTAAAACCCTCCTCCACCCCGGGCGGCAGCAAGCCAGCCGAGCCCGAATATGTGTATGTGGACACCAATAAGTCGCCTTCCGGAGAAGACTACATATATGTACCCGGCTCAGAAGAGAACAAAAAAACACCGCTTCGCGGATTGTTCAGAAAAGCAAGCCGTGTAATCGAACAAAACAACCCATTGGGTGCAGAGAAAAAAAGAAGCGGGGTGTTCACCGCTTCCGCAGAACAGTGATCAACAACCTACATTATTGAAAAAGAAAAGTCATGCTAAAGAAGATCAGCCTCTTGGTCCTGATGGGAATGGCCCTGGTGCAGGCAAACGCACAAAGCGACACGTCCCGGATACCGGAAACCACAGACACCGTACAGATCGGTAATATCATCATCCTGAAAAACGGCGGAAGCACCGGAAGCGGTGGAAGCGGCAGCGAGGTCTCAGTGCATCTTCGCCATAAACAGCGGGACTATCCCTCAAACCTCAGCACCAGCTGGCTGGCAGTGGACCTGGGCTTCAGTAATTTCTCAGACAAAACAAATTACAGCACCCTCACCAGCGGATACGGTGCAGGTACCTCGGCGTCACTTTTCGACCTGCGCAACGGCAAGTCGGTGAACGTGAACATCTGGTTGGTAATGCAGCGCCTGAACCTGGTAAAACATGTGCTGAACCTGAAATACGGGCTGGGACTGGAACTGAACAACTATCGTTTCGACAGCAATGTAAAATTCGACCACAAGCCGGCGGCCGTTTATGAAGATCCAAACAACAATTACAGTAAAAACAAGCTGGCGGCCGATTACCTGACAGTTCCGCTGATGCTGAACGTTAACCTGACGCCCCGCAAGAACCCCCGCCGTTCATTTGGTTTCAGTGCAGGTATTGCCGGAAGCTACCTGTACAGCAGCCGGCATAAATTCATCTCGAACAACGCGGGCAAAGACAAAACCAAAGGCAACCTGGGCCTGAACGCCTTAAAGTATGCCTGGGTAGGCGAAATAAAGCTGGGGCCCCTCAGCCTCTACGGCAACTATTCGCCCGAATCGATGTTCAAAGACGGCCTTGACCACCGCCCCTGGGCCGTAGGCCTCCGGATACCCGTAGACTGGGGAGATATGCACTGATGCAAAAGTCAAAAATCAAAAGTCAAAAAAGGGCCGCTACATATAAGGAAAACCCGCAGTTTAGCGGCCCTTTTTTGACTTTTGATTTTTGACTTTTGATTTTCCCTATTTTGTTCCCAAAATCACGATTATGGCATACCCTGTAATTGACATTGAAGGCATAGGTGAAACCTATTCGGCCAAGCTGGGGGAATTAGGTATTCATACTACGGGCGACTTACTGGAAAAAGCGGGTACGCGGGCAGGGCGTGCAGCCGTGGCAGCCGCCACCAAAATTCCCGAAACCCTGATCCTGACCTGGGTAAACCATGCCGACCTTTTCAGGCTGAACGGTGTTGCAGGGCAAACTGCCGAGCTGCTGGAAGCGGCAGGCGTTGATTCGGTAAAGGAACTGGCCAACCGCAATGCCGCCAATCTTCATGCTAAAATGCTGGAAGTCAATGATCAATATGGGCTTTCAGGCAAAGTGCCTTCAGAAGATACCCTGCAGGGTATGATCCTTGCAGCAAAAGAACTTGACAGGAAAGTTTTTCATTGATAAATACCATAAACAAATCAACAAGTATGAAAAAACAAATCGGAAGCGGGTTAGCCATGCTGGCACTGGTCATCGCCATGACTTTTACTGCCTGCAAACCCAAAGATGCCGACATTGAGAAAAATGTGGCGGCTGCTATTGCCGCCTATCCGGGCGTTACGGTGACTGTTAAAGATGGCGTGGCCACCCTGAGCGGCGAAGCGGCCGACGAAGCAGCCAAGCTGCTGCCGAAACCGCGCCAAAGCGTTAAAGGCGTAAAATCCGTCAACAACATCTTACCCTCCGCCACCGCCCCCACCGCCGGTAGTGATCAATCCGGATGATACCCTGCAAAAAAGCGCTGCCGACATAATTGCTGCCATCCCCGCTGCCAAATCAGTGACGGCTGCGGTAAAAGACGGCGTGGTTACCCTCACTGGTACCATCAAAAAAGCCGACCTGCCGGGGCTGATCCAGAAGCTGAATGAAATAAAACCCAAAAAAGTAGAAAACAAACTGGTTATCAAGTAAAAACGAAATCTATGGCACTTCAGGAAACCAAATACAAAGCACTGGTTGACGCAGCCAATGCAGAAGGCGTAGCCGACCTCCAGGTGCGCGAGCAGGACGGTGTACTTTATATCGACGGCACCGCACCCAGCAGTGCCGCCAAACAAAAGCTGTGGGATACTTACGAGGCCCTCAACCCCGATTTCAGGGATTCCGACCTGGTGATGAACCTCGGCGTGGCTGAAGGCGGCGAAGAAACCTATACCGTAAAAAGCGGCGACAACCTCAGTAAGATCGCGAAGCAATATCCCGGTCTCACCTGGAAGGATATTTACGAAGCCAATAAAGACAAAATCAAAAACCCCGACCTGATCCAGCCGGGATGGGAGCTGAAGATTCCTGTGAAATAATTGATAATCAATTATTCGTTTGAGGTTTGAGGAAGGTCACTGACAGCGCAACAACTGCCGCTTGTTGGGGCCTTCCTCAAACCTCAAACATTTACCGAAAGTTTTTCCACACCTGAAATATTAAGATATCCGGCAGCGTTTTTGATGCTGTACCCAAAACGGCAGAAAACTAAAATCCAAATACATGCTGTCACGCCTATCCGTATCTTTAGGCCTTGTTTGTACCATTGGCCTATTCTCTTTTTCGGGCGATCATTACCGTTCGATCCGGTTTAACCACAACCGCGCTCCCGGCGGCGAACTTACCGGCGCCGCACATATCATCATCGACAAATCAGATTACGAGCTCAGCATCTACGACGAAGAAGGCTGGTATGCTACGTATCCCGTGGTTTTTGGTGAAAAAACCGGCGGCGACAAGATGATCCAGGGCGACCGCAAGACCCCCGAAGGCGAATACAAGATCGTAACCAAGCGGCCCGACAAAAAATGGGGTAAAATGATGCTGATCGACTATCCCACGGCGGCAGATATTGCCAAATTCAATGAGCGGAAAGCAAAAGGCATTATACCCAAAAACGCCAAAATAGGTGATGGAATCGGTATCCACGGAACCTGGGAGCGCGACGACATGGCAGTAGACTATTTCCAAAACTGGACCAATGGCTGCATAAGCCTGAAACGGGTGGAAATGGATGAAATTTATTCACTTATTCCCCTCGGTACCAAAGTCACGATCAGGAAGTAACTCCTCCACCGAAATATTTAAGATTTTTTTAGCCATATTCCCGGATATGGCTATTTTCGCATGTCTACACTAGTAGACCGTCTTCTCAATATCCTTCGTAATACCACAGTCTCGTGCCTGATACCGCTGCCGGCTATGCGCCACAGTATTCGTATGCCCCAAAATCGATCTGTGTTATGAACCTATTCATCAAATACGTTACCATGAGAAGACTTGTACATTTATGCTGGGTGTTTTTACTGATGCCTGTTTGCTCTTTTGCTGCCGACAAATATTGGCGCGCGACCGGGTCGGGCGACTGGAACAATACATCATCGTGGTCTGATACCCAGGGCGGCCCCACAGGCGCCGCAGTGCCTGGTGCAGACGATGTCGCGATTTTCCTCGGTGGCACCAGCGGTGGCAGCGGCACGGTGCTGATCAACGCTCCGGTTACCATACAGAAAATAGATATCCGAGCCAACTTTGCCGGAACCATCGAAGTGAATGCCGCGGTACATTTAACCGGCGATGACAATAACCAGAGCTTTGCCTTTGTCGGCGCAAACGCCGCTATCACCACCGTCGTAAATCTAAACGCCCCGCTGACCTGCGATGCACTGTATAACCAGACGCGCGGAACGGTAAATGCAATTTCGCCGCAGGTGCATATGTTCAACGGTATTTTCAGACTGGGTGCAACGAATGCCTCCATACCGTCTTATTTTCATTTGGGAGATGGCGCAGAAGCCTATTTTGGTAGTTCGATGCAATTAAGAACGCTGTCTAATTTCGACGGACAGGACGGATCAAAAGTTTATTTCCAGAAATTAGCAACAGTTACAGGCACAACGAATATCGAGGTTGCCACCGATGCAACCAATGGCTCCAGCTTTTATGATGTTGTTTTTGACAACGAGTTGAATGGAGCCTCGAACGTTATAGTTACTTTTAACAGTTATACGATGATTGTTCGCCACAATGTGCAGTTGGAAAGCGGACGGTTAAATGGCAATGGAACAGGCGGACTGGTAATTGGCGGCGACCTGACAAGCTCGGGTATGCTCAGCGGTGTATCGGGTGCGACTTTTGAATTTAACGGCACCGGCGACCAGATCATTGATCTTTCCGGAACCGACCTCGATAAACTGGACGGAACGTTTACCATAAACAAGCCGGCCGGAAAGCTGACCCTGGCCAGCGAAATAAGGCTAGACGCCTACCAGCAACAAATGGTCTTTATCAATGGTATCGTTTATTCCTCCCCTTCCAATCTGATCACCTTTGGTGCTACGGCCATCGTTACAGGCTTTAGTAATGCCAGTCACGTAGACGGACCTGTTCAAAAACTGGGCAACCCTGCCTTTACTTTCCCGGTTGGGAAAGACGGGGTGCTGGGCGCCGTCCGCCTGAGCGGCGAGGATGTGGCAGGCACAGGTGGTATTGATGATCCATATCCGACTACCTCACCCGATGGCCAGGCCCGGTACAGAGTCGAATATTTCAGGAAGAATCCTGCACAAGACAATTTGTACCCCGATAAGTTTACTGCACCACTGACCAATGTCAGCGAATGCGAGTACTGGTCGGTAGTAAAAGTGGCCGGTAATGCCAAAAAAAATCCGAGGATTTGGTTATCCTATGATTCTGCAAGGAGCTGCGGCATTTCCGACCCAAGCCAGCTAAGGGTAGCCAACCTGGTTACTACAACCCCTTCCTGGGTGGATCGTGGCAATACGCTGGAAACAAATGGCGGCATTAACTTTATAGGAACAAGTGCTGTTCAGACTAATTTCCCCTTCTTCACGCTGGCTTCCACAGATCTCAATCTGAACCCCCTCCCGGTAAACTGGCTGAACTTCTCGGGCCGTTACTTTGAAGGAAAGGTTGACCTGAACTGGGAAACGGCGATGGAAAAAGACAATGCTGTCTTTACCGTTGAACGTGCTGCCGGCGGCCACAGTTTTGAGGCCATCGGTACCGTTGCCGGCAGGGGAACCACCTCGCTCCGCGGCAGTTATTCGTTTACCGATAACAACCCGCTCGATGGCGACAACAGCTATCGCATCAAACAAACAGATATTGACGGTACATTCAGCTACTCCAATGTAATCAGGGTGGTTGCCGCCAACGGAATGGCAGCCGGTTTGCGCCTGTATCCCAACCCGGTAATTACCACCCAGCAGATCACGCTCGAAAACACCACCCTGCGTAATAAAAAAGTGTCACTGTCCATCGTGAACGCAGCCGGTGTAGTGATTCGCCAGGAGCAGGTGACCTTCGGCAACGACAGCCGCCTGAAGCTGAATACCAGCAACCTGAAAAAAGGCAGCTACTTTATTCGCATCACCGACGGCGATAAGAAACTCGTAAGCCCGGTGGTGGTTCAGTAAGCCATCACCATCCGCTTTAAAAAAAGCTGCCTCTTCCGGGCAGCTTTTTTATTGCCGCCCGCTTCCGAATGCGTATTTTCATTTGCCCGTCGGGATTTCCCGACGGGTGTATAAAAACCATTAGTAATGAAACAACTGCTGCTTGCAATTTGCCTGGGGCTGGGCATACTCGCCCAATCACAAACCATCGTTATCAAAACCGGCAGGCTGATCGATACAGAAACGGGCAATGTATTGAGCAACCAGCTCATCATCGTTGAAGCCGATACCATCAAAGCAGTAGGCAGCGATCTCAGCATCCCCAAAAATGCCGAAGTCATCGACCTCTCCAAAGCCACCGTTTTGCCCGGGCTGATCGACTGCCACACCCATATTACCATGGAACCGGGCGGCGATTACTATGCAGAGCTCTTCCGTAAAACACCCCTCGATTTCGCCTTACTCGCACCGATATATGCCAAACGCACGCTGGAAGCAGGGTTTACCAGCATCCGGGACCTGGGCTCTACCAGCTTCCTGGATGTAGCGCTCCGGAATGCCATCAACCATGGTGATATCCCGGGTCCGCGGATGGTTTGCGCCGGCTTGTTTATCGGTTCCACCGGCAGCCACGGCGACCTCAACGGTTATTCTCCCTACCTGCAATTCAACTACCCCGAAGGCATGAGCGGCGTGGCCAACGGCGTGGACGAAGTGCGCAAACAGGTACGTTACAATGTCAAATACGGCGCAGATGTGATCAAGTTCGGCGCCAGCGCCGGTGTGCTTACCGAAGAAGAAAGCGTGGGCGCCCCCCAGTATTCGCAGGAAGAAATGAACGCCCTGGTGGCGGAAGCAAAAATGTGGGACAGAAAAACCTGCGCGCATGCCCACGGTACGGAAGCCATAAAAATGGCTGTTAAAGCCGGCGTCGCTTCCATTGAGCACGGCAGCTTTATCGACGACGAAGGCATTGAGCTGATGAAACAGCATGGCACTTACCTGGTGGCTGATATCTATAACGACGACTATATCATGAGTGAATACAAGAAGCTGGGCTTTCCGCAAAAAATCCTTGATAAAGAAAAGCTCGTTGGCCAAGCCCAGCGCAACAATTTTGCCAAGGCTGCAAAGGCCGGTGTAAAGATTGCTTTCGGCACCGATGCCGGCGTGTACCCGCACGGATGGAATGCCAAACAATTCTATTACCTGGTAAAATACGGGCTCACGCCCATGCAGGCCATCCAGGCAGCCACCACCAATGCCGCCGACCTGATCGGCTTAAAGAAAGCAGGCGCCATTAAAGCGGGTAAATACGCCGATATCATCGCGGTTACAGACGAC
>JASGFZ010000084.1:0-11200 GCA_047605345.1 Flavihumibacter sp. | reverse complement strand
TTACGGAAAGATCCCCCTTCGCTGCTGGCCAAGCTCAACGCCAACGAAAACCCTTACGGGCCGCCTGAAACTGCGCAGCGGGCGGTGATGGAATCGGTGGTGCGTGGCAACCGCTACGCCTGGAAAGAACTGTCTGATCTTATCAGCAAGATATCGGTAAAAGAAGGCGTGCAACCCGCCAATATTATGATGGGACCCGGCAGCTCCGACCTGCTGGAAAAGGTGGCGCTGGTGCAGTTCATGAAAGGCGGCAATATCGTTTCTGCCGATCCAACATATATGTCGCTCGTGAACGTGGCGGAGGCGGTGGGTGCGCAGTGGAAAGCGGTGCCCTGCAAGGCCGACTGGTCGCACGACCTCGAAGCCATGGAAGCGGCTGTAGATGGTAATACCCGGCTTGTTTATATCTGCAATCCCAATAATCCCACCGGTGCGGTGACCAATGCCGATGCCTTGCTCGGTTTCTGTTCAAGGGTATCGGAAAAAGTACCGGTGTTTGTTGACGAAGCGTATATGGAGCTGGTTGAAGGCAATGCCACCCGCTCGATGATTGAGCTGATCAACAAAGGAAAAAATATCATCATCGCGCGCACCTATTCCAAGATTATGGGATTGGCGGGTATCCGTGTGGGTTATATAGTGGCGCAGCCCGCGTTCATCGCTTCCATCGAAAAGATCACCCGAGGCGGTATGGGTATTTCTTATACCTCTATTTATGCCGCTACAGCCAGTATGGAAGATGCCGGTTTCCAGGCGATGACGAAGGAGAAGAATACAGCCGCCAAAAAATTTGTGTACGAAAGACTGAATGCCCTGGGGTATAAAGAGTATATCCCCTCGCATACCAATTTCATATTGTTCCCCATCAAAATGAAAGGGAAAGATTTTCTGGATGCGATGACAGCGAAAGGGGTGGGCGTCCGATCGTTCGAGATACAGAAAAAGCCCTGGTGTCGCGTGAGTATGGGCACCATGGATGAGCTGAAACTCTTTGTAGAGACCCTGCAAACGCTGTCGTAATGAATGTGGCTTTACAGAAGACCCTGGTGCTCCTGCTGTTGCTGGGGCTGGGTGGTTTGCTGCGCAGCCGCATGAAAAGCCAGGAGAGCCTGGGCGGAATAAAAGAGCTGATCCTGACGGTGGCGCTGCCCTCAACGATTTTCATAGCGTTGATGAAAGTGAATCTCGACAGTTCCCTGGTCTTCGTTCCCATTCTTACCCTGGCGCTAAACCTGCTTATTTTTTACACGCTTCCGTTATTGTTTCCAATTATTGGGTTAGCTAAGAATAGTCCGGCAGGACGAACCCTGATGCTGCTGATTCCCTCACTGGCGCCCGGTTTGTCCTGTTTCCCTTTTATTGCCGAATTTCTGGGTGAAAAAGACCTGGCCCTGGCGGCCCTTGCCGATGTAGGCAATAAATTCTTCGTACTGATCTTTCTCTATATCATGGCCCTGAACATGTTTCTTGACAATGGCGACCGCAAAGCAGTGAATATAACCGGCAAGATCAGGCATCTTTTGCTGAGCCTGTTCAAAGAGCCGGTAAATGGTGTTATTGTACTTGCCTTGCTTTTATTGAGCTTCGGCGTACAGTACAGCAGATTGCCAACGGTTATTACCGATCTGATGGACAAAACAGCGGCACTGATGACACCGCTGGTGCTGATCTATATTGGGCTGGCCGTGCAGTTGAAAGCGGGCCGGAAAAAACTGGTGATGTCGGTATTGCTGTTCCGGGCGGGCATCAGCATACTGATCAGTGTTGCCGTGATTGCGTTGCTGCGCATCCAGTCGCCTAACCTCCTATTGCTGATGGTGGTGATTCCCCTGAGTTCGGCCAGCTTCTGGCCGCTGGCGCATATTACGGCTTTCCATCACCGTGAAAACCAGCAGGGGCTCAGTAAAGAGCGCCGCAGCTTTGATCCCGAGCTGGCCGTGCTGCTGCTGGCTTTTTCGCTTCCTTTTTCGTCGATGCTGATACTCGGCATCCTGAGTGCGGGTAATATGTTTACCGATCCCGTGTTGCTGGTGGCACTGGGAATGGCCTTTATTATTGCCGGTATTATTCCGCACCTGAAAGTGTTTCTTGCCCAGCGGTATTCGAAAACCGGGTAGAAAAAAATTACTGACTGGTTTTATGCAATGGCGGATCTGTTGCATCCTAGTACTGCTTGCAACGCCATCTGTTACCGGATGCGTCCGGTTATTGCCCACAATCTAAAACCAATCAGATGCGTTACCAGTTAACCAACAGGTGCCGCGCCCTTGTATGGCCGGTTTTTTCTTTCCTTATTATTGTTTTCGGCGGATGCCAGCGGCAGTTTGAAGATGAGAAAAGGGATATGACCCTTACCCAACTCGCCGACAGTATTTCCGTGCGCGACCCCGTCAGAAAAACCGCCAGCCTGCGGTACAGGGTTACCGATGTGCAGCAAACCACGCAGCGGGTGGAAGCCATCCTCCGTAAAATGGGTGGAGAATTACTGCATGCCGATACGCATAATGAAAACAGCCTTACGCAACAGATACGGGTAAGCCGTGATTCTCTGATTGAACGTACCAGCTTCGTGCGGCGTACCGATATGGAATGCCGTATTCCCGTGGCCGCTTTCGATTCGGGCGTTATGGCTTTTGAGCAGCTGGCCGGTTTCCTGGAGCAACGGGTGATCGATGCGCGGCATGTAAAAACCGATAGGCTGGATCGCGCGCTGGATGCTGAACTGGGCCGGCAATGGGCTGCAAGAGTTGATAAAGCGATCGGCAAAGGCGGCCATAAGCTCAGCGAGGTAGATGCCGCCTTGCAGTCGTGGAAGCAGGCTGGTGATGAACAGAAACGGGCCATCGTAGCACAGCGGCAGCTGGAAGAACAAACAACGTATGCATATGTGCAGCTTTCGTTTTACCAGTTGGAACAGGCCTATGAGCAACGGTTGCCTTACCGGGCGCCGCTGGAGGAATTTGAGCCCGGTTTTTTGGAGAAGCTTAGTGAGGCAACGGCGGGTGGCTGGGATATGTTATTGAAACTCCTGCTCTTTGTGGCGAGTGGTTGGCCGCTGTGGTTATTGCTCGCGGCAGGCTGGTTTCTGTTACCGGCTGCGAAGCGGCGGCAGTTGCTGTTTTGGCGGTGATCGCTGTGTATCGGTTCACACAAAGTAAATAAGAAGGGGTTTCTGTTTATGGCAGAAAGAATGAAAGAAGAACGGGGGTATTGCGTTCTGTTTTCCACAGAGATCACGGAGGAACGGAGAAATGCTTTTGAAGTAAACATGCTTCGTAAATAGCAGTGTGTGGCTATTCCGGAAACAAATCGCAGTTGTATAAAGTCTCCGTTCCTCTGCGCGCGCTGTGAGAAACCAGCTATCAATACTACCTACAAACGGTTTACCACTTCCTGGCCCATGGTTTCGGTGTTCAGGATCATATCGGGCGCGGTGGAGGCATTGGCAATGTCTTTGGTGCGATAGCCTGCTTTCAATACCTGGTCAACCGCATTGATGATGGCCGCTGATTCGGCTTTAAGGCCAAAAGAGATATCCAGCAACAGGGCGGCCGATAAGATCGAGGCCAGGGGATTGGCAATGCCTTTACCGGTGATATCGTGCGCTGATCCGTGAATGGGCTCATATACGCCGGTACCGTCGCCGATGGAGGCGCTGGCCAGCATACCCATCGAACCCGCGATCTGCGATGCTTCGTCGGTGAGGATATCACCAAAGAGGTTGGCGGTTACCACCACGTCGTAGCGGCAGGGGTCTTTGATCAGCAGCATGGCCATGGCATCCACGAACTGATGTTCGAGTTCTACATCAGGATAGTCTTTCGCTACCTGCTGCACGGTTTCGCGCCAGAGCCGGCTTGTTTCGAGTACATTGGCTTTATCAACCGAACAAAGTTTTTTGCGACGACTGCGGGCGGCTTCAAAAGCTTTGCGGGCAATGCGCTCTACTTCATATCGACTATATTCTGCAATATCATAAGCGGTGTCGCCATTGTTCTTGCGGCCTTTTTCGCCGAAATAAATATCGCCTGTCAATTCGCGGAAGAAAAGGATGTCGGCGCCTTTGAGTATCTCGGGCTTGATGCTGGACGCTTCCAGCAGCTCGTCGAATAATTTAATGGGGCGGAGGTTGGCATAGAGGCCCAGCTCCTTGCGCATTTTCAGCAATCCCTGCTCGGGACGCACTTTGGCAGAGGGGTCGTTGTCGTATTTGGGATGGCCTACGGCGCCGAACAGCACGGCATCGGAGGCGCGCATTTTTTCGAGCGATGCATCTGGCAGGGCTTCGCCGGTGGCTTCAATGGCAGCATGGCCGATCAGGGCCTCATCGTACTGGAAACTTTGTCCGAATCTCTCTGCGACCTTGTCAAGCACTTTTTTGCCGGCAGCGGTTACTTCCTGGCCGATGCCATCTCCGGGTACGATGAGAATTTTTTTGGTAGCCATGTTTATTGAGTTGCTTTTGGATATATATGATTTGGCCCGCTAAGTTAGGTTTTTTGTTTCTCGCAAAGCGCGCAAAGAAGCAATGACGCAAAGGAAACGGCAAAACAATACTCCAGAAACTGTTACTCGTTGCACAAACAACATTCCCAACGAAAACCAAGCCCTTCGGCTCTTTTATTTCTTCATACATTCAAATTAATTTACCCGACGGGTAATTCCTTTGCGTCGTTGCTTCTTTGCGCGCTTTGCGTGAACCAGAACACAATTACCTGCGTGAACCAAAAACGCTTACCCCTCCGGGAGACCCCAAAAAACCTCTGCGAGCGATAAACCGCCCAAAACACAGCTAATTCAGCTACTCCAAAGGAAAGTTACATCCGCGAATACCCTCTGTTCCTCTGCGGTCTCTGTGAGAAACAGCCATCCACTAGATCATATTCAGCATCTTCTGCGTGGCCTTGATCGCCGATACCGTCTGGTCGCTGTCCAGCCCGCGGGTCTTGAATTCCCTGTTGTTGGAGCGCCAGGTGATGACGGTTTCGCACAACGCATCGCTCTTGCCGCCGGGCGGAATGCGTACGGTATAGTCGGTAAGTACGGGCAACTCCAGTTTTTTCTGTTTGTACACTTTTTTCAGCGCGTTCATGAAGGCATCGTACTGCCCGTCGCCCTGGGCCTGTTCTTCGAATTTTTCGCCGTGCAGGTTGATCTGCAGGGTGGCCGAGGGTTTCAGGTTATTGGCGTGCATCAGCACATAGCTTTCGATCTTGACCTTGTCTTCGATGGTATTGCTGTCAAGCACATCACCGATGATATACGGAAGATCGGCCTGTGTCACCACTTCTTTGCGGTCGCCCAGCTCGATGATGCGCTGGGTCACTTTTTTCAGGTCGGCGTCGCTGAGCTGGATGCCCAGTTGCGCGAGGTTGTTTTCGATATTGGCCTTACCGCTGGTTTTGCCGAGGGCGTATTTGCGCTGGCGGCCGAAGCGTTCGGGCATCAGGTCGCTGAAATAGAGCTTGTTCTTTTTATCGCCGTCGGCATGGATGCCCGCTGTTTGGGTGAATACATTTTCGCCCACCACGGGTTTGTTGGCGGGGATGCGGAAGCCGCTGAAGGTTTCCACCAGCTTGCTTACCGAATAGAGCGACTTTTCAGCCACCCCTGTTTTTACCGAAGGCATGAAATCATTCAGCACGGCAATGGCGCTGGCGAGCGGTGCGTTGCCTGCCCGTTCGCCCATGCCGTTAATGGTGAGGTGAAGCCCGTGTGCGCCGGCTTTGACGGCTTCCAATATGTTCGCCGTGCCCAGGTCGTAATCATTGTGGGCGTGGAAATCGAAATGGGTGTCGGGGTAACGGGTAACAATAGCCGAAACGAAATCGAATACCTCGGCCGGTGTCAGCACGCCGAGGGTATCGGGCAGCATGATGCGTTTTACCGGCTGGGTTTGCAGGAAGTCGAGGTACTGGAAAACATATTCGGGTGAATGCCGCATGCCGTTGCTCCAGTCTTCAAGGTATATATTGGTCTGTATGCCTTTTTTCTTTGCGAGCGCCAGCACGGCTGCCACATCGGCAAAATGCTCCTGGGGCTTTTTACGCAGCTGGTGGGTGAGGTGGTTCAGGGAGCCCTTGGTAAGCAGGTTTGCTACTTTGGCGCCGGCCTGCACCATCCACTGCACCGATACGTCGCCGTCAACGAAAGTGAGCACTTCCACTTTTTCGAGCAGCCCTTCCTGCTTTGCCCATTTGGTGATTTTTTTCACGGCGTCGAACTCACCTTCCGATACACGTGCGGAAGCGATTTCGATACGATCCACTTTTACTTCGGTGAGCAGGAGCTGGGCAATGGTTAGTTTTTCGGAAGCGGAAAAAGATACACCGCTGGTCTGTTCACCGTCGCGGAGCGTTGTATCCATTACCTCGATATGTCGTTGGGCCACTGGTTGAAAAGTTAGCGTGTTTTAATACTGGCTGGCGGTAGCAAATGTTTGTATTTCATTCTTCATTGCCTGCAGGTAGTCGATATCATCATAACCGTTCATCAGGTTATGCTTTTTGTAGATTGATCTCGAAAGATTCTTTTTCGCCGGTGCTGGTAATGGTGATGGTCTGATCGGGAAGATTCACTTCCAGTTCAGTCTTTGGATTTGCTTCGATGGCTGAGAATACTTTATCAAGAAACGCAGCGCTCACCTGCACGGGCAGGATGCCTACGTTCAGCGAGTTGTTTTTGAAGATATCGGCAAAGAAGCTCGATACCACGCAGCGGAAGCCGTAATCATAGATGGCCCAGGCCGCGTGCTCACGGCTGCTGCCGCTGCCGAAATTCCTGCCGCCTACCAGTATCTTACCGGAATAAATAGGATTGTTGAGAACAAAATCCTTTTTGGGCGTATCGTCGCCATTATAGCGCCAGTCGCGGAAAAGGTTATCGCCAAAACCCTTGCGCTCGGTGGCTTTCAGGAAGCGCGCGGGAATGATCTGGTCCGTGTCTACGTTCTCGATCGGCATCGGCACTGCCGTGCTTTTCAGTACTGTGAATTTATCGTCATATAGTAAGCTGTTAGCTGCAGCTATTAGCTGTTAGCTCTTTTGATGAATATTTATAAATAACTCATACGCCTTTATTGCCTTCTGCTGTGCCCTCTTACAGCAACTCGCGCGGATCTGCACCACGCCTGTTACCGCTGCCGCGGCTGCTACCAGCAGACTGGCGAGCAGTGTTCTGGCGCCGGGACCCTGGCGTCCTTCGAAATTGCGGTTGCTGGTGCTCACGGCATACTTGCCGGCAGGAATCTTGTCGTCGTTCATCGCGAGACAGGCCGAACAACCCGGCTGACGAAGCTGGAAACCCGCTTCCGTGAGGATATCCAGGATACCTTCTTCTTTGATCTGCTGCTCCACAATGTGCGAACCCGGTACGATCCAGGCGGTCACATGCTCGGCTTTCTTACGACCCTTCACGATGGAGGCAAATGCGCGGAAATCCTCGATACGGCCGTTGGTACAGCTGCCGATGAATACATAATCCACTTTTGCCCAGCATGCCGTCGTCTTCATGGAAACCCATATAGTTGAGCGACTTCTCATAGCTGGCTTTGCTGCCGCCTGCGTTGGCCGCTGTAGGAATATGTTTTGTGATGTTCCTGCCCATGCCGGGATTGGTTCCGTAGGTGATCATCGGCTCTATCGGAAGCGTGATAGGTATACTCTGTGTCGAATGTTCGCCGGCATCGGTCTTCAGCGTCTTCCAGTAGGCCAGCGCTTTGTCCCATGCTTCGCCTCTGGGGGCTTTGTCCCTGCCCTTGATATAGGCAAAGGTCGTTTCGTCGGGTGCTATAATTTCGCCGCGGGCGCCCATCTCGATGCTCATGTTGCAGACCGTCATACGGCCCTCCATGCTCATGTTCTCGAATACTTCGCCGGCAAATTCCACGAAGTAGCCGGTAGCGCCTGCTGCCGTGAGTTGTGATATAATATACAGGACAACGTCTTTCGGTGTGACGCCTTTGCCCAGCTTGCCGTCTACCTTGATGCGCATCTTCTTTGGCTTGGGCTGCATGATACACTGGGAGGACAAGACCATCTCCACTTCGGAAGTACCGATGCCAAACGCGATAGCGCCGAAACTCGCCATGCGTGGAGGTGTGCGAATCACCGCACACGATGGTCATGCCCGGCAGCGTAATGCCGTTCTCGGGACCTACCACATGCACGATACCGTTTTTCAGATACCCAGCCCCCAATGCGAAATGCCGTATTTGGCGGAGTTTACTTCCAGCGCCTTCAGCTGGTTGGCCGACAGCGGATCCTTTACCGGCAGATCGTAATCGTCGGCGTATTATGGTCGGCGGTAGCAAATGTCTTTCCGGGAAACATCACTTTCAGACCCCTGCTCTCCAGCCCGAGAAATGCAACGGGGCTGGTCACCTCATGAATGAAATGACGGTCGATAAAAAACACATCGGGTCCATCCTAAATATCCTGACCACATGGGAGTCCCATACCTTGTCAAATAATGTAGCGGCTGTTTTGCTCATTTCCAGAATAATTTAAATGGGACTGCAAAATTCTTAAAATATATCCGGAATATCAGCTTTTTATCTGCATTTTTTCAAATAACGACCGTTAATGTTACACAAATCAATTAGAAACGTTTGTTAGGAAAGAAGCATAATGAATTGCTGGCAATCAGTAATTTAACCGCTCAAATGCGAAAAAGGCAAAAAGACATGCTGTTTCCGGGGTGACCTTTTCATTCTGACCCTATACGCCTAAAGCCTTCACCTTATGCATGACCAGGCCATCATAGATTGCCTCCGCACCCAAAATACCGGTAAAGCCCTATCGGCGTATAAACTTTTTTATTTTTTGGTTCCTTGTCAAATCCCCTATATGAATCAATAATTAAACAAATAAAAAAAGCCGGCTCACACGAGCCGGCTTTCTGATTTAAACAGTCCGTTGGATTGAAAAAATAGCGTCCTGTATATCTTATTTTTCAAGATTTATCTGCCCTCATCTGTCGACTGTCCATTCGCTACCGTTATATTATCCTTCGCCACATTCCTGTAAGGCGGTTTGGCCTCTACTATCATTTTGTATGTACCTTCTTTAGCCGTCACCACCTCGAATGCGCCGTCTGCACATTCCCTGCCGCGGTATCCGACGTGGATATCGCCCGACCCGCGCAGCGCCATCCGCCGGACTGATTGTCCCACGGATAGAACCCGTGACCGGCCCGCTTTAAACGCAAATAAACCTGCTGTTGCTTGCCCAGGGCGACCAGCGCCGTTTGAATTTTTTTCATACTCGTTCATTTTAGGTGAATAAAATGGGTGTTCTATTTCCAGTAATCCTGCAGCGGCCCGTATCCATATACAGGGTCCGTTGCGGGTACCGGTACTTGTGCGATATGCTAATCCGCTACCGGACGTTCCTCCGGGCGTCCATAATTCATATCAAAAGACATGCCTCCGGGATAAGCCCCACACAACCGAAATCATCCGTGCAGCCCACATTTTTGTGCGCCACACCCGCCGGGATGACCAGCACATCGCCTTTTTCAAGCTGTACGATTTTGTCTTCATAGCCACCCAGCATGACATCACAGGCTCCTTTATATACACCAGCACTTCGTGCGTGATGCTATGATAGTGATGGTAAGGATATATCCCATTCTTCCACATTGCTCCAGCCATGCGAGGCAAATATTCCTCGATGACACTACCCGCTTCGTTCCGGCAATTCAAAAACCGATTTATACAACAGGTAGGGAAGACGGTTATTGTTGGGAATGCCTTGTTTGCTTTCAGCAGGCTCACCAATACCTGGCTCTGTGCGTACAATAAATGTGGCTTCATCATTGACTATGGGTTGTTTTTCGGTTGTTGTCATTTTTTTCCTCCCCCTGCGGTTTCTTTTTCTTCCCTTTGGCCGCTATGTGGGTCTGAAGGTCCTCATCATAGGGCCTTGAGATGTTATGATGATTATCTGCTATCCCTGCACCCAGGGCAGGACCGCCACGGCCCCGGAATCCCTTTCCACATCCGGTTCCTGCGTTGCAAAGCCCAGCTTGTCTGTTTTATTGTTTGGCATAACTATTTGATTTAAAATTGATTAATTCATGGCTACCCGGCATTTTTGCACCCGGCATCCAATTTTACCCGGCCGTCCGCGTTTCTATCGGGCCGGCCTACAGGTATAGGAGCCCAAATTATTGTGCCAGCCCCGCCCCGGCAATACCCTGAATCTCATAGCCGGTTATAGCAGAAATGCAGACGGGAATTTTCCACAACCGTGTATAATTCCCCCAAAAGCGCCTTAGCCCGGTTTTGTTATATTTGCCCGGTTTGACAGGCCGGACTCTGCCCTGTTAAACAATTTGTCTGAATAGTAAGCTGATAATTAATTATTTATACAACGTATCCTGTAACTGATACCTATGGCAGAAAAAGATAAAAACCTGTTCGATTATACCGAAGACAGTATTAAAAGCCTCGACTGGCAGGAGCATATCCGCATCCGCCCCGGTATGTACATTGGTAAGCTGGGTGATGGCAGCAGTCCCGATGACGGCGTGTATGTATTGCTCAAGGAAGTGATCGACAACTGTATCGATGAGCACACTATGGGCTATGGCAAGCATATAGATGTGACCATTAAGGACAAAAGTGTCACCGTAAGGGATTATGGCCGGGGCATTCCCCTGGGCAAAGTGGTGGACGTGGTGAGCAAGATGAACACCGGCGCCAAGTACGACAGCAAGGCTTTCCAGAAAAGCGTGGGGCTGAATGGTGTGGGTACCACGGCGGTGAATGCTTTGAGTAATTATTTTAAAGTATCCAGCTACCGGGATGGTAAAGAAAAAGTGGCTGAATTTGAAAAAGGAAATTTAATAAAAGAACATAAAGAAGTTAACAGCAAAGAAGATAATGGAACCAAAATAGTTTTTATACCGGATGATTCTGTGTTCAAGAATTTCCATTTTGTACAGGAATACCTCGACAACCAGTTCTGGAACTATTGCTACCTGAATGCGGGCCTGGTAATGAACCTGAACGGCAAGCGCTATGTAAGCAAAAACGGCCTGCTCGACCTGCTGCAGCGCAAGACGAACGAAGACGAGATCCGTTATCCCATCATCCATTTAAAAGGAGAGGATATCGAGATCGCCATTACGCATGAGAACAGCTATGGCGAGGAATATTACAGCTTTGTGAACGGCCAGTTCACCACGCAGGGCGGCA
>JASGFZ010000083.1:0-11203 GCA_047605345.1 Flavihumibacter sp. | reverse complement strand
GCGAGAGGTTGTACACATTGATATCGAGTTTATTCCGGGCATAGTTCAGGTAGGCGCCGGCGCCCAAAGGCTTCACAATGCTGCCGTAATCGGGCTGGCTCTTGTCGAACGACCGTTCACCGAAAAGGTAAGCGCCGGCAATATCGATCGACTCCTGCTCGCGGTCTTTGAAAAAGGAAGCCATCCATTTCAGGCGAATGTTTTTGCGTACCTGCTGCACGATCGACAGCCCGGCCATCGCCGTATTATAACGGTCTTCCTCACGGCCGTCGAAATAAATATCGAGCCCCAGGTTGGAGGTGAAGAACGGCGAGAACACGGCGGCCGACGGCTGGCTGAATTTCGGCTGCAACCCAAAGCTGGTTTGCGAAAAATGAGTGAGGAGCTCGGCTGCCCATTTCTGACCGATCTGCCAGGTGAACAACCCCTGGAAATCTGCCGCCCGCGGCACATAGCTGCCCTTGGTTTCCTGGCTGCTCAGCAGGTTGCGGTTATTGCGGTGACGCGCACCCACCAGGTAACTGAATTTTTTGTTGTTGGAAATGCCTTCGAGCTGCAATCCCTGTTCCAGTAATCCCGCATATGCCGAACCGCCCGACGATTTCGGCTTCTTATACCCGATATCGAGCACCGAGCTCATTTTGTCGCCGTACCGCGCCTGGAAGCCGCCATTATAGAACTGCACCGAGCGGGTCATTTCGGGATTGATAAAGCTGAGCCCTTCCTGCTGGCCGTTGCGTACCAGGTAGGGGCGGTACACTTCAAAGTCGTTCACATAGATCAGGTTCTCGTCGTAACTGCCGCCGCGCACGTTGTAATTGGAAGTGAGTTCGTTGTTGGAGCCAACGAATACCTTGATAAGGCTTTCGATACCACCGCCGGGTGAAGGCAGGTTGATCGCTAATTTCGGATCCACGCTGATGAGTCCCGCTTCGCGGCGGCTTCGTTCATCCGTTACCGTTACCCCTTCCAGTTGACCCGATCTTTCCAGGCGTATGATAACGTTTTCTGTTTTTCCGCGGGCCACGAGGAAGTTCTGTTGCTGCGGCTTATAACCGACGTGTGTGAACACCAGGGCTACTGCGCGGCCGGCAGGCACCGGCAGGCTGAATTTGCCTGAGTCGAGGGTATGCGTTCCGCCCTCGCGGCCCAATATAGTGATGCTGACGCCCGACAGCGGTTGCTCTTCGTCGCTGATCACCACGCCTTCCACCTGGGCCGCACGCACCTGTGCGGTTGCAGATTGCCCGTGTATGAGCAAAAACATCGCCAGGAGCAGTGTCGATACAAATTTCAAATCAAGCGTTTTTGAAAGCAGCGATGGTTGCCGCGGGATCTGTTGCCCTGAATACGGCCGTTCCGGCTACCAGCACATCGGCCCCTGCAGCAACCAGGGCAGCGGCATTGCCAAGGTCAACGCCACCATCCACTTCTATTTTGGCAGACAGCTGCAACCGGTCGATCTCCGCCCGCAAGGTCCTGATCTTTTCATAAGTGTGCGGAATGAATTTCTGCCCGCCAAAACCTGGGTTCACACTCATCACCAGCACAATATCGATCATCGGCAAAACATCGTACAGCAATTCAACCCTTGTATGCGGATTGATCGCCACACCCGCTTTCATTCCCAACGATCTGATCTGCTCGATATTGCGGTGCAGGTGCCGGCAGGCTTCAACATGCACGGTCAGGTTATCTGCTCCCGCTTTGCGAAAATCTTCGGCATAGCGTTCGGGTTCCTCGATCATCAGGTGTACGTCGAATGTTTTTTGCGTGAGGGGCCGCAGTTGGCTGATCACCGGAAACCCGAATGAAATATTCGGCACAAACCGGCCGTCCATCACATCGAGATGCAGCCAGTCGGCTGCGCTGTCGTTGATCAGCGCACACGCTTTTTCCAGGTGCAGGAAATCGGCGGCGAGCAGGGAAGGTGCTAGTAACATGCTTATTGTTATAGGTTCGTATTATGGCTTCACGCGGAGCTTTTCGATGCGCACCCGCGCTTCTTCAAAACCGTTATCGAGCGCATAGGCCCGCATATAGTTCGACAATGCGTCTTCTTTTTTACCCAGCGCTTCGTAGCAGCGGCCCTGCCAGAAATAAGCGTCGGCGTAGGTATTGCTTACCGTGGCCGCCAGCTTGAACTGTTGCATGGCTTCGTCGATGTTTTTCTGATCGAAATAAATAATGCCTTTTTCAATATACACTTCCTGGAATTTCCAGTCGATCCGGATGCACTGGTTAAACCTGTCAAGCGCTTTTGCCGTATTCCCGGTATTGGCGTAATAAATACCCTGGATGAAAACAGGATCTACCATTTCATTGGCTGAATCACGGGCCATGACCTGCCCGGTAAGTTCGAGTGCGCGTGGATTTTTTTTCTCCGCATAAATATTGGCGAGCGTGAGCGTGGTCATCAGCAGGGGTTGCAGGCGGATGGATTTTTCGAGGTCGGCAATCGCCGAGGCTGTGTCGTTTCTTTGCAGGAAAAGGGAGGCGCGCTGGTTGTATGCTTCGAAGTCGAGTGAATCTGCTGCGATCACCGCGTCGAATGTTTCGATGGCTTTGCCGTATTGCCCCTGTTGCAGGTAGGTTTCACCCAGCCGGCGTTTCAGCGTCAGGTTATCGGGATAGGTCGCCACCATGTCGGTCAGCAATTTCCGGGCGGCTTCGTTTTTTCCCATTAAAAAAAGATTGCTGACATGCTGCTCGGCGAGCGCCTGCGACGGCGCCAGCTGCCAGGCGCGTTCCAGGTCGGCTTCGGCCAGCTCATACCGGGCATTGGCCATCAGCCGCGAAGCGCGCTCCTGGTACAGCAAGGCGTTTTTCGGATCGCTGCGTATGCTGTCGGAAATGCTCTCGTAAGGGGGGCGGGCAAGCAGGTCGCTGCCGGCAGCAGCGTTGCCGGGATGGTCGCTGCTGTTACAGGCGCTGATCGCCAGTACTATGACAAAGCCTGCCTGGTAGGGCCATTTCATCGCGCAAAGCTATGGTTTTCGGCGGGATGGCAAATAACAGGTAACTTGCGGGCCAATATACCGCCATGAGACTGAGTTTTTCTTTTTTGCTAGCCATCGCCGCCGTTACCGGTTATGCACAACCGAATCACGGCGCGGCCGACACCCTGCATTATCCCGAAGAAACCCATTTTAAAAATATCCGCCAGCTGACCTTCGGCGGCGACAATGCCGAAGCCTATTTCAGCTACGACGGCAAATACCTGATCTTTCAGAAAACAAATCCCAAAGAAGGTATTCCGTGCGACCAGATCTATATCGCCAAAGTGCCGGCCACTGCCGATGAACCTTTTCGCCCGCGGCTTGTCAGCACCGGAAAGGGCCGCACCACCTGCGCCTATTTTCTGCCCGACGGGAAACACTTTATATATGCTTCCACCCATTTGGGCAGCGATGATTGCCCGCCGGCGGTAGACCGTGCCAAATACGGCAACAAATACATCTGGCCTTTGTACGACAGCTATGACATTTTCCTGGCCGATACTTCGGGTAAGATCGTTAAACAACTTACCCATGCCAAAGGCTACGATGCCGAGGCAACGCTTTCACCCGACGGTAAAAAGATGATCTATACCAGCGATAAAGACGGCGACCTGGAGCTCTATATCATGGACCTGGCCACCGGTACCGAAAAACGCATCACCCACACGGTAGGCTACGATGGCGGCGCCTGGTTCAGTCCCGACGGTAAAAAGATCATCTGGCGCGCCAGCCGGCCCAAAACCGAAGAAGAGATCGCCGAATACAAATCATTACTGGCCGAACACCTGGTAGCACCCACCAATATGGAAGTGTACACTGCCAATGCCGACGGCAGCAACCAGCAGCAGATCACCCGGCTCGGCAATGCCAACTGGGCGCCCATCTTCATGCCGGATAGTAAACGTATTTTATTCGCTTCCAACCATGAATACAAACGCGGGTTTCCGTTCAACCTGTACACCATGAATGCCGACGGCAGCGCGGTGCAAAAGATCAGCCGCGATAAAGGTTTCGACGCCTTCCCGATGTTCAGCTACGATGGAAAGAAATTTGTTTTCTGTTCCAACCGCAACAACGGCGGCACCCGCGACACAAATATTTTCATCGCCGACTGGATCGAATAGCACGCCAATTTTAATGCGCCAACATCCACCTCCAGCAACTATTTTTGCCTTTTGATTTTTGACTCTTGAATTAACACTATGCTCACCGGACTCGTTCATCTCCACAGCCTGCTGCGCTGGCTGATCCTGATTTTCCTGGTTATTGCCATCATACGGCACCTCAATGGCCTGAAAGATAAAAATGCGTACACGGCCAAAGACAGGAAAACCGACCTGTTGCTGATGATCTTTACACATACCAACCTGCTGGTAGGGCTGATTTTGTGGTTTGCGGGACCGATGGGTTTGAAAAATATCAGCAACCTGGGTATGGGTGAAGTGATGCGTACGGCAGTGTACCGTTTTTTTGCGGTAGAACATGTATTCGGCATGCTGGTAGCGGTGGTGCTGATTACCATTGCGCGAAGCGCCGGAAAACCGGCTACTGCGGGCACGGCGGCACATAAGAAAGCCTTTTACCTGCTGCTGGTAGCGTTGCTGATCATACTCGCCACGATTCCCTGGCCGTTCCGCGAAGCGATAGCGCGGTCGCTTTTTCCCGGTATGTAAAATTACTGGCGGCCGCGCCGCCCCATTTCCACTACCTGGCAGTCTTTCACCTGGTCGCCGTCTACGGTGAATTTCACCAGCGTGCGCACGGTATGCCAGCCGTGGTGCCCCGCGGCGCCGGGGTTGATGTGCAGGCATTGCAGGGCGGGGTCGAATTGTATTTTCAGGATATGGGAATGGCCGCTGATGAAAAGCCGGGCGCCGGTTTCCTGCAATCTTTTTTTGACGCCCGGCGCATACCTGCCCGGGTAACCACCGATGTGCTGCATGAAAACAGGCAGGTCTTCAACCCGGAAGGCCAGTGATTCGGGGTAAACGCTGCGGATGTCCTGCCCGTCGATATTACCGTACACGCCGCGCAGCGGCAGGCCGGTCTGCTGCTGCAATGCTTCGGCGATGGCGATGGTTCCGAAATCGCCCGCATGCCAGAGCTCGTCGCAGTTTTCGAGGCCCCGGAAAATAGCGTCGTCGAGCCAGCCGTGGGTATCTGAAAACAATCCTATTTTCGTCATGGTACCATATTGCGCGCCGAACATAGTGCATTTGAAGGGCCGAACCTGCTTTTGGCTGAAAATTTCCTTATATTAGGCTACCATAAACAGTTGTCATATGATCAAAATCAGCGACCTCGCACCAGGCGATTACGTGTACGCCAATTATGAAGGAGAACTTTGGGAAGGCATTGTCAATGAACTGAACAAGGAAGACAAAGAGGTGTGTGTGCAAACGGAAACACAGGATTTCTGGTTCAAGCCCGAAGACTTGCAACCCATTCCGCTGACGGAAGCCCAGCTGGATAAGCTGCAATTTGAGAAAGAGACCAATCCCGGCAACGGGTCGGTGAAATACAAAAAAGGCGCGTTCCGGATCCAGCTCGACCGCGAAGGCGCTTTCGATGATTTCGAGATCTGGTACCGTGAAGACCGCCGGCATATCAAACAACCCATTTTCGTACACCAGCTGCAGAACCATTACTACGCCATGACCAAGGTGGAGCTGTCCCGGAAATAGCTCCCTAACCGGTTCTGAACCATTATTTTGCACTATATTTGCCGCTTCGCGCGGAAAAAATCTGTTTTTTTACTATTTAACAGATTTATCCCTATCTTTGCGCTCCCAAAATCTGTATGGCAAAACAAGCACTCATTAAACAGGATGGAATTATTGTGGAAGCACTTTCGAATGCGATGTTCAAGGTGAAACTGCAGAACGACCATGAAATACTGGCCACCATTTCGGGAAAAATGAGAATGCACTATATCCGCATCTTACCGGGTGATAAGGTGGGCGTGGAGATGAGTCCCTACGATTTGTCGAGAGGAAGGATAATTTTTAGGTATAAATAATAAAGCGTCATGAAAGTTCGTGCATCCATTAAGAAGCGCAGCGCTGATTGCAAGATCGTGCGGAGGAAGGGAAAGCTGTACATCATCAACAAGAAGAACCCCCGTTACAAGCAGCGCCAGGGTTAATTTTATCAGTTTGTTTTTTAGTTAAATAGAAAATAGAAACCAATTATGGCTCGTATTGCCGGTGTGGATTTACCAAAAAACAAAAGAGGGGAGATAGGCCTCACCTACATCTTCGGTATCGGCCGTTCGACTGCCCAGTACATTCTGAACAAAGCCAGCATTTCCGTTGACAAAAAAGTTCATGAGTGGAACGACGACGAACAGGCAGCTATCCGTAACATCATC
Organism: Flavihumibacter sp.; assembly: GCA_047605345.1. Taxonomy (GTDB): domain Bacteria; phylum Bacteroidota; class Bacteroidia; order Chitinophagales; family Chitinophagaceae; genus Flavihumibacter. Next base: position 4,834 of record JASGFZ010000083.1, on the reverse strand, counting down.
AATGATGAACTGAAGGTGGAAGGTCAGCTTCGTTCTGAGGTGCAGATGAGCATCAAGCGTTTGCTTGACATCGCCTGCTACCGTGGTTTGCGTCACCGTAAAGGGTTGCCGTTGCGTGGTCAGCGTACCAAGACCAACAGCCGTACCCGTAAAGGTAAACGCAAAACAGTTGCTGGTAAAAAGAAAGCTCCTAAGAAGTAAGACATAGTTCTGTCGCCGGATCCAGCTTAGGAGGGGGAGGGACAGCACGACCGGAAATCGGTTTTTCCGGGAACCAATTTTTAAAGATTACCTACAAATTGCAATGGCAAAACAACAAGCAAGTGCTAAAGGTGGTAAGGCCGCAACCAAAAAGCGGATCGTTAAGGTGGATGCCTATGGCGATGCGCATGTAAGCGCCACCTTCAACAACATCATCATCAGCCTGACCAACAAGAACGGACAGGTGATTTCCTGGTCTTCTGCCGGTAAGATGGGTTTCAAGGGTTCTAAAAAGAACACACCCTATGCCGCCCAGATGGCCGCCGCCGACGCTGCTAAAACAGCCCTGGATGCAGGTCTGAAGCGCGTGGATGTATTCGTGAAAGGCCCCGGTTCCGGCCGTGAAGGAGCGATTCGTTCGCTGTCACAATCCGGTCTCGAGGTAGTGATGATCAAAGACATAACACCGCTGCCGCACAACGGCTGCCGCCCGCCCAAAAAGCGCCGCGTATAAGCATAAACAACGTACCGGAACCCAAGGCCAGCCAGCTTTGGGTTCCGGATTTTTCATAACCTGGGTGCAGCATTCATTTTAGATTTTTACCGATGCTGTACCGTAACTAAAAAATCAGTCTCAAATGGCACGTTACACAGGTCCCAAGACCAAGATTTCAAGGATTTTCGGTGAGCCCATTCTCGGCAACGGGAAATGGCTGAACAAGAACAGCAACCCTCCCGGTCAGCATGGTGCTGCCCGCAAACGCAAAAGCCTCGGCGAATACGCCCTGCAGCTGCGCGAAAAGCAAAAAGCCAAATACACGTATGGTGTACTGGAACGCCAGTTCCGCAGCACGTTTGAAGAAGCTGCCCGCCGTAAAGGTGTTACCGGTGAAAACCTGATCAAATTACTGGAAGCCCGTCTCGACAACGCGGTATTCCGCCTCGGCATCGCCCCCTCACGGCCCGCTGCCCGCCAGCTCGTGAGCCACAAACACATCATGGTGAACGGTACCGTGGTGAATGTTCCTTCGTATCAACTGAAACCGGGCGACCAGGTAAGCTTCAAGCCGGCTTCTACCGGTAAAAGCGGACTGACCAGCCAGGTGCGTGGCAAAAACCAGAAATACAACTGGCTCGATTGGAATGAAACAGAGATGACCGGTACATTCATCGCTTATCCCGAGCGGGAGAGTGTTCCGGAGAACATCAAGGAGCAATTGATCGTTGAATTGTATTCCAAGTAATAGGGTATAACCCGTTTCTTCCATCTACAAACACAAATAGTACATACAAATGGCCATTTTAAACTTTCAGAAACCCGACAAAATCGTATTGCAGAAAGCAAATGATTTTGAAGCGCAATTCGAATTCCGTCCCCTGGAGCCCGGCTTTGGTGTTACGATCGGTAACTCCCTCCGTCGTGTACTGCTCAGCTCACTGGAAGGTTTTGCAATTGTAGGGATCAAAATTGAAGGGGCTGAACATGAATTTGCCACCATCAAGGGGGTAACCGAAGACCTGACCGATATCATCCTCAACCTGAAGCAGGTTCGCTTCAAGAAGGTGGTTGATACCGACGCGGTGAATGAAAAGATCGTTCTGCACATCAAGGGTAAGAGCGAATTCACTGCCGGGATGATCCAGGAAGGCACCCAAAGCTTCCAGATCATGAACCCCGATCAGCTGATCTGTACCATGGATCCTTCTTCCAAGCTGGAGATCGAACTGACCATTGGTAAAGGCCGCGGCTATGTACCCGCCGAAGAAAACAAACAGAAAGATGCGCCGCTGGGCTTTATTCCCATCGACTCTATCTATACGCCGATCAAGAACGTGAAATACAGCGTGGAAAACACCCGCGTTGAGCAGCGTACCGACTTCGAAAAACTGGTGATGGATGTGGTTACCGACGGTACCATTCATCCCGAAGAAGCGGTGAAGCAGGCTTCACGCATCCTGATCCAGCACCTGATGATCATCACCGACGAAAACATCACTTTCGATAACAAGGAAGAGAAAAAAGAAGACCTGGTAGATGAGCAGACGCTGCAGCTGCGCAAGGTGCTGAAGACCCCGCTGGAAGACCTCGATCTTTCCGTGCGTGCTTTCAATTGCCTGAAAGCGGCGAAGATCAACTCGCTCAGCGAGCTGGTTCAGTACGAGCAGGAAGACCTGATGAAGTTCCGCAACTTCGGCCAGAAATCCCTCGCCGAAATCGAGCAGGTGCTTCACGAGCGTGGCCTCAGCTTCGGCATGGACCTCGCCAAACTCGGTATCGACAAAGAAGACTGAATATAGTCAACAAGTCAGCACCCCCGGGTTTTGACTTTTGACTGTTAACTTTTGAATTTTTAACTCGTAGGTCGCAATTCCTGACACGGTGCGACCGGTAAAAACAAATCGTCATGCGTCACGGAGACAAAATCAACAACCTCGGCCGTAAGAAGGCACACCGCGAAGCCCTTCTCGCCAACCTGTCTATCAGCCTGATCGAACACAAACGCATCGTTACCACCCTCGCCAAGGCGAAAGCCCTGCGGGTGTTTTTCGAACCGTTGGTGACCAAGGCAAAAAGCAATGATACCCACAACCGCCGCGTGGTGTTCAGCTACCTGCAGAACAAGGAAGCCGTTAGCGAGCTGTTCGGTGCCATTGCCGGTAAAGTAGCCGGCCGTCCCGGTGGCTATACCCGCATCATCAAACTGGGCATTCGCCCTGGTGACAATGCCGAACAGGCCCTGATCGAGCTGGTCGACTTTAATGAGGTGTACGGTAAAGAAACCGTTGCGAAAGCAGAACCCGCTAAGCGTACGCGTCGTGGTGGTGGTAAAAAAGCCGCTGCTGCCGAAGCACCCGCCGCTGAAGCGCCTGCTGAAAAAACGGAAGAAAAAGCAGCCGAGTAAAACAATTGAATAATGATTTCCACATAAAAGCAGAATGGGTTTCCGTTCTGCTTTTTTTTGTGATATTTGCGAAAATTTTCCCACCCATCCATGCCTAATTCAACACCCCGCCAGGCCATACTTGTGATAGAAGATGGCTCGGTTCATTATGGCCAGGCATTCGGTGCCATCGGTACCACTACCGGCGAACTTTGTTTTAACACCGGCATGACCGGCTACCAGGAAGTATTTACCGATCCCAGCTATTACGGTCAGATCATTATCATGAATAGCGTACACGTAGGCAACTACGGCGTGAAAGAAGAAGATGTGGAATCCGGCTCGGTGAAAGTGCGTGGTATTATTGCCCGCAACCTGGAAGAACAGTTCAGCCGGCGCCTCGCCGAAGGTTCGCTCGACGATTACCTGAAGGCGAACCATATCGTTGCCATCGAAGGGGTCGATACCCGCGCCCTGACTGCCCTGGTGCGTACCAAGGGTGCCATGAACTGCATCATCTCTTCCGAAACCAGCGATGTGGAAGAACTGAAGCGCCAGCTGTCCCAGGTGCCTTCGATGGATGGCCTGGAGCTGGCCAGCAAAGTGAGTACTGAAAAAGTGTACGAATGCGGCGACCCCAACAGTGAGATCCGCATTGGCGTGCTTGATTACGGAGTAAAGGAGCATATCCTGAAATGTATGGTTGACCGCGGCGCTTATGTGCGTGTGCACCCGGCAAAAACACCGGTTGAGCAGATCAGGGCGTTCAACGCCGATGGTTATTTTTTTTCCAATGGTCCCGGCGATCCCGCCGCCATGCCCTATGCCATCGAAACAGTGAAAGCGCTGGTGGCCGACAACAAACCCGTATTCGGTATTTGCCTGGGGCACCAGCTACTGGCGCTGGCGCACGATATTCCTACCTTCAAAATGCACCACGGCCACCGCGGGCTTAACCATCCCGTGAAGAACCTGGTAACCGGCAAATGCGAGATCACCACCCAGAACCATGGGTTCGGTGTAGATCCCGAAGCCGTGCGCCGTGCCGATCATATCGAGATCACGCACCAGAACCTGAACGATCATTCCATTGAAGGCATCAGGATCAAGGGCAAGCCGGCCTTTTCCGTGCAGTACCATCCCGAAAGCACACCGGGCCCGCACGACAGCCGCTACCTGTTCGACGAGTTCCTGCAATTGATCCGGGAACACAAATCCTGATTCCACCCGTCGGGAATTCCCGATGGGTAAATAAAACAACAGCCATGAAAAAGATTGCCATCATCAACGGCCCTAATCTCAACCTGCTCGGCAAGCGCGAGCCGGGCGTGTACGGATCAACCGATTTTGACAGCTATTTCGCGTCGCTGAAAGCCCGCTTCCCCGAGCTTAGCCTCAGCTGTTTCCAGAGTAATGTGGAAGGCGAGCTGGTTACCGCCATACAGGAAGCCGGTTTCAGTACCGATGGCATTGTGCTGAACCCCGCTGCCTATACACATACCAGTGTTGCCATTGGCGACGCCATCGCTGCCGTCAAAGCGCCTGTGGTGGAAGTGCATATCAGCAATGTACACGCCCGCGAGCCCTTCCGGCAAATTTCGCATGTGTCGGCGAAAGCCGCCGGCACCATCACCGGGTTGGGATTGCAGGGTTATGAGCTGGCTATCCGGTACCTTCTAAATCGCTGAACAGTATGCGTCAACGGCTGAATACGATAAGAGGACTGGATCGGTTTAGCCTGGCAATCGCGG
>JASGFZ010000082.1:0-11317 GCA_047605345.1 Flavihumibacter sp. | reverse complement strand
GGAGGTGAGGAAGTTTTAAAGACGGTAGGACTTTATGGGGCTAACGGAAGCGGAAAGTCCTACCTTATTAAAGGGCTGGCTGTGTTTTGCAAACTTGTAAGGACTTCTTTGGAAGATGAAGCGGCCCTTGAATTTGCGGCCGAGCCCTTTCGGCTAAGCAGTATCGATACCAATCAGGTCGGTTTTTTCCAGGTCCAACTTTTAATTGATCAGAAGAAATACAGGTATGGGTTTACATTAGATAAGGGTGGTGGTGTTTTTCAGGAATGGCTATTTGGGCCTGCTGAGAAAAATGAAACATGGTACTTTAAAAGGACGGAAAGTGAAATTGAATGTAATAAAGAAAGGTTTGAAGAAGGACACCGGCTTCCCCTGGATAACCTGCGGTTCAATACACTTTTTTTGAGTTTTGTTTCTGCATATAATGGCGCCTTATCACAGCAGATCAGACGATTTATCGCCACACGTATTTTTTTTCAGACGATGAGCGACCGAGGCTTTTCCCTACGAAGATTGAGCAACCGGACCGCCCGAACATCGGTATCGGCCCTTCAGACAAATACCTTTATTTTATTTTGTGAAGATGAGGTTTGTGAACCATATTATTTCGCACAGTTTCAGAAACCTGGAAAAGTAAAAGTCAATGTAACCGGAAATCAGCAGAGTGGCTTTCGTAACTACATGAACACATTGGCTTACTGTGAACAAAATGGTTTGCTGGACAAGCAGGGATACAGATTTCGCACGCCCCGATAAAATCGCCGTGGAAGATATGGGAAAGGGTTTCCGGCTACCGTCTTCAGCCAACCCGTATCCGAACACAAAGGGATCGAGCAGCCCATTATCGTCGAAGTCTTTTGCATAGAGCTGCAAGGGTTCCTGCGGGCTGGCTTTGTAATTGGAATTGAGCCCCAGGTTGCCGGCGATGTAATCGATATCGCCGTCGCCGTCGAAGTCGGCCGCCTTCACGCACGAGCCGTTACTGAAATCGCGCGGCAGGGCAGAGCTGCTTGCCGTGAAATAACCGTTGCCGTCGTTGATGTATAAAATGTCCTGGCTCGCTGCGCTGTTCGGTGCTATCTCATAACTGCCGCTTACAGCATACAGGTACAGGTCGCCATCGCTGTCGGCATCAAAGAGCAATAGCCCCATGTCTTCCTGCGGATGCCGGTCGTTGCCGGTGGCATCTTTTTGCTTCAACACGAGTTTGCTGTTGGCGGGAATATTGGTCAGCAGCTGGCTGCTGCCGTCGGGCCATCGCACGCGGAGCGAATCAACGGTGGCATTACCCGTAGAGAACCAGGCTACACTGGTTACGGTCGACAGATAACCCGCACAGGGCTGGTGTTCGTAATAATATTGCCGGCCGCCGGCATATACGCGCAGGGTGGCGCCGTGTGCCTGCAGGTTGGGACTGTTGCCTTCAAAACGTACCGATAAGCAGTTGTTCATAGCAGCGGGCTGCAATTGGTTCAGCCGGTTTTCATATACGAAAGCAATATCGTTGATGTTGTTGACCACGATATCGAGATCGCCGTCGTTGTCGAGGTCCGCATAGGCGGCACCGTTAGAGAACGAGGGTTGGGTAAAACCCCAGTTCACAGAGCTGTTCTCGAACTCAATACCGTTTTTATTTTTGAAGGAGTAGTTGGGCAGTTTCACAATGGGCAGTGAATCGACCATGGCGAGTTTGTATTTGCCGCCGGTTCCGCCCTGCCCGCTGTTAAAGGTAACGTAGTCGAGATCGGTTACATCGCGCGGAAGGCCGTTGCTGATCACCAGGTCGCGCAAGCCGTCGTTATCGAAATCGGCAATCAGGGGGCACCAGCTCCAGTCGGTTTCAAAAATACCGCTCAGGTAACCGATGTCGTTGAATACGGCACGACCGTCGGGACTGGTACCGCGATTGAGTTGCAGTACATTTCTTACATACTGGTGGGTATAGTTGTATTTCTGGCTGTTGAAATAATGATAGTATTCATTGCCGCTGAGCATTCTCTTCTTGCGCAGGTTTTTTTCCGGCAGCATTTCGAGCGATACCATATCGGGCAGCCCGTAGTTGTTTAGATCAGCCATGGCCGTGCCCATCGCATTCCATGCGGTGTGCCGGAAATAAGCTTCCAGCTGATTGGTGAATGTTCCGTTACGGTTGTTGATATAGAGCAGGTCGTTTGATATAAAATCGTTGGCAACGTATATATCAGGCCATCCGTCGTTGTTGAAATCGCTTACGCATACGGCATGCCCCCAGCCTTCTATAAGTATGCCGGCTTCGGCCGACACATTGGTGAAGGTGTTATTGCCGTTGTTGCGATAAAGGCGGTCGGTATTGCGCGCCGATCCGTCGGTGACCTTGGGCCGGTAGCGGATGGGTGTTTTTGGGATCGTTGAGCTCGTTGGTAACAAGGTAACAGTCAAGATCGCCGTCGTTGTCGTAGTCGAAGAAAATACCCTGCGTGCTGAAGCCGGTATCGTTGAGCCCGTAGGCAGCAGCGCTTTCTTTGAACTGCGGAATGCCGTCTTTATTCAACCCCTGGTTGATATAGAGCAGGTTGGTACGCAGCCTGGCATCGCTTCTGAAAGAACAGGAAACATATATGTCCAGCCACCCGTCGGCATTGATATCCACTACCGAAACGCCGGTGCTCCGGTGCCTGTTGCCGTTGGTGCCGCTGGCTGCCGTAATATCCTGGAATTTCAGGTTCCCCTTGTTGAGGTACAATTTGTTCGATACCATATTGCCGGCAAAGTAGATATCGGGCAACTCGTCGTTGTTGAAATCGCCGATGCCCACACCGCCGCCGTTGTAAATATTGGCCTGGTTCAGGATATTCAGTGAGTCGCTTTCCGTAAGCCGGTTGGCAAACTGGATACCCGATAGCTTGGGATCGCGCAATTTGAAAAGCGGATTACCGGCCGTTTTGACCGGAGGCTGTAGTGGCGACGCCGGCCGACAAGCACAACAGCAGAACGCTCAGCAGTCGTAAAGAAAACAGGACAAACAGTCTTTGTATAATATCAAAACTTATTCAATCTGTATCGTAGTGCCGGGTAATAGCAGCAGGCGATTATTTTTAGGTGTTCTCAACCCAAATCTATGCGGAATATTTTTCTGTTGCTTGCTTTATCCCTGGTCTTTTCTGCCGCTTCGGCGCAATCGCGCAGCGCGCCGGCGCCGCTTTACCGCGATCCTTTATACGACGGTGCGGCCGATCCCACGGTGATCTATCATCCCGCGCGGAAGGAATGGTGGATGTTTTACACCCAGCGCCGCGCCAATGTGGAAACGGCCGATGTGGCGTACTGCTATGGTACGGCCATCGGCGTGGCGGTGTCGAAAGACCATGGGCAAACCTGGGTGTACAAGGGCGCGCTGAACCTGGAATTTGAGGAAGGCATGAATACTTTCTGGGCGCCCGATATTGTAATGGAAAACGGTGTGTATCATCTTTTTGTGGCCTATATCAGGGGTGTGCGGAACCACTGGGGCGGCAAGGCCATTATTACCCGCTACACCAGCAGTGACCTTTGGAACTGGAAGCATGAAGGCGACCTGAAGCTGTCGTCTGAATCGGTGATCGATCCCTGTTTCATGAAGCTGGCCGATGGCAAGTGGCATATCTGGTACAAAGACCAGTCGAAGGGATCGGTAACGATGACCGGCGTAAGCAACGACCTGAAACAGTGGACGATAGCGCCCGAGCCTGCCATTGGCGGCGACCCGCACGAAGGGCCGAAAGCGTTTTTCTTTAAAGGTGCTTACTGGATGATCACCGACGAATGGGCCGGGCAGCGCCTGTATAAAAGCGCCGATGCCCGCAAATGGGAGAAGCAGGGCCGGCTGCTCGACGGTGTGGGTAAGCGAAAGGATGACAGTCCGCAGGGCGCGCATGCCGACGTAGTGGTAACGGGCGATAAGGCCTATATCTTTTATTTCACGCATCCTGGCCGGAAAAAACATACCGACGATGGCGGTCCCGGTGCCAACGGTAATATTCTTTATGCGATGAAACGCAGCTCTATCCAGGTGGCCGAGCTGGTACTGCGCAACGGTACCCTGGCCACTTTGCGCGACGAGCCTTTTGATTTCTGGCTGCCGTAAACTTTCCACCCGTCGGGATTTCCCGACGGGTGAATGCTTAATTTTGAGCCGATGAGAACGCTTGCTTTTTTATTTCTTTTGCTGGGCGGCGGCTTACGAAGCACGGCCCAGGCAACCGATGCCGAGGCAGTTCACCGTGCCGTTAAAAAAGTGACCGACATCATTGTACACGATGTGTTTTCGCCACCGGTTGCCAGCAGAACCTATGCTTATATTTCCGTTGCCGGCTACGAAGCGGGCCGGCATGCCCATCCCGGGTATGTATCGCTGGTAAACCAGCTGCGCGGGTTCACTGCCGTTGCCAGCCCCGAGCCGGGCAAAAAATACAACTATACCATTGCCGCCTGCCATGCGCTGTTGCTGGTAGGAAAAGCAATGGTGGTATCGGAAGACAGCCTGCGGCGATACGACGATGCGCTTATGACTGCGTTCAAAAAGCAGGCGCCGAATGATGTTTGGCAGCGATCAAAATTATTCGGCGAGCAGGTAGCGAAAGACAGGTACAAGGAAACCCGCTCTATGCCCCGCTACGAAGTAACCGATGATCCGTCGACCTGGAAGCCAACGGGGCCTGCCTATATGAAGGCGGTGGAACCGCATTGGGAGCAGATGCGCACCTTTGTGATCGATTCGGCACAGTAGTTCAAGCCGCCCGTTATTCCGCCCTTTTCTACCGAAAAAGGAACAGCTTTTTATGAGATGGTGAACGAAGTGTACACCCAAAGCAGGCAGCTGACAGAAGAGCAGACGCTCATTGCCAATTTCTGGGATTGCAATCCTTTCAAAATGAATGTGAAGGGGCACGTGATGTTTGCAACGAAAAAGATTTCGCCCGGCGGGCACTGGATGAACATTACCGCGGTGGCCTGCCGGCAGGCAAAGGCCGATATGGCCCGCAGCCTGCAGGCCTATGCGGTGGTGGGCGTAACGCTGGCCGACACATTTATCATTTGCCGGGCCGGGAAGTACAGGAGCAATGTGACCCATCCCGAAACTTATATCAATAACTACATTGATGGCGACTGGCTGCCCATGCTGCGAACGCCGCCTTTCCCCGAATATACCAGCGGCCATAGTGTTATCCCGGCGGCAGCGTCCAGGATATTAACCGCCTTCTTTGGTGACCCGTTCGCGTTTACCGACGATACCGAAATGGAATTCGGGCTGGAGCCCCGTTCTTTCACTTCATTTAATGCAGCTGCCGAAGAAGCGGCAATCAGCCGCATGTACGGCGGCATCCATTACCGGCCCGCTATCGAATACGGACTCACCGAGGGCCGGGCAATGGCCGACCTGGTGTGGGAGCGATTGAATATCAAATAATTCCTTTGCGTCATTGCTCCTTTGCGGTCTCTGCGTGAAGCAAACAGCACGCTTGCATGCAACGCTTTTTTTCACGCAGAGACCGCAAAGGAGCAATGACGCAAAGAGTTACACTGTGTGCCGCCCCTCCGATTGCTTCGTGTGCATGTAATCGGTGGGTGTCATGTTGAACTGCTTCTGGAAATTGCGCGCAAAATTGCTTTGCGAGCTGAAGCCCATCATATTTGCTATTTCGTAGATTTTGTGATCTCCTTCGGCGAGCAGGGTGGCGGCTTTTTTAAGGCGGGTGATATTGATCAGCTCCAGCGGCGTCAGGTCTGATACCGCTTTGATCTTGCGGTATAGCGTGATGCGGCTCATGTTCATGATGCGCGCCAGCTTCTCCACGTCCAGGTCCAGGTCTTCTATATGCCGGCAGATCTCGTCATTGAGCTGCTCCAGGAAGCGCTCATCGGCTTTCGAATGGGCTATGCTTTTGATATGTATCAGCGGAGAGGCAGCAAAATATTCGCGGATCATATTCCGGTTGCTGAGCAGGCTGGCGATCTGCGCCATCAGGTGTTCTTTGGAAAAAGGCTTTTCAATATAGGCGTCGGCGCCGAGCTCGAGGCCTTCAATCTTCGCCTGTAGGGTATTCTTTGCCGTTAGCAGGATCACCGGCACATGCGAATGTTCGATGTCTGACTTGATTTTCCGGCACAATTCAAAACCATCCATTCCGGGCATCATCACGTCGCTCACCACCAGCTGAATGGCTTCTTCCTGTAAAAGCTGAAGCGCTTCGGGGCCATTGGCCGCGCGAAAAACCTGGTACTTTGTTTTGAGGATTCTTTGCAGGAAATCCAGTATTTCTTCTTCGTCGTCGATCAGTAAAATGGCAGGCAGCATACAGTAGCTTTAAATGGTTTGCAATGAGCCTGTGGCAGGCAGGCTGTTATGTTCGGCTATTTTCTGTTCCAATGGTACGATCAGTAAAAAACGGTTCATGTTGTGCACCGGTTCTGCCAGCAGCAGCTGCCCGTGCAGCAATTCGGCCAGGGAACGCGCGAGGCTGAGACCCACGCCGGTTCCCTTCTGCCGGTGGCTGTCTTTCAGCCGGAAAAAGGGTTCGAATATGCGTTCATGCATGTCGGCGGGAATCAGCGCACCGTCGTTCAGGCATTCGACCTGGAAACAGGCACTTGTCCGTTCGGCCGACAGCCGGATATGAACCGTTTTATCCGCATATTTTACGGCATTGCTGAGCAGGTTGCTGAAGATTTTCTGCAGGGCTTCTTCGTCTACATAGGCGTAGAGATCGTCAGCAGGGACCGACAGCTCAAAGCAGAGTGATTTTTTCTTCGCCAGCGATTGAAAGCTGGTAAAGCTATCCCGCAGCAGCGCTGAAATATTTTCATGGCTGAACTCCAGCCGGAACCCTTTCGCTTCCGTTTTCCTGAAATCCAGTATTTGCGATACCAGTGCAAGCAGGCGGTTGGTATTCTTATCCATGACTTCAAGGTCTTCGGTGATGTCGGGATACTGGCCGGCCTGCTCCATGATATTATCCAGGGGGCCCTTGATCAATGTCAGTGGCGTTCTGATCTCATGGGCCACATTGGTAAAGAACTCGATTTTGGAGTCGTAGATTTCTTTTTCTTTCTTAAGCTGTGTGCGGCGGTGATAATCCTGGAGCACATACCGGCAAACGGCCGCCGCCATCAGGCCGTATATTATCTTGGCCCAGGCAGTGGCCCAGAAGGGAGGCAGGATGGCGATCTGCAATTGCTTTTCAATGCCCGTCCAGTCGCCGTTGATCGCTGCCTGCACACGAAACGTATAGTTGCCCGGCGAAAGATTGGTAAAATACACTTTACGGTTGGTGCTGAGCTCGGTCCAGTCTTTATCGGCGCCATCCAGCTTATAGCGGTACACCGTGGTTTGCGGAGAGGTAAAGCTCAGCGCCGCAAAATCAAGGCTGATCGACGACTGGTTGTGCGGCAGCGTTATTTTGGGTGTAAAGAGGATCGACTGGCAAAGTACGTTGCTGTCGATCTGCATGTCTTTGTTCATGACCTGCAGGCCGGTGATGTAGAGGTTGGGCCGGTATTCATTTCGCGAGAAATTCCCGGGCTGGAAATGAATCATGCCCCTGATGCTGCCGAAGTAAAGGCTGCCGTCGGTATGCATATAACCCGAATGGTAATTGAACTGATCGTTCAGCAGGCCGTTCGACTGCGTATATACCTGTACGTTACTATTTTCGGGATCGATGCTTACCAGCCCCTTGGAAGTGGTTGCCCACATAAGCCCCTGCCGGTCCTGGATCACTTTAAAAACAAAATTGCTGGGCAGCCCGGCATCGGTATTGTAATAGGAAAAAGTTTTCCGGTCGGGCTCCAGCACCGAGATGCCGCCGCCGTCGGTGGCAATCCACAAACGGTTCCGGTCGTCTTCATACAAGGCATTGACCAGGTTGCTCGATATGGTTTGCTTTTTGCCGGCGTCGAAGGCGTACAGCGTACTCATTTTTTTATCGGGGTCATATGCAAAAAGCCCTATGTTGTTGCCGCCGATCCAGATCGTACCGCGGTGGTCTTCGAGGGTAGTGGGGAGAAAGCCCGATTCGGGTGCGCCGGGTGCCGGGCGGAAATTATCTGCCACCGGATCGTACACCACAAAACCGTTGCTGGTGGCTGCATAGAGCCGGCCGTTTTTTGTTTGGAGAAAGCTGAGGATAAAATTGCTTTTCAGGTAGCTGCGGTTGCTGTCTACCGCGTAGTGTTTGATCACCCGTCCCGTGGTTATATCCATCTTGTCCACCCCGTGTTCAAAAGTGCCGATCCACAGGTTATTACCGATGGCGGCGAGCCCGTGTATATTGGAGTAGGAAATGCTGCCGGGTTTTCCGTCGGGCAGGTAGGTCAGCATTTTACCGGTGGCCAGGTCGATGCGGGTGAGGCCGGCATCTTCGGTACCCACCCATAAATGGCCGTATGCGTCGGCAGTGATCTCGCGCACCGAGTTACCCTGTATGGATTGAAGGCTGTTGTCGGGAAAATATTTTTCAAACGCGGTAAACTGTTTGGCGAAATAATTGACGCCGCCGAAAAAAGTGCCGGCCCAGATACCGCCTTCGTGGTCTTTGCAGAGCGTGTACACGGCATTGTCTGACAGCGAATAGGGGTTGCCCGGTTTTTTGACAATGGATTGCACCTGGTTGTTGTTCCGGTTCAGGATGAAGAGTCCCAGTTCGGTTGCCAGCCAGAATATGCCGGGTTCGTATTCCAGTATCTCGCGAACAAACAGGCTGGTCTTTCCTGCATTGGTCATCAGCAGGTCGGTATAGCGGCCGGTGTGGAGGTTGAGCTCTTTCATTCCCTGGTTGGAGGTACCCACCAGTACCAGGCTGTCGTTGATGGCTTTGGAGCACTGGATCCATTTGGATACGGGTGGCGGCGAGTGATCGAACAGGTCATACGCTTTGAAGCTGTTTGTTGCAGGCAGGTATTCAGCCACTATGCCGTTGATGGTAGAAGCGAGTATGGTGCCATTGGGTGTGGCGCAAACATGGCGGGTTTGAAAATAGGCCGATGATGGATAGGCGGTCAGTTTGTTGCTGTCGAAATTATAGCGGTAGAGATTGAAGGCGTTGGTAAACCAGAGCTGGCCGCTGCCGTCTTCAGTGATGGAAGTGATGCCTGCCACCGAATCGATCAGGGGCAGCAGCTCTTCCTTTTTTTCATCGTAATAAAAAACGCCGTGGTTGCTGCCCGACCAGAGCCGGCCTTTTTTATCGAGGTACAGGCTGGTGATGAATTCGGTGCCGGGGAGGCCGGCGCCGGGCCGGCTGTGCATGATTTTCCGGAAATGATAACCATCGAAACGGCAGAGGCCTTCTTTGGTGCCGAACCACATGAAGCCGCTGCTGTCTTGCAGGATACAGTTGACTGTATTGTTCGGCAGGCCATTTTCTACCTGGTAGTGACGGAAATAATAATGCTGGGCGAGCGCAGCTTTTCCGTAACACAGCAGCAGTATGGCAAGCAGCAATGCAATGGTTCGCTTCGGATGTAACAATTTGAAAAAAGTTTGATACGCATCGAATCAGTGAAGTGGGGAAAAGGCGCAACCTTCACATGATAGTCTAAAAATAGACAAGTTTTTGGATTATGTAAACGATTACAACCATTTTTAACCAACAATTGATTGCTGTATGAAGACCGTTTCCAGGTTATTTCTGCACAACCGGGCGTTTGCCGCGCTACCCTTTCTACGGCAAAAAAAGCTACTTTATTTACTGTCCTGTTTTTTCCTCACTTTTTCGCAGCTGTCTGCGCAGGAGCCTGCTAAGATTTCTGTTACCGGCGTGGTGAAAGACAGTGTGGGCGCGCCTTTGCCCCAGGTTACCGTAACGGAAAAAGGAACCACGAACGCCACCAGTACGGGTGCAGACGGCCGCTTTACGCTGCAGGTGGAGAGCGAGCGTTCTGTACTTGTTTTCAGCTCGGTAGGATACAGCGCCACCGAATTGCGGGTAGGTTCCCGTCGTGATTTTAATGTGCCGATGCAGATCGTCAACAATGGCCTCGGTGAGGTCGTGGTGGTAGGTTATGGTACAAGAACCAAGCAATCGATTACGGGCGCTGTTTCGTCTGTATCATCGCGCGACCTTGACCGTGTGCATGCAGCTTCAACCGTGAGCAGCACCCTGGCCGGCAAGCTGCCCGGTGTAACCTTCCGTATGCCCGACGGCCGGCCCGGCGCCAGCGCCCGGATCCAGATCCGTAACATGGGTACACCTCTTTATGTAATAGACGGTATCCAGCAGGATGAAGGCCAGTTCAACAACCTGGCGCCGAATGATATCGAAAGCATTACCATCCTGAAAGACGGTTCTGCAGCCATCTACGGGGTACGTGCGGCGAACGGTGTAGTGGTGGTTACCACCAAAAAAGGATCCGCTGGCCGCAATACCATCAACTTCGACGGTTATGCCGGTATCCAGAACTGGACACGCTTTCCGAAGGTGTTGAACAATTCGTATGATTATATGCGCTATCGCGCCGAAGCGGAGATTAACAGCAACGGCAGCACGAATATTACTAAAGAAGAACTGGAAAAGTACAAGCAGGGTGAGTCGGCGGGCAAACAGTATCGCAGCTTCGACTGGTCTGATTATGTCTTGAAAAAGAATGCCACGCAAAACTCGGCCAACCTGAACATCAATGGTGGTAATGATAAGGTGAATTATTACGTGTCGGCAACAAACCTTTACCAGAACTCAGTATTGGGCCGCGAATATAAATTCAACCGCTCCAACCTGCAATCAAATGTGCAGGCCAAAGTAGCTAACGGCTTGAGAATGGGTGTGCAGGTCAATGGCCGGATCGAGACCCGCCAAAACCCGGGTGTGCCCGGCGGTGATGACTACTGGCTATCCCGTTTTGCCGTATTGCGCAATACGCCGAGGGAGCGTCCCTATGCTAATGACAACCCCAAATACCTGAATGACCTGGGTGAGCACCTGGAAACCAACTATGCGTTCCTCAATGAAGCTATCTCTGGTAAGCTCAAGTCGGAATGGAGAGTTTTGCAGGCCAACTATACACTGGAATGGCAGGTGCCGGGTGTCAAGGGTCTGAACCTTCGTGGTATGTATTCCTATTATATTGCTGACCACCTGTTGAACAACCAGGAGTACACGTATGATGCATATACGTATCACGAAGATACCGATACCTACGAGCGTACCGGCGGTGCCACCAACCCCTGGCGTGAACGAGAACAAACCAAAAATATCAATACCAATGTTCAGGTGCAGGCCAACTACAACCGCACTTTTGGTGAGCATACCATTGGTGCGACCCTGGTGGCGGAGCGTATGAATAACAAGCATCTGTATAATTGGTT
>JASGFZ010000081.1:0-11372 GCA_047605345.1 Flavihumibacter sp. | reverse complement strand
GCGGTGAGGTGAAACAGTGATTCTTTCAGCTGGGTGGCCACCCATTCGTTTTGCCCGCCCGATTCACGCACTGCTAATGCTTCGCCGCAGCAGAAAATAGGCTGGATACCGGCATTGAGCAGCAGGTTGATCTTTTCTGCCAGGTCCTGGTTGCTTTCGTTGAAATATTCGCGTCTTTCGCTGTGGCCGACAATGCAATACGGAATACCGATCGACTGCAGCATTTCGGCCGACACCTCACCGGTATAGGCCCCTGATTTTTTGTGGTAACAGTTCTGTGCAGAGATCTTCACGTTTTTTTCGTTGGCCACTACACTGTTCGACATGATCAGGTAAGGAAAGGGAACCGAAAATATGACCAGCTGCTGATTGGCCAGGGCGGGTTTTGCCTTGAGAATTTCATGCAGCAATTCTCTTCCTGTTGGTAAGTGCAGTTCATTTTCCAGTTAGCAGCAGCGATTTGCTTTCTCATCCTTTTTGGTATTGGTTTAAAAATTATCGTAAATATATTTAAGTATGTTCTCTTCGCGCGGCAGGAGCTCCGCATTTTTTAACTGCTTCCAGTTCCGGATATCGCGCAGCGCCTTGTCGAATTCATATTTGCGAAGCCCGTCGGTGCCCCAGGAAAAACCGGGTATGTATTTCGGCAGCAGGCCGCTCCCGAAAACATTGCAGGAAACGCCCACTACCGTACCTGTATTAAAGCTGGTGTGGATGGCTGCACGGCTGTAATCACCCATCAGCAATCCGCACTTCATACCGGCATTGGCTCTCCCGCCGGCGCTGGCGGGGTGATACACCCACACATCACCTGCATTGTTTTTCACATTGCTGGCCGAGGTGCCGGCGCCCAGGTTACACCACTCGCCTATCACCGCATCGCCGAGGTAACCGTCATGCGCTTTGTTGGAATAACCCATTATCACCGAGTTTTTGATCTCTCCGCCAGCTGTCGACTGCGGACCGATCGTAGTGGCGCCATAGATCCTGCTGCCCATTTTCACCACCGCTTTTTCGCCCAGGGCAAAGGGCCCGCGTATGCTGGAGCCTTCCATGACCTCGGCATCTTTGCCGATATACACCGGCCCGGTTTCCGTATTCAGCAGGCAATGCTCAACCCTTGCACCTTCTTCAAGAAACACAGTGCCGTTACCGATTACCCGGTTGGTGGCCGACAGTGCAGCCGGCCGACGCAAACCCTGCACCAGGGCCAGGTCGAGACGAATGGCATCATCGTTCAGCCGGAATATATCCCAGGGATAAACAAGCTGGCGGATGGGCGCTTCGTACGAAACCGTGTGGTGAACCTTTATCTGGTGAAGGCCCGTTACCTCCCGTTCGGTAAAGGAAAGCGCCAGGGCGCCCGCCTGCGCGTGAACCAGCAACTCACCGGGCAGCAGCTTTTTGACGGCTTCTACCAATGCGGGATCGGGTAATATATTGGCGTGAATAAGATAATAGCCGCCCTTTGCCAGGCCGTTATCGATCTTCAGTGACCGTTCCGATTCTTTGTAATCGCCTTCCCATTTGTCGTACGAAGGCATTTGCAGAAACAGCTCCCATTTCTCCCGCAGGGTGAATATGCCCATCCGGATATCCTGCATGCGGCGGGTCAATGTAAAGGGAAAAAGGTTTTCCGGGTGGCAATACGCTTCGGAAAACAGGATGGAATGCATGCTTAAAACTAATAAAAAAACCGGACGGGACGACCGGCCGGCTTTTTTCCGAAACCCGTAAGGGTTTTATTTCTTTGCGTATTTCTTCTTGAACTTGTCGATACGGCCGGTGGTGTCAAGCAGTACATTCTTACCGGTAAAGAAAGGGTGAGAAGTATTTGAAATTTCCAGCTTGATCAGCGGGTACTCATTGCCGTCTTCCCACTGAACGGTTTCTTTGGTAGCGGCGGTCGACTTGCTGAGGAATGAAAAACCATTACTCATGTCTTTAAATACAACAAAACGATAGTTCTGCGGATGGATACCTTGTTTCATACTAAACGAAGTTTTAAGGCCGCACGGATTTTGCCGTGCTGTTGATTTACAAAATGGAATGCAAAATTAGGGAATAAAAACCTAAAAAAAGCTTCGCCGCGCAAAAAAAGATTTTGCCTAAAGAATTGAAAATCAGCTTTTCATATTAACATACTGAAAAGGTATGCCCATTCCCCAGGTTTTGCTGGCCTGGATCACGGTCTGCAGGTCGTCGATCTTTTTACCGGTTACACGCACCATGTCGTCCATAATGGCTACCTGCACTTTCAGTCCGGCGTCTTTGATATGCTTCACCACTTTCTTGGCATCCTCCTGTTTCAGGCCGTTCCTGACCGGGATTTCCTTTCTGAAGAACTTACCGCTCTGGTGCCCTTTTTTGGCTTCCAGGTCATAAATGGTTGCTTCCAGCCCCTGTTTCATGGTGCGGCTGATCAGTACGTCGATCACCTGGTTCAGTTTCATCTCACTTTCCACTTCAATGGTGAGCGCCAGGTCTTTTTTATTCAGCTCAATGGCTACAGGCGAATCCTTGAAATCGAACCGGTTGGTGATTTCTTTCTTAACGGTGTTGACTGCGTTGTCAAGTGTTTGCAAATCCACTTTGCTGACCAGGTCAAATGATGGCATAACCGAGTTTTTACCCGGCAAAAATAACTCAATGTCAGTTATTGTTGCCCATTTTCACGCGATTCTGCTCTTCGCCCGCACCACCGGTGTTGCGGCGTTGCCGGCTGTCTTTCAATGGCTTGCCGAAACGGTACACCAGCGAGATGTTCACCACCCGCGAATCGCGGCTGTTCCTGAAAGTGGCCAGCGTGTTCCTGAAGTTGATATTGCCCGACGCCTGCTGGGTGTAGAACATATCACGCACATTCAGCTTCACGGTGCCTTTGCCCTTCAGCACCTGTTTGGCCACACCGGCGGCGGCGGCGCCCATGTCGTTGATCAGGATCTGCCCCTCCACGCCTTTGGTGCGGTACCAGCCGCTCAGCTCGGCGCTCCAGCCCTTGTTGAATTTGAACTGGTTGTTCAGGTTGAACAACACGTTGCCCGCCGATACCTTCAGCATTTCGCCGTTCAGCATGCCTTCGAAAACCGTATAGTTGTAATTCGCATACAGGATGCTGGTCAACCATTTTTTCACCGGCACCTGCGCGCTCACCGATACGCCGGCATTTTGCTTCTTACCTATATTGCCCTGTTTTACGATCACTGCCTGGCCATTTGGTTCAAAGGTTTCGGCAAACACATTTTTGCTGTAGCTGTAATTAACGGTGGTCGTTAAAAAATTCCTGTAGGTATGGGTCAGCTCCAGGTTATTGGTAAACTGCGGCTGCAGGCCGGTATTGCCCTGGCCGTAGGTGAATTTGTCGATGAAAAACAGGAAGGGGTTCAGGTTCTGGTAAGCGGGCCGGTCGATGCGGCGGCCGGCAGCAATGGCAAACTGGTTTTTATCGTTGGCTGCGTACCGCACGAAAACAGTGGGGAAAAGGCTTCCATAGTTGCGCGTGAAAGAGGAGTCTGCTTTGGTTGGATTGCCGTTCTGGTCGCCGGTATATTGGGTATGTTCATAACGGAGCCCCGATTGCAGCGACCATTTTTTCCATTGTGTATTGTAATTCAGATAGGCGGCAAACAGGTTTTCCCTGTATTGAAAATGGTTCGATTTACGCCAGTCGTTTTCCCACTCCTGGTTCACCAGGTTGGCATAATTCGCTTCGTTGCCGGTATTCACACGGCTTCCTTTCAGCCCCGCTTCCAGTTTGCCGTTTTTCAGGGGTTTGGTATAGTCGATCTTTGCCGTATAAATGTTGATGTTGACGGGCAGCTTTCCCCGGAGGGTTTCCGTGTATTTTTCGGTTCCATCGGGATCGGCGATGGTATTGTTGAACAGCTGTTCGCTGCGTGATCCATAATTGATCAGGTCAACATCGGCGGTCAGCTCCTGCCCCAGCGTATCAAACTGGTGCCGCAGGTTCAGGTTCAGGCTTTTGTTTTTCCAGCGATCGGTGCTGCTGCTGCTGGCGAAAAGCAGGGAGTCTATTTCGTTGGAAGGGTTCATCAGCTGGCTGGTGTTTTTGCCGAGCTGGTCTTCAGGTGAAAAATTGCCGTTAACGACCAGTCCCAGGGTGGTTTTGCCGGTTACATAATAATCGGCGCCCAGCTTCAGGCTGTAATTCTGGTCGTGGCTGTACATCATCGACACCTGGTCGAACACACCCGTAACCTGCTTCATCTCATCGCTTAGAAAACGCCGGTTGATGGCCAGGCGCTGAAAGCCGTTCCATACGCTGTAACCGCCGTTTGCGAAAATGTTCACTTTGCCGGCGCG
This sequence comes from Flavihumibacter sp., assembly GCA_047605345.1. GTDB lineage: Bacteria > Bacteroidota > Bacteroidia > Chitinophagales > Chitinophagaceae > Flavihumibacter. The sequence goes on along the minus strand of JASGFZ010000081.1, from coordinate 7,049 downwards.
GTAATTCAGGTTGAAGCTGTTATTCGTTTTCCAGTAAACGCCCTGGCCATAGTTGGCAGTAAGGGAACCATTGAAACCGCGCTGTTTGTTTTTCTTCGTTTTTATATTGATGATGCCCGAATTGCCGGCCGCATCGTACCTGGCCGACGGATTGGTTATAATTTCGATCTGGTCGATAGCGCTGGCCGGCATCGATTTCAGCAGGTTGTTGAGCTGGTCGCCGGTAAGATAGCTGGGCCGGCCGTCTAACATTACCATCACTCCCTGTTTCCCCTTCAGGCTGATATTCCCGTCTTTGTCTACCATTACACCGGGTGATTTTTCCAGCACTTCCAGGGCGGTGGCGCCGGTATTTGTCACGGCGGCTTCCACATTCACCACGGTACGGTCGATCTTTTGTTCAATAAAGGGTTTGTGGGCGGTGACAGTTACGGCATTCAGCTCTTTGCTCGCAACCGTTAAGTGTATTTCGGGCAGGTCAACCGGCTGGTTTCCCACTTCAATACGGGCCGATTGCCAGGGTTGCCTGCCCACCGCCGATACTTTTATGAAGTACCAACCGGCCGGCAGCTCGCGGAACACGAACGCCCCGTCGATAGCCGTGGGTATGGTTTTGATAATGGCAGAATCGGATGCCAGCAGGCTCACCGATGCGTCCGATTCTGCTTTTTGTTTGCCCTCTGTTACCGTTCCTCTTATGGCGCCGCTGTTTTGCTGGGCTGAAACGACAGAACAGAAAACCAGGAAGCAGGTGCTTATCAGGAAGGCGGTCTTTTTCATCTTTGCAAGTTGTTTGGTACTGGTTTTTAACAATTACAGATCGAAATTAGGTACTTTGCAATACAATGTACATTGTTAAGTGTTGGATGGCTGATTGCGCTGATTTCCGGCAAACAGGTACTTGATAAGACGCACAGAAAACAACCGGGTTACCGGGTACACCGGTAACCTGATAAGTGGGATATAATCCTGACGAACGGGGGAATTTATGCCAGCTCAGGGGCTTTGACAATACCGTTGGGTTCATTCGGGCGGGGCATTTTGCCCATCCATATCCAGAGGGCAATACCTGCGGCCACCAGTAGGCTGGAAATGATTTCGGCCTGGGTAGGGTGAAAACCAAAGATATCGTACTTGGTATTAACGCGGATTTTTTCAATGAAAAACCGCTCTATACCGTTGACTACCAGGTATATGCAGAGTCGACCTGGAATGTCGATCCTTTTCCGGAAATACCAGAGCAGGCCGAAAGAACCAGGCACATCACTGTTTCATAAAATGGTGTGGGGTAAACGCCCACCGGCAACTGACTGCAGTAAGGGCCGGTACAGCCGGGGATGGCTTCACCCGCATTGATCACATTGTGCGGGTAGCGGAAAGACCACATCCAGTCGGGCAAAAAGCCGACGGGTTTGGGGTGTTCGCTTACAATGCCCCAATCGCCGTCGCCGGCAACCTGGCAGCCTATCCGTCCCAGGGCATAAGCCAGCATAAGTCCCGGCGCGGTGGCGTCGCATAAGTGCCGCATGGAAATGCGGTGCTTGCGGGCATACCACAAAATCGCTATGGCGGCGCAGATGAGTCCGCCGTAAAAAGTGAGCCCGCTGAACGACAACAAAGCGCCTATCGGATCAGCTACAAATTCGTTCCAGTTCTCCAGGTTGTGGAATATCTTGGCACCGCCGAAACCGAATACGGCGGCAAACACCACAAAATCGCCTACCCGGTCGTGCGGCCAGATCCTGATGGTTCTTTCTACGGGCTTATCGAGCTTTTGCTTGTTCTTCTCGTACCATTTAAGCGCCGCGAAAAACAGCCCCACCCCAATTCCTGCCGGCCAGCTTCCTGCCGGAGAGAAAATAAAACTTTGGGGGTCGGCCGGTCCGATAACGAAAGCGCCCAGTATCTTGTAACCCAGAATAAAGCCTGTACTAAAATTCAGGAACAGCTCCGTAAAGCTGGCGGGCCGGCCCACGGTGATCTTTGTTTCCTCGTAGTGCAGCAGCCCCATCCGGCTCTTGCGCTTCAATTCAAGCGTGAGGGTCCAGGCCGCTGCCAAAAAAGACAGCGCCACAAAAAAACCGAAGGAATTGATAAAACGGAGTCCGGGGATCTCCCTTCCGAACAGGTCCCTGAAAGCATAATACAGGTTGGGATACATGCAGGTAAATTAGGTATTGGCCAGGCAATAAAGCGCAATGTTAAGAAAAAACCCCTGCATGCAGGGGTTTTGAACAGGTTATTGTATGCGATTAACAATATTGGTCGAAGGCAGCGATCAGGTTATGGGCAATCATCTGGGCCGAACGGCCTTCGATCTGGTGGCGTTCGATAAAATGAACCAGCTGTCCGTCTTTAAAAAGAGCCACCGAAGGCGATGAGGGCGGATAGGGCAACAGGTGCTCGCGCAGCTTCTTCACCGCTTCCACGTCATAACCGGCGAAAGCCGTTGTCAGGTAATCGGGCTTTTTCTGGCTGTTGGCAACGGCCATCAGCACCCCGGGACGCGCAGTTCCTGCCGAGCAACCACACACCGAGTTTATGACCACCAGGGTGGTGCCCGCTTTCTGTAACTGATCGGTCACCGCTCCCGCCGTCAGCAATTCATTAAAGCCTTCATCTGTCAATTCCTCCTTCATCGGAGTTACTATCTCTGCTGGATACATAGTTTGATTATTTGCGTTTGCAAAAATAATCTAAAAACAAAGAAGAAGGGAGAAAGGTTTAAGACTGCTAAATTGGCGGGTATAAAAATTAAAAAGTGACATTGTGTCTTAATTTTGTTGCTTCCCACCATATTTTTCGCTGATTTGGCAGTAATAATGCATCGGTATGCCATTTGAACCGGAAGGAGTACATCAGTAAAAAACTAAAACAAAATACCATGACACTCGTAAAACACATCCAGCCCGCCCGTCCTTTCGGAAACCTGATTGATGAATGGTTCCAGGAATTTCCCGGCCTTCTTCGTGAAACCGGCAATTTTGGAAAAACACCGGTGAACATTGTGGAAAACAAAGATGGTTATCATCTCGAAGTAAATGCACCGGGTCGTAACAAGGAAGACTTCAAGGTGCAGGTAGATAAAAACCTGCTGACCATTTCCTATGAGCACAAAGAAGAAGCCGCGTCGGAAGACCTGAAACAGATCAGGCGCGAATTCAGCGCGTATTCTTTCAGCCGCAGCTTTTCGCTCGACGAAAAGATCGATGCCGCCAATATCCGGGCAAAATACGAGAACGGCCTGCTGAAAGTATTTGTGCCACGGAAAGAAGAAGTTAAGGTAGAGCCGCAATCGATACATATTCAATAATTGTTTCTCATAAGCAGTTGGTTTTGGTTAATGACCCCTTCGTTTCTACGGAGGGGTTTTCTTTCAAACAGTAAAACCCTGTTCTATTCTTCTGGAAATGAGCTAACTTTGCCCAACTTTTTGATTCTTGTAATTTACATTCAGCGAATGGCATTAATACGTTCCCGAATTCACTGGTTACTGGTTCTTGTTCTGATATCCTCTGCATTACCCGGTTTCGCCCAGGATACCCTACCGGCCAATAAACCGCCGGTCGACTCCCTGACGCTTATACCGCCGGTGGCGGTAGATACCACCCCCCTTCGGATCATTAACCTGAACCCTTATATCACCCTCCACGTTGACTCGTCGATGTTGTATAACCTCGATATCAACCGCGACTCGTCGAAATATTTCTGGTACCTGCGCAATGCGCCTGTGGGCCTGCGTATCGATAAAGACGATGGGGTGCTGAGCTTCAAAGCCGATAAATCTTATTTTCTCTCCGGCCGTCTGAAATACGACCAGGAATACAAGGTATCGCTCGGCGTGCAAAACCTGGCCAACCCGGCAGACCGTGTAGATACTTCTTTTACCCTGGTTTTTTATAATACCGAGATTGTATTATCGCAGGTAAAGCCTACGGTGAATAACGTGGTGTATATCGATGAGGGTGATACGCTTTCCTTCAGGGTGCAGTGTGAAACAGGCAGCTTTCCTATTGAAAGCATCAATACCATTGTGAACGCTCCCCTGCGCAGCTATTCAACGGTTACCAAATGCAACGATGCCTTTGTGTGGCCGATCCCTTTTGATTTTGTGAAAGAAACCGATTCGGCCAAGGTAAGGACCTTCAGCATCAGTTTTATCGGCACCGATAAGTTCTTCAACAAAGACACGGCGGTTGTTAAGGTGATTGTTCGCGACGCCCTCAACTACCCTTTCCGCCAGGCCGAATACGATAAAACGGTCAAGGAGGTCAACAAGTATATCCTCACCATGAAATACACTTTCCGTGAGCTGGATAAGAAAGTGAAAGGCACAAAGAATGCCCGCAGCACTTTTGATATTGCTTCGGGCACTTCGGCGCTGACCGGTACGGCCCTGGCCACCAGCACTTCTGAAGGTTCGCAAAAAGTCGGAAAGGTGTTACCCAGCGTAGGTGTGGCCCTGGTGCCGGTGAAGGAAGCCGCCTCTCCGGTCAAAACCTATGACAGAATTCGGCCAGCGCGATCCGCAGCTGTATCAAGCGGCTCGATTATGTATTGTCTGACAATGTGCTGATCGGTGAGCGCGACCCCGATATCCTGGCCAAACTGGCCAAGATCAGGGCAGAGCTGAAAGCCGTGCAGGTGCAGCTGGTGGATGTACCGATGGTTGACACCGGTGAGTTCAGCGAAGAAGAGCTCAACGCCTATTTCAACAGCCCCAAGGTAAACAAGAAATACAAGCTGACCCGTAAGTAAGCAGGATCATGGGCAGCCCTCTTTTCGCCGGGTATCGATGATGTACTGCACTTTCCAGCCGGTTTTCAGCTTAACCAGCTGAAAGGAATTGACCCCGCAGTGGGAGAATTTTGTTCCCAGGTAAAACCGGTAGGGCGTCCAGGCAACGGCAAGATGCCCGTCCACCAGAACCGACCCGTATTCGATCCGTTCTTCGTATGGTTCCTTATGGGGCTGGCCTACGCTGTGTATGAAGGCCTGTACCGATTCCGTTCTCACTTCGGTACTTCCGTCTTTTCGGGTCAGGATGGTTTGCATCACCGCCGAAGGTGAGAAACATGCCGCCAGCGCCACGCTGTCGCCCGAGCGCATGGCGTCGAACAAGCGGTTGATACAGGCTTTGACAGCCGGTTCTTCGGGCGACTGTGCCTGCAGGCGGGTGAAGGGCAGCATCATCACCAGTAGTAAAACTTGTTTCATAGCATGCGCTGTTTCGGAACGAAAAATACGAATCCCGGCCGGCTGCCGGCCATTTTTTATGCGAACGGCTTTTTTTGCCGGTAAATCGTGAATTGTTTATTTCGGCGCTTTACCCTAAACTTGCAGCGACCGGATGAAAATTTAAAAGAAGAAAAACCAGATGGCTAAGAACTTATTGATCGTGGAGTCGCCCGCCAAAGCGAAGACCATCGAAAAGATCCTGGGAAAGGATTTCGAGGTGAAAAGTTGCTATGGGCATATCCGCGATCTGGATAAAGGTGAGATGGGTATCGATATAAAAAACAAATACAAACCCAGGTATATTGTTCCCGACGACAAGGAAAAAGTGGTGAAGGAGCTGCGGCAACTGGCGAAAAAAAGCGAAGAAGTATGGCTGGCAACGGATGAGGACCGCGAAGGGGAAGCCATCAGCTGGCACCTTTGCGAAGTGCTCGGCCTCGATCCCGCAGCCACCAAACGGATCGTTTTTCATGAAATTACCCAGCCGGCGATCAAAAAAGCGGTGCAGCAGCCCCGTATTGTAAATATGGACCTGGTGAACGCCCAGCAGGCGCGCCGGGTGCTGGACCGCATCGTGGGTTTTGAGCTCAGCCCTGTTCTCTGGCGGAAAATGAGCATGGGCAATTCGCTCAGCGCCGGCCGTGTGCAGAGCGTGGCGGTGCGCCTGATTGCCGAAAGGGAACGGGAAATCAATGCTTTCCACGCTACCAGCCAGTTCCGCATCGAGGCCTGGTTCAGCGCAAATGATGCCGGTGGCAAAATGGTGGCTTTTAAGGCAGAGGGCCAGAAATTCAACCAGGAAGCCGATGCGGAGAAATTTCTCCGCTCCTGTATCGGCGCCGGTTATACCGTTAAAGACATACAGGTGAAGCCCGGTCGTAAATCGCCCGCAGCGCCTTTCACTACTTCCACCTTGCAGCAGGAAGCCAGCCGCAAGCTGGGCTATTCGGTGAGCCGCACCATGCAGGTGGCGCAGCGGCTGTATGAAAGCGGTAAGATCACCTATATGCGTACCGACAGCGTCAACCTCAGCGATACCGCCATGGACGGCATTCGCCAGCAGGTGGTGTCGCAATACGGCGAGCGCTATTACCAGCCGCGCAAATACAAGAATAAAAACGAATCGGCGCAGGAAGCCCACGAAGCCATCCGCCCCACTTATATGGATGCCACTTCAAGCGATGATCCCGACACCCAGCGCCTGTACGACCTGATCTGGAAGCGTACCATGGCTTCACAGATGGCCGATGCCGAACTGGAACGCACCATTGCCAAAATTGCCATCTCCACCAATAAGGAAGAGCTGACGGCCAGTGGTGAAGTGATCAAGTTTGAGGGTTTTCTGAAAGTGTACCGCGAAGACCGCGATGAAGAAGATATGGGCGATGAGGAGCTGGCGGAAGGCATGTTGCCCGCGTTGGCGGTATCGCAGTCGCTCCCTGCGCGAAATGGTGGCTACGGAGAGATTCAATCGCGCCGCACCCCGTTATACGGAAGCTTCGCTGGTGAAGAAGCTGGAAGAGCTGGGTATCGGCCGCCCGTCGACCTACGCACCTACCATTTCCACCATTCAAAAACGGAATTATGTAGAGCGGCGCGATAAAGAAGGCACCCTGCGTGAATATCGCATACTCACGCTCCGGAACGATGCCATCAGCCAGCAAAAAGCCACCGAGAATACGGGTGCCGAAAAAGCAAAACTGTTTCCGACCGACCTGGGGTTGGTAGTGACCGATTTTTTGAGCCAGTATTTCAATGATGTGATGGATTATGGTTTCACCGCCAAAATAGAGGAAGAGTTTGATGAGGTG
>JASGFZ010000080.1:0-11416 GCA_047605345.1 Flavihumibacter sp. | reverse complement strand
CTGCTGGCCGGGGTTCCGTTGTTTTATTTCCTTGTGCACAACCTGGTCTTAAAAGCGGTTGATAACGACCTGCTTGCTACCCGTGAAATATTAAAGCCGCGCATCAGCGATGCACTGGTGCGTAATACACCCGCCGAAATACATTTTCTTGACCAGAACATAACCCTTCGTTTTTCGTCGGTGCATAGCAACTTCACAAAAATAGAAACGCAGGATGTATATGACGGGCATGCGCAAACGACGATCCCCTGCCGCGTGCTGCAAAGCGGTTTCATTGTTAATGGCGTGCCGGTATTGTTGCAGGTGAGCAACCCGCTTCCGAACCGCTACAAGCTGATCTCCAGCATTGTGCTGATTGAACTGCTTTTACTGGCCATACTGCTGGTTGGCCTGTTGCTGATCAACCGGCAGCTGTACAAAACTATCTGGAAACCGTTTTACCAAACGCTGCAGCAATTAAGAGGTTATAACCTGGAAAAATCGGGTGCACTGGCCCTGCCGTCCAGCACCGTACAGGAGTTCAATGAGCTGAATGCTTCCCTGCAGGAATTGGTAACGCGAAATGAAAAAAGCTTTGCCGCGCAGAAGGAATTTACCGAAAATGCATCGCATGAAATGCAGTCGCCCCTGGCGGTTATGCAGAGCAAGCTGGAATTGCTGATGCAAACCTCGCCACTGAAAGAAGAACAGGCACAGCTGATCAGTGAGCTGGCCGATGCCAGCCAGCGCATGGTGCGGCTGAACCGCAGCCTGGTGCTGCTCACGAAGATCGACAACAACCAGTTCGATCATATCGAAGAGATTTCACTTAATAGCGTGCTGCACCGGTTTATGGAGGCATACCGCCTGCAAATGGAAGAAAAGGAAATTCGCCTGACGCCGGTATTGACAACAGACAATGTGCTGAAGGCCGACAAAGCCCTGATCGAAATGCTGGTGAGCAACCTGCTCGGCAATGCCATCCGCCATAATTATAAGGGCGGTGCAATTTATATCAATACCGGTGATGGCTGGCTGGAGATCAGTAATACAGGTGTAGGAGAAGCACTGCCGGCCGATAAAATATTCCAACGGTTTCAAAAGCAGAGCGCCGATACCAATAGCATTGGCCTGGGCCTGGCCATCCTGCAAAAAATAGCTGCCGTTTACCACTATGAAACCCGTTATGATTTTATTAACGGCCTGCACCGGTTTTCAATCCGATTTAACAATCAATAGCAGCTTTCTTTAGATTCTCTTCAGGTTGTGTTTCCAATTTTATTTCCAGAAACAATTGGAATAAATCAAACTGAATAGACAATGAAAACAAAAACCTGGTTAGCCGTTCTTGCCTTCTGTTCCCTGTCTGCGGCAGGCGGGTACGCTTACAGTAAAAGAGACACCACCGTTAACAGCATTTTGCAAACAGAAAAAATGCCGGTGGTAAAAACGGGTTATGCACCCGCTTCCTCTGCGGCGCCCGTTGATTTTGAGAAAGCAGCCACAGCGTCCGTGCCTTCTGTTGTACACATCAAAACCGTGACCACTTTCAAAAAAACCGGTCGTGGGCAGCAGTTGTCGCCCGATGATCTTTTTGGCGGCGATGATATTTTCCGCCGTTTCTTTGGCGGCGACGGCCGTTCTTTCTCGCAACCCGATCAGAAAGCGTCCGGCTCGGGTGTTATCATCAGCAGCGACGGATATATCGTTACCAACAACCACGTGGTTGACGGTGCCAATGATATTTCCGTAACCCTGAACGATCGGAAATCCTATAAGGCAAAACTGGTAGGCACCGATGCGAATACCGACCTGGCGCTGATCAGGATCGATGCCAGCAACCTGCCGGTTATACCTGTAGGAAATTCTGACGACGTGCGCCTGGGGCAATGGGTGCTGGCTATCGGTTATCCTTTGAATCTCGACGTGACTGTTACCCAGGGCATCGTCAGCGCGAAGAGTCGAACATCGGTATCAACCGCCAGGGCAGCGCACCGGTAGAGGCTTTTATCCAAACCGATGCAGCAGTGAATCCCGGCAGCAGCGGCGGCGCCCTGGTAAACACCAGCGGCGAACTGGTAGGCATCAATGCCGCCATCGCTTCTCCCACCGGAGCCTATGCAGGTTACGCTTATTCGATTCCGTCTAACCTGATGAAAAAAGTGATTGGAGATATCATGAAATATGGTAGCGTGCAACGTGGTTACCTGGGTATCAGCATGGCGCCTGCCGATCTGGACGACAAGCAGAAAAAAGAGTTGGGTATCAACGATGATATTGCTGGCGTATGGGTGGCTGAAACAGACCCGCAGGGCGCTGCCGCAGCAGCAGGTATCAGGAAAGGAGATGCCATCACAAAAATCAACGGTTTGCCGGTCACCAGTACCGCACAGCTCTCCGAACAGATTGCCCGGCAGAAACCCGGTGATAAAATCGCCGTGACCCTGTTGCGCGGCAAAGAAGAGAAAACAGTGGAGGTGGTGTTGAAAGGTAAAATGGGTTCTTTGCCAAGCCAGCAGGCTGCAGCCATTGAATCACTTGGCGCCAGCTTCAATACCCTGTCCAAAGAAGAAGCTGCCAAGCTGCAGATCGACGGTGGTGTACAGGTTACCGATATCCGCGACGGTGTATTGTCTAACCAGACAAATATGCGCGAAGGATTTGTGATTACCCGTGTGGGCGATACCAAAGTGCGCAATGTGGAAGAATTGCGTGATGCAATCGGCAAACAGGGCAGCAACTTCCAGCTGCAGGGTATTTATCCCGGCAGTGATGAAATCTATTTTTATGGCATTAACGATTTTAAAAAATAAATCATGAAAAAGATAACCGGTGTAGTGGGCGGGCTGGCGCTCGCCGCTATCCTGGCGCTCACTGGTTGCAGCGTCGCCAGTCATACCGAAACCGCCAAAGGCGCAGATTTCAGCAGCTATAAAACATTTGCCTGGTCTACCGATGCAAGCGCCGGCGCCAAAAAAGGGGGTAATGATATTGTAGACGACAATATCAAAAATGCAATCGCACAGCAGTTGGAGAAGAAAGGCTGGCGTGAATCGGCCGATCGCCCCGATATCCTGCTCGACTACAATATAGCCGTGCAGGTGGAGCAAAAAAGGGAATCCAACCCCCTGTACAGCTATCCGTACGCCCGTTATATATACACCCGCAGGGGTATCTATAGCCTGTGGTATCCGTCTGTGCTCATGGGGTATAATTCGTACAATGTGCCGTTTCACGAAGGGCAACTGACCGTGAACATGATCGATGCGAAAACGAATAAGCTGGTTTGGACCGGCTGGGCTGAGGGCGAGATCAATCGCCGCCAGATCAGCTCCAAAGAGGCTGAGGCACAGGTGAAATCAATTTTCAGAAAATTTGATTATCCGGCGGTTCAGGGTTAAGGTTTGGTTGTTTTGATAAACCGCTCCCCATGGGGGGCGGTTTATGTTTGCGGTTATGGGTACAGGCCGCTGATATACAATAAGCCATAAAATAGTTATATTCAATTGCCGTGTATCAGGTATAAACAACCCGAATGCTAAATCGGCTACATGCAGTATGACCCGTATGAAGTTCACCGGCCTTAAATATATTGCCGGTATCCTGTTCACTTTGCTCTGCAGCTGCAGCACGCGCATTCCTTACGCTGGTCTTGCTTCAAAGAATGTCTTTTCTGACAATGGCCTCGTGAGTATCTTTCGCAACGACAGTTTACGGCTTTTCATGCTGGGAAGTCTCGCAAGTACCGGTAATCCCCCCGTTGCCGCCAGGTTGAAAGCGATTTCGAAATATGTAAGAAAGCAAATCCCCGCGGTCTATGCCCCTCATTGGCTTTCTCTATCAGCTATTCCATATTCGGCTGACTGGTTTTTTGCTGGCGTGGTGGTGGATGGCGACGTCGGCACTGCCCCTTTTTTCACTGATCATTATAGCCGGTCATTTCCCCCTGCCAGGGGTAATAGTAATTATGGAAAGAGAAAACTGGTACTCCCTGATTCCGGGAATATATTATATGACGGAAAGATGCTTTCATCAGATAAATATGTTGTATCAGATTACGCGCTGCGGCTTGGAACAAAAACTTTTTTCGGATATGCGTTCGCCTTTCGCAGAACGCAGAAGAGCCGCTCTGACGACGATGGCATTGACCCAGGCATTGATTCCAGTCATTATTTCGATGTTTGTCGTGTAAATACGGCTTATCCCACCAACCGTGATATTTTTGACTTCAACGATTTTCTGCAGGCGACCGACAGCAATATCAGTCACCGGGATTATTACCGGAGTATGGTTTCGCTGAAGCACTATGAATCAGTAAAGGACATTGACTATTATCTCGATGATGTTAAAAACCTTATTTATAGTTTTATGGATGCTACTGACTCCATTCACCTGATCGATGAAACAGAGCGCTACCATATTCCCGCTACAGGAAATACTTCCGTCGGCCGCTTTTCCGATTTATCAGCATTGCTTGCCGCTACAGCCCGGTACCAGGTGGTGGCATTCAACGAAAATCATTATGACTGGAGAAACCGCTATTTGGTATACGGATTATTGGATACATTAAAATCACAGGGATTTACCAGCCTTGCCCTGGAAACATTGTCTTACCACGACAGTAGCCTGCTGTCCAGGGGCTTTCCAGTACAAAAAACGGGATATTACCAGCGGGAGCCTTTTATGGCTGAACTCATTCGGAAAGCATTGAAGCTTGGCTACACGCTGATCGCCTATGAGGATACAACCAGCTATCCGAAAAAGTCGAAAAATACCATGACTCGCTGGCAATGGAGAGAATACCACGAAGCTGTAAATTTTCAAAAGGCGTTGAAAACAGCAAAAGGAAAAACCATTGTGTTGGCCGGCTATGATCATATAAACAAAAACGATAAAAAGGGCTCGTTTATTCAATTCGCAGAACAGTTCGGTGCCGGCCCCTGTCTTTCCATTAACCAAACCCATCTTTCCGACTTTTATTCCGATGCAAAAGAGCAGTTAAAACAATTCCCGCCTTCGTACTACCTGGTTGATAGCAGCTGTGTTTCTCCCGAATAAGACGCAAGGCAGACTTCTGGGTAACCAGCAACCTTTCGTCTACTCCCTATAGCAGCGGTACGGGCTATGGGCCGGATAAAAGAGAATATGGCTTTGTCGCATGGCCGGAAGACGTGATACTTCAGGCAGACAGTGTTTACCAGTTGCAGGTATATTACGAAAGAGAACTAAATGATACCGGTGCTATACCGCTGGTTAATTTGCTGGTTTCCAAAACAACTAATCCCCGGGGATATTTTATACCCGTCGGCGAGCGATTGCAGGTATTCCTGAAAGACCTCCAGGGAAACTGCCTGTATGAACGTTCTGTATTGCTTTGATAAATAACGGTTATGCACCTAGCCCGCCACCCCGCCCATCAGCGGATCGGTCATACCATCGGCGCCATTCTCGATCCGGCCGGCGAAACGTTTCACCACATCGTTTCCCTTCACCCTGATAGTGAAGTCATACCAACGGTGGCTTTTAGACAGATCCAGCTCTACCGTTGCCGCTGCGCCGGGTTTGTCCGCCGAAGCGAGGTGAACGGCTGATTTCGGATAACCATAGGCGTTATGAACGATTTCGATATCCAGCGCCTTTCTTTCCCTGTTCTGGAAATGCAGCACGATGCTGTTTCCGGGCTTGCCCGGTTTGCCGGTTTTACCTGACGTTACATCAAACAGCAGGTCGGCTGCGCTGCCGCTATACGCCACATAGAATCCATTGGGCCCATACACGTGCACATTGTACCGGCCTTCGGGAAAATCAACCAGGCTCCATTCGTCAGTAACATGATCACCGGCTTTTACGGCATAATGACGATTGACATTTTTCCTGCCTTTGTAGTCGCCATAGCTGTAAACCTGGAAAGGTGATCCTGCTGCCCGGTCTCCAAACCAGCTGTTGCCCGCAGCGAGCATCAGGTTGAATTTTTTCCGTGTTTTGTCGAGTATGCCTGCAGCCCACAATTCATAAGGCAGCGCATTGGCCGGGCGGATACCGCTTTCCTGGCGCGGCATTACAGCCAGCGACCGTGGATTTTCATTGGCTGCCGTCAGCTGCGATGCATCGAGCTTATAATAGTTGTCGGGCAGTTTCCTGAACTGGGCTTTATGGATGCCTTCGAGAAACTTATTCCGGTCGAGGCTGTCGGGTGTTGCAAATTTCTCGCCGTTCCAGGGGCGAAAAGCCGACCGCAGGTCGCCCGAAACAACCCGTCGCCAGGCGCTGATATTTTCTTCTTTGATCTTTTTGCTGGTTTTATGGGCCAGGAAATGCTCGAGAAACTGCAGTGAAGAAGTATGGTCAAATACCTGCGAATTTACCCAGCCGCCCCGGCTCCAGGGTGATGCGATTACCATCGGAACGCGATAACCAAGCCCAACGGGGCTCACCCGCGCATCCCTGCCTGTTTTCGACTGCTGCTGTTCGTTTGCAACAAATTCAACGGAAGTGTCGATGCCGGCCGATGTTTTACCCGACTCCGGGTCTTGCGGGTTCGGCGCTACGAAGGGGGGCACATGGTCAAAATAGCCGTCGTTTTCGTCGTAGGTCAGTACGAAAATGGTTTTCTTCCACACTTCCGGGTTCTTGGTAAGGATGTCCATCACTTCGCTGATATACCAGGCGCCATACCAGGCAGCAGAGGGGTGATCCGAAAAATTTTCAGGTGCAATGATCCACGAAACCGTGGGTAATTGCCCTTTGTTCACATCTTCGCGAAACTGGTGCAGGATATCACCCTTGGGCATTTTAAGACGTCGCTCTGTTTGCCCGTCCATATATACCAGCTCATCCAGCTCGTGGAAATGCGGGTCGCGGTGGTTGGTGGTAAACGCTTTTTCATGCAGCGCTTTTTCTGTTGCAGACAACCGGTTCCATTTTTCGGTGGTGTACAGCTGCTGTTCGGCTGCATTTTGCCTGAGCGCCTCTTCCATACGCGCGATCTCCTGCCGCCATTTTTCTGCTTCTGCGCCGTTAACCTGCTTTGCTTTCTTTTCCTGCAGCATTTTTCAGTCGCGCGGCCGTCTTGGCATGGGCAATATACCGCGGATGCAGTTTTACATGGTATTGCTGCATGAACTCGAGCGGGTTATCCGTGAAATTGGCGAGCCAGGATTCATGCTCTCCTTCCAGCCCGGTACCTACAGAGATGTCGTTTTGATACACTTTCCATGAAATGTTGCTGCTCCAGCCGTTCGGGAAAGCTGTCCAGTTAACCAGGCTGCCAAAGTCGGCGTCTTCGTTCCATACATGCGCCATAGCTTCGGCTTTGGGCTGCGGCCGTATGGTGCCGGTCCAGAAATACAACCTGTTGGGCGTGGTGCCGGTCAGCGACGAACAGAAGTGCTGGTCGCACACCGTAAATGCATCGGCCAGCGCATAGTAAAAAGGAAGGTCTTCACGGGTATGGTAACCCAGGGTGAGCGGCATGCCGTTGTACTCTTCCTTCCACGAAGGCTTGGCCTCGAGCCAGCGGTCGTAATGGCCATTGTTGCGGGCGTCGACCTGGTTGGTCCACGAATGCGGCAGCGAGCTCATCCAGGTGGCTTTCGTATCGTGAATATTCAGCCTGAACGGCGGATATACATCCCCGTTTTTATCAGTCTGCAGAAAAACCTGGTTGCCGTTGGGTTGCCTGATGGTACGCGGATCGTTGTACCCGCGCACGCCCTGCAGGCTGCCGAATGTATGGTCGAAAGAACGGTTCTCCTGCATCAGGAAAACAATATGTTCTGCATCGAGATAGGTTGAGCCCGGCGCCGGGTCAATCGCCATGGCTTTTTGTATGGAAGCGGGCAGTATTTGCAGCAATCCGGCGCCACCGGAAATAAAACTGGCTTTCTTGAGGAAAGAACGTCGGGTATCCATAGCATAAAATTAGGCGCGCGGGAAATTACTGCCGCCATTTTTTAATAACTTAAATTAAAAGTAACACGAGATGCAGTATATGAAAAATCCTGTTTTGCTGTTGTTTTCTTTGCTGCTGCCTGCTGTGTACACATTTGCGCAATCAACGCAAATGGTGCAGTTCAACGGGCTTGAAGGGAAAAAGGGCCAGCTCTATATCGGCTGGTACCGGCACGAGGAAGATTTCATGCATCCTGACAAGGCTGTGTTTAAAAAAATCATTCCGGTTACCGGCCTCCCGACAGTGGAGGTGGCTTTTGACAGTATTCCCGACGGCACTTATGCCATCACTGTTTTCCTCGACAAAAACAACAACGGCGTTCTTGATAAAAATGCTTTTGGCATTCCCAAAGAAGAGTATGGTTTTTCCAATAATGCCCGGCCGCTCACCCGGCCTGCCAATTTCAACGAAGCGAAATTTGAGGTGAAAGGCAAGGGCGCTCCATGGCCGATAACCGTCAAATGAGTAAACGGCGGTTATTGGTATTGGCGTATCGCATCGAACATTTTCCGGAAGGAAGCCGACTGGCTGCCCACGCCTTTTTCGTTGACCGCCTGCTTAGCAGGATCGTTGCTGTAAAATTCCGTTACAAACGGCGCAACGGGCGACCAGATGGTTTGCATCATGCCCAGAAACCGGCCGCTCATTTCAGGTGACGAGCCCATTCTGAATCCTGCCATGTCTTTAACCTGTTGTTCAATTACCGCCGGGCGGTTCCAGCTGCAGGTAATCACCGACATTCCTTTGGCCGCAAACAGCACAGCCGATTTGTCGGGGCGCTCATAATGCCAGTCGCAGATCACCACGTCTTTCGGTATCATGTCTATCGCCGGCCAGGTATGGTTAAAGCTTGCTTCCCAGCCACCCAGGCCGGTCGTATAACCATCAAGCAGCCGGTCGCCCCATATCCATAATTTTCTCCCTTTGGCAGAAAGGTGGTCATGCACCCGCTTCACTTCCCCTGCAAACAATACCGCCTTGTCTTTTCCCTTGCAACGGGGGCAACGGCTGTCGCCGATATAAAAAACCTCGTCCATGCCGGCATGAAAAGCAGGTGCTTCAAACGCTTCGCAGATTTCATCAACCAGGTCGAATACGACCTTATGTACATCGGGATGGAGAGGGCAATAACTCTTGCAGTAAAGACTATCGGCATTTGGCCAGCTGTAGTTTTCAGGCATCTTTACCCAAGGTGTTTCATCGAATTGCGGATATACTTTGAGCAGTCGCATGGTTTGCGATGCCCAGCTCTGGTGCCCCAGTAAGTTGATCTGCGGAATAACGGTGATGCCGCCCGCTTTGGCGGCAGCCGCCAGTTTTCGTATGTCCTTTTCCGTTAGCGGATCGCTGTCGCGCAATTCAGGATGCGATTTGTACTGGTAGTTAAAGTCGACCCGCAGCACGATTGTATTGACTTTTCGGGGGATCAGCTCTTTCTGCAGGAACAGAATAAAGGCGTCCAGATTCTCGGGAGCCGGCGCGGCAATGGCAAAAGCCCTGACGGGAAAGACACTATCCAGCTTTTGCTGGGCCGGTAACCATAAAAAAGCAAAACAGCTAATGGCAAATAAAAGAAGTCGTGGTTGCATGTTTTAAAGATAAGCTACCGTGCCGGTATGGTAAAAAACAGGGGTGTAGCGGCCTTGGGCATCAATACGCCCTGGCGCTGAAACCCTTATTCAGCAAGGGCTTTGACGTTTTGTTGGGAGCTTTGCAATCAGGAAAAACGGCAAAATTTGTGTTGCAGTCACAAAAAAGCCGTAGTAAGTTTGTATCAGCTTCTGAAAAACGCAACAGCCCGCCGTTTCAGTTGCCGGTTGCCTTCCCATCTGACTGGTTTTCGATCGCTTTCGCCGTTACGGTTGCCTCCGCAAATTTTTTTATTCGAATACCTGACACACAAAAATTGAAAATTATGAAAACCGTAAACACACAAATCAAGCGCGTTGTTACCCTGGGTGTATTGGCCCTGGTACTTGTACTGAATGCCGGCATCGCCAAGGCAAACAATGAAAGAAAAAGCGCCGGTCACAAGCAGATCGAACTTCGTTATGTTGGAAGTGTAAATCAAATGCCGGTACTGGAACTGGCTTTTGACAACGAAGCCGGTGAAAACCTGAACGTCACCCTGCGCGACATAGACGGCAATGTTCTCTATACCGGCAATTTTTCCGATAAAAAGATCGTTAAACGCTTCCAGTTCGACAACGCAGTCAACGAAGATATCAAGATCAAATTAACAGTAGCTTCCGGCAGGAAAATTCAATCTGAAACATTTCAGATCAACCGCAGCAGCGAAGTAGTTGAGTCCGTAACCATCGCAAAACTTTAATCTCCCTGTAAACACCCTATCGGCTGTCGCGAATGCGGCAGCCGATTTTTATTTTTTATACTTTCGCCTGATAAAAAAAGCAATATCGCTACCGATGCATTTCAAATTGTTTCCCCGGGCTACCTATACTGAACGCCGCCGTCAATTGGCGGCTCTTGTTCCTGATTCGCTGATCTTACTGATGGGTAATGAAGAAACCGGTATGAATTACCATGGAAATGTGTATCCGTTCAGGCAGGACAGCAGTTTTCTTTATTATTTCGGGCTGGATACGCCCGGCCTTGCGGCCCTGATCGATACAGCCAAAGGAGAATCGGTCATTTTCGGCACCGAGCTTTCCATGGATGATATTATCTGGACAGGCCCACTGCCCGGTATCAAAGAAATGGCGGCCATGGTGGGTGTTGAAAAAACGGCGGATTATTCCAGTTTGGGCGCCTGTTTGCAGAACAAACAGCAAAGTGTCAAATTCCTTCCGCCTTATCGGGCCGTTAACCGTATCCGTATTGCCGAATGGCTTAACATACCGTTGCAGGAGGTCGCGGCCAAAGCATCTGTTCCCCTGATTAAAGCCATTGTGTCGCAGCGGGCCGTAAAAGATGACCTGGAGGTGGCGGCCATAGAAGAAGCAGTGAGCATCAGTACCGATATGCACCTGGCTGCCATGCAGTTTGCCCGCCCCGGTATGAAAGAATACGAGGTGGCCGGCAGGATGATGGAAGTGGCTTACGGTGCCGGCGGCCGTTTGTCTTACAATATCATCTGCAGCAAACACGGGCATATTCTCCACAACCACTACCAGGGCAATACCCTTGAAAAAGGCGATCTCCTGCTGATCGATGCGGGCGCCGAACAGTCTATGCACTACGCCGGCGACCTTACCCGCACTTTTCCGGTAGGCGCCCCTTTCAGCCACCTGCAGCGAAGCCTGTACAACGTGGTGCACCGCGCCATTGAAGCCGCGAGTGCTATGCTGGCGCCGGGCATAAGGTATATGGATATTCATGCGAAAGCGGGCGAGGTGCTGTTACAGGGATTAAAAGAAATGGGGGTTGTTACCGGCGATCCCGAAGAAGCCCTGCAACAGAATGTGCATACCCTGTTTTTCCAGTGTGGCCTTGGCCATATGATGGGTCTTGATGTACATGATATGG
>JASGFZ010000079.1:0-11429 GCA_047605345.1 Flavihumibacter sp. | reverse complement strand
TTACCACCTGTTTCCTGCAAATGAACATAGGCTATGTCCAGTCCGTCGAGCGAGCTGCCGCTCATCAATCCGATCGCTTTGTATACCATGAAAAAATGTTTTGCGGGGCGCCTGCAAATTACAATCTTTGAGCCCTGCACAAAATAACGATTCTCATGGTTGTCAATTTAAGTTCCCGCTATTCGTTGCTTTGCGATTGGGTTGATGAGCTTCGGGATGTTTCCGTACAGCAGGACCGGATGCGTTTCAGGCGCAACCTGGAAAGAATCGGTGAAGCCGCGGCGCTGGAGATCAGCAAGCAATTGCCCTTCGTTGAAAAGGAAACACAAACACCCATGGGCTTTGCCCTGGGCAAGGTGCTGGAACAGCAGCCGGTGCTGGCAACCATTCTGCGCGCGGGTGTGCCGCTGCACCAGGGGCTGCTGAACTATTTCGACAAGGCCGACAATGCTTTTATTTCGGCCTACCGCAAGCACCTGCCCGACGGGTCGTTTGAGATCAACCTCGAATATGTTTCCTCTCCCGACCTGGAAGACCGCATCCTTATTTTGTCAGACCCCATGCTGGCCACGGGGTCGTCGCTGGTAAAAACCATCCAGTACCTGCGCGAAGAGGGCAAACCCCGCGAAATACACGTGGTGGCCGCCATCGCCTGCACGGTGGGTATTGAATATGTGCGGCGCAGCGAGCCCGCCGTCAAAATCTGGTGCGGGGCCATTGACGACGAGCTGACAGCCAAGGGTTATATTGTGCCGGGCCTGGGCGATGCCGGCGATCTTGCCTACGGAAATAAGCAACAGGCATAGAATAATTCTTTGCCCTCGGCGTTTTATAGTATTTTACCAGTGTGATGAGAGCCGCCCCCCTGATACTGCTTATACTGATCCTATTAACAGCCTTTGCAAAGGCGCAGGATCCGCATTTTTCCCAGTTTTTTGCCTCCCCCCTCACCCTGAATCCGGCATACACAGGTAAATTCAACGGCGTGGTGCGGGTTTCGGGCAATTACCGCGACCAGTGGCCGGAAATCAGCAAGGCATTTGTGACCTCTACCCTGGCCATCGACGCACCCATTCTCAAAGGCAGGCTCAACGAAAACGATACCTGGGGCCTGGGTATCATGGCGCTTACCGACCGCACCGCCAACGGCATACTCAACAGTAATTTCGTTTCGATATCCACCGCCTACCACAAGGCGCTCGACGAAGACGGGTTCCACCAGCTGGGTGTCGGCTTCCAGGGCAGCTTTGCCAGCAAGCGGCTCGATGGCTCACAGCTCAATTTTGAAAACGAGCTGGCGCTCGACGGCACCTGGAGCAATTCCAGCGGTGAAGCGATCGACAATACCCGCATCGGGGTGCATTATTTCGATTTTAATGCCGGCGTCATATACAGCGGTTCCACTACCGGCAACAACAATTTTTACGGCGGTGTATCGGTGTACCACATCAATCGTCCGCAGGAGAATTTTACCGGCGGTTATTACACCCTCCAGCCACGGGTAACCATCCACGGCGGCGGTTATCTTCCCACCGGTCAGGCAACCACCCTGCATGTTTCCGTGCAGCACAGCCGGCAGGCAGGCGCTTTCGAAACCCTGGTGGGCGGCGCCCTGGCGATGACCCTGAACAATGATTTTGACCGCCCCACCAGTGTGTACGTGGGCAGCTGGTACCGGCTGAAAGACGCCCTCATCCCTTATATCGGCCTGGAATGGGCCGACCTTCGCTTCGGCGCTACCTACGATGTGAATACTTCCAGCCTGAAAACCGCTTCCCAGCGGCGGGGCGGCATCGAAATATCGCTGATCTACATCAAACGCCGCGGCGACGGCAAGAAAGATATTCCCTGTCCCAAGTTTTAACGCTTATTTCCGCCATTTCGACGGC
The DNA here is from genome assembly GCA_047605345.1 of Flavihumibacter sp. Classification (GTDB taxonomy): domain Bacteria; phylum Bacteroidota; class Bacteroidia; order Chitinophagales; family Chitinophagaceae; genus Flavihumibacter. The sequence goes on along the minus strand of JASGFZ010000079.1, from coordinate 9,540 downwards.
CCGCTTACCGACCCGTTGCCCTTTACATAAAAACGATACGGCAGCAAGGCGTCTTCACCGGCATAATCAACTCCGATGCGCGGGCTAACGCCGATCATTTCTGCCGGCAGCGCATAACCATCATCGTAAATGCTGATGCCACGTTGCAGCGAAACACCATTGTGCGCCACCTGTATGCCCAGTACGCGCGTTACATTTCCCGGTCCGCGGCCCAGCCTGTTACCGGCGGATGATTTCCCGGCGCGCGCCAGCATGGTTTCGATACCGCCCACCGGTTCAATGGCGCGGATCAGCACCACCAGCGGATGGCCTGCCGGCGCAAAGGTCACATTAAACAGGTGATGGATGCCATAACAGAGATACACATACGCTTTGCCGCCTTTACTGTACTGCACTTCGGTGCGGGCAGTGCGGCGGTTATTATAGGAATGTGAAGCGCGGTCGGCCGCACCGTTATAGGCTTCGGCTTCAACGATCCGGCCACTGGTGAGCACACCCTCCCAACGGGTCACCAGCAGCTTTCCCAATAACAGCTTTGCCGCCTCCACCACATCGCCGCTCATATAAAATTCAGGGGGTAATTTTTGCATGATTTTCGCTGGTTGTCGTCAATGTAATACTTTTAGACGCTAAAAGAACGGGATTGCTCAAAGAGATCATTATCGCCATACAGTCTTTTTTCAAAGCCCACCGGTTCATCAGGGAACACCGCCTTTGGCGCTGGATCATCGGACCCGGTGTCGCCTATGTGGTACTGTTCCTGGTCGGTTTGTACTTCTTTCTCAAATCGAGCAATGCTGCGGTAAACTACCTGAGCGACCTGATCGGCATCGACACCTGGTTACAGCGCCAGCGCAATCCTTTCCTGAATTTTATATTCCTGATGAGCAACCTGATGGTGCGCATCCTCTTTGTATTTTTTTACTTTTCGTTTTTCAAGTATTTTTTCCTGGTGGTGGGCTCGCCGGTTTTTGCCTACCTGAGCGAAAAAACCGAATCGCTGATCGACGGCCGCGAATCTCCTTTCAGCGCGTCGCAGCTGATGAAAGACATCTTACGCGGCATCCGGCTGTCGCTGCGCAATATGCTGTGGCAAACGGTGTACACCGTATCTATTCTGATACTTTCCTTTATACCGGTAGTGGGTTGGATAAGCCCCATGCTTTCGCTGTTTGCCGAATGTTACTACTACGGGTTTTCGATGATCGATTACAGTTGCGAGCGACGTAAGCTGGGCCCGGCAGAAAGCATCCGTTTTATTACCGATCACAAAGGCCTGGCCATCGGCAACGGGCTGCTTTTTTACCTGATGCATATGGTGCCCGTGGTGGGCTGGGTGCTGGCGCCAAGTTATGCCGTGATCGCCGCCACGCTCAGTGTGCGGGAAATTGAAAAATGATAGTATGGCCCAACCAGGAACCGTATGGCTGATACCCTGTTACCTTTCCGAAACATCGATGGATTGCCTGCCGGCTTATATACTGCCTGCCATACAGCAATGCGCGGTTTTTTTTACGGAGAACGAAAGAACCGCCCGGCGCTACCTGAAAAAATGGTGGAAGGAGATGGTGATCGACCACTATGAGTGGCACACGATCGGCCAGGCCGAAGCCGGTACATTGGCGGTATTCAGGCAGCGGCTGAAAGAAGGGAAAACAATCGGGATACTAAGTGAAGCCGGTTGCCCCGGTGTGGCCGATCCCGGCCAGCTGCTGGTTGCCGCGGCCCAGGAACTTTCGGCCCCGGTGAAGCCGCTGGTAGGCCCCAGCTCGCTGTTGCTGGCCCTGATGGCCAGCGGCATGAACGGGCAGCAGTTCCGGTTTCTGGGCTACCTGCCCATCGAAGCGGGTAAACGAAATGCTGCCATCAAAGAGCTGGAAGCCGATTCCCTTCGCACGCACAGCACGCAAATCTTTATTGAAACGCCTTACCGCAACAGGCAGCTGTTCGAAACCCTGCTGCAGCAATGCCGGGGAAATACGCGGCTGTGCGTGGCCGTTAACCTCACGGCGCCCGATGAGCTGGTGCAGACAAAAACCATTGCCGACTGGAAAAAGCAGCAGCCCGACTGGCAGAAAAAACCGGCTATCTTCCTGCTGCAGGCCTAGCGACTCACCGGTTTGGGATCAATAACCGTACTGCCATCGCTGTTGCGCATCGCCATGATGCTGTCCACCACATATACGGTATTGCCCCGCCAGGGCAAAATGCCGTTATATTGTTTGTAATGGAGCTCAAACTCTTTTCCGCTATTGCTCATCAGCTGGTTGGCGATCTTATCGTCGACCACTGAAAATTCAAATTCATAGCTCTGGATGCTGCCGGCGGCGCCTCCTTTAAAACCCGACTGGATCAGCTTTCCTTCCCAGGTTTTAAAAACATAGCCCTTCTTCATCATGTAATTGAGCTGCCCCGCTTTTACGCCTTCCGCAAACACCCAGTTGTACTTGTAATAGAAAAATCCAACAGAAAACAGCAGCAATACAATGATCAGCGTCCATAAAAACTTTCCCATAACTAACTATTAGTTGAAATTATTCGATGCCGTATTTGTCCACAAGGTATAGCAGGATCGCGATGTTCAGCGCACCCAGGTTCAATTCGCGTTTATTCACGTGTTCAAACACATCGTTCGGGGTATGGTGAATGTCAAAATAACGTGCGCCGTCGGGCACCAGCTCTCCCACGGGAATGCCCAGCAGGCGGTTGAGCGGCCCTACGTCGGTGCCGCCCCCGTCTGAAGTAAACAGGTAACTGCCATAAGGCTGCAGCAGCGGCGCCCATGATTTCACTTTGCCCAGTTTTTCAGGTGGCAGTGTAAACGAAAAGCCGCGGGGCGTGAAGCCGCCGGCATCGCTTTCGAGCGCAAAAAGATGCTGCTCGTTTTTGGCTTTGGCTTCTTCGGCGTATTTACGTGCGCCGCGTGCGCCATTTTCTTCATTGGCGAACAATACTGCACGGATGGTATGCCGCGGGGTGTAGCCGATGGCTTTCAGCGCCCGCAGCACCTCGATGGCATGTACGCAGCCCGTACCGTCGTCGTGTGCACCTTCGGCCGGATCCCAGCTGTCGAGATGACCGCCCACGGTAATGTACTGATCGGGAAACGCCGATCCCCGCAGCTCGCCGATCACGTTATGCGCCATTACATCGGGCAGCATCTGTGCATTGGAACGATAGAATACCGTCACTTCCCTGCCTGCTTTCAGCAAAGCGACCAGCTGGTCGGCATCCTGCAGCCCCATGGCGGCAGCCGGAATTTTCGGCAGGCTGCTGTCGTAGCCGGTACCGCCGGTATGCGGATAATTATCGGTGCTGCCTGAAATGGAGCGGATCAGCACGGCTTTGGCGCCGTATTTGGCAGCGCGGCTGGGACCGCTGCGGCGGTACACCCCGTCGGCCCCATAGGCTTTAAAGGTTTCCGGCATGCTGTTGTCGAAAAAATTATTGTACACCACGATCTTGCCCCTGAGCTGGTCTTTTTTGGCCTCGAGGTCATCAAAATCATTTACCAGGATGGCCGGCAGGGTAAGCCCTGCATTGCCGGTGCCCACTGAATTGCCCAGGGCCAGTATATACAATTTTGTTTTGGCCGGCGAGCCCTTTACGGTGTACCAGGCTTCTTCGCCCCTGCCCCGTTCCCAGTGCGGCACCAGACAGTCCTGCAGCCATACCTTGTCCACGCCCGCCGCCTGCAGGGTCTTTTGCCCCCAGGCCTCTGCCCTGGGCGTGCCGGGCGAACCTGCCAGGCGCGGGCCTACGGTTTTACACAGCACCCGCAGGTTTTCGTAAGCGGTAGAGCGAAGCAGGATTTCCCGGGATAACTTCTTAATAAACAGGGAATCTTCGGTTTGTGCCGCCGCACCGGTAAAGCAGAAAGCGGCCAGCAACCAAACAAATCGGCGCATGTGGTGTTTCTTTAAAAATAGCTAAAGATTTCCAACCTTTACTTCACTGTCAATAATTTGAACATGCGCATAGGAATTGTTTGTTATCCCACTTTCGGAGGAAGCGGCGTGCTGGCCACAGAGTTGGGCAAGGCCCTGGCCGACAAGGGTCACCAGGTTCATTTTATCACTTACCAGCAGCCGGTTCGGCTGAACGAGTTCAATGCGAATATTTTTTATCACGAGGTAAGGGTTCCCACCTATCCGTTGTTCGATTATCCGCCTTATGAAACGGCGCTGGCAAGCACCATGGTTGACGTGATCGTCAACAACCAGATCGACCTGCTGCATGTGCATTATGCCATCCCCCATGCTTCGGCGGCCTTTATGGCCAAGCAGATCATCCTGAAAACGACCGGTCGCAATATACCGGTGATCACCACCCTGCACGGCACCGATATTACGTTGGTGGGGCGCGACAAGACCTATGCGCCGGTAGTCACTTTTTCGATCAATGAAAGCGATGCCATCACGGCTGTATCGAACAACCTGCGCGAGGAAACCTATAAGTCGTTTCGCATTGAGAAAGACATCGACGTGATCCACAATTTTGTAGACGTTGCCCGCTTCCGGAAAAAAGGAATCGATGCGTTCAAACGGGTGATCGCGCCGCAGGGGGAAAAGGTCATCATGCATGCGTCGAATTTCCGGAAAATCAAACGTGTGGAAGATGTGGTGCGCATTTTTGCGAAGATCAGGGAGCAGGTACCCAGCAAACTACTGTTTGTGGGCGATGGCCCCGAGCGACCGGGCGCCGAATGCCTGAGCCGCGACCTGGGCATCCAGGAAGAGATTCGTTTTGTGGGCAAGCAGGAGCAGATGGAAGATATCCTGGCCATTTCAGACCTGTTCCTCCTTACGTCGGAATATGAAAGCTTCGGGCTGTCGGCCCTTGAAGCGATGGCGGCCGGCGTGCCGGTGATCAGCTCCAATGCCGGCGGATTACCTGAAATCAATATCAACGGGGTAACGGGCTTTCTCGCCAATGTGGGTGATGTAGAGGGTATGGCCCGGCATGGTATCGGGCTGTTAAGCAACCAGGAATTGCTGGAGCAGTTCAGGGAAAATGCGAAAAAGCAGAGCGACCGGTTTGATATACACCATATCGTGCCGCGGTACGAAGCCTTGTATAACCGTTTTTTGGGGGAAGGCGTGCAGGAAGAAGTGGCTTTTAAGGATTATACAAGGTGATTATATGAACAAGACGCAAGAACAGCTAATGGAACGCATCACCCTCAAACCGGGGTTAATGGGTGGCAGGCCTACTATAAGGGGGCTTCGTTTTCCCGTAAGTGATATTCTCGAATTACTCGCCAGCGGCCTCGCGGATAACGAGATACTGGAACAACACCCTATCCTGGAAAAACAGGATATACAGGCAGCGCTTCTTTATGCTTCCCTGAAGGTGAAAAACACAGCTATTATCCATGCAGCCTGATTGGGAAATCTGGTTAGATACCAATATTTCTCCCATCATTGCAAAATGGATGGCGGCGTACACGGGCTTGATGGTAAAATCCTCTTATACGGCGCCCCTCCCAAACTGATCAATCTAAATATTGGTAATTGCGGGAACGCAGAATTGTGGGGAAGAATCAAACCATCGATTAAGAATGCTCTAGATTTACTCACCTTATCTGAAACCGAAGTTATTGAATTACAGTAGCGTTTATCACATCAGCGCAACCAGCTCTCGGGGTTGAGGTTGATGTTTTTTTCGTTGGTGATCACAAATTCGAGCTCACCGCGACCGCCGTCTTTTTCATCCAGCTTACCCAGTACCTGGCCTACTTTAACCTGCTGGCCTCTTGATACCGATACGGAACTGAGGTTGCTGTAGGTGGTGAAGTACTTGCCGTGTTTGATAATAACGCCTTGTCCCGATCCGATGGAGATTACGGTGCTGACCTCTCCGTCAAAAACGGCTTTCACCGGTGAGCCTGCGTCGGCTTCGATGGTGAGGCCGGGGTTATTATACGTAATGCCCTCCAGCCCTTCGTATTTACTGGGGCCGAAACCCATTACGATGCGGCCCTGGTTGATGGGCCACGGCAGGCTGCCTTTGTTCTTTTCGAAATTATCACTGATCAGCTTTACTTCGGCCGACGATTCCAGTACACTCAGCGGCTTGTTTTCTTTGGCTGCCGGTTTCGATGCTGCATTATCGGCAGGTTTTGAGCCGGCCGACTTCGCTACATTGGCTTCATTGGCAGCGGCGGCTTTACGCGCCGCTTCCTCGCGCGCCTTGCGGGCGGCTTCCTCTTTGGCGATCTCGCGTTTGATAGCCGCGGCAATAGCCGATTTCAACTGCAGATCCTGTTTGCGCTTTTCGGCCATATCTTTCATCAGCTCGTTCTCCTGGCCCTTGATTTCGCGCACCACGGCATCTTTTTCCTTTTTTTCTTCGCTCAGCACTTTAACCTGCTTATTCTGTTCTTCCAGCGCGTCTTTTTTCTCGGCCTGGCTGTTCTTCAGCACACCCATTTTCTGTTCCAGCTGGCGCTGGGTATTCATAATGCTTTCTGCCTGTTGTTCGCGGTATTGCCGGTACGAGCGCAGGTAGGCCATACGCTTCAGCGCATCGTTGAAGTTGGCGGAGGAAAATATAAAGTTGAGAAAATCGTAGTTGCTGCGGTTCTTATAAGCGTACACCACGCTGGTTTTGTATTGCTCTTTCAGGGTATCGAGCTCGGCCCGCAGCTTCAGGATGTCACGCCAGTGCTGGTTGATATTTCCCTGGATGAGTTCGATCTGTTCGTTCATCACGTGGATCTGCGATTCCCGTAAACGCAGTTTTTTCTGCACCAGGTTCAGCTCGCTCAGGCTTTTTTTCTTGTACTTCTTGGTCTGTTCAATCTGCGCCTTGAGGTCGTCGATCTCTTTCTGGATCTCGGCCTGCTTTTTTTTAAGATCGGTACTGCTTTGCTGGGCCATGCCGGCCATTGTTGTGGCCAGCAAGAGCAACAGGAAAAGGGTTTTCCTCATCATGCTTCAAATATAAACCACCCTAACGTTTACTTCTGCCTGTAATTTTTCGGAATGTTGAAAGGATAGGCTAAACTTTCGTTAAAGCCAAACTGTTTGTACTCCATTTGCACGTCGAGCTTGGTTTTTTCGGCGAGGCTGATACGGCGTGTGGTGGCGAAGCGGTGGCCATTGGCTGCGGTATAATTGTCATAACCCAGGTCGCAGGTGCGGTTGCGCTTTTCGTCTACATCATCCAGCTTGATATGCTTTACCGCATAGCCGTCGTTGCTTACGGTCAGCAGGTTTTTAAAGAAATCACCCACGATAAGAAGCGACAAGGCGTCGGCCTGCTGCTGGTAAGAAACCACATTGCTGTCGAGGAAAATAGGGTTGCCCACCAGCACGTCCTGGAAATTCTTAAAATCGAAAGGCAGCCTGGCCATTTCTTCAAGGTATTTCACCGAGCGCAGCTGCACTTCTTTGTCTTTTTTATTGATCAGCTTTACGCTGTCGGGCGTAATGAGAATGCGAAAAGCTTCATAGCTGAACACCGTTGCATTTACCGAAAGCCAGATGATGCTGTCTTTTTTCATGCGAACAAAAACCGTAAGATCAGGCCCTTTACCATCTTTGTCCCAATACTCAACCTTGATCTTACCCGAAAAAGTTTCATAATCGAGCCGGTTTTTTTCAATCGTACTGAGCACATCGTGCACAAACTGCATCGAGTCGGCATGCCGGTCGGCGACGATCACCGTAGCGGAAGTGTCTTTTTTGGGAAGGGAGGTGCTTATTTTCCGGGGTGCGCGGCAACCTGCCATTGACAGCAGGGCGATACACGCGATAATGCTAAAAATTCTCATTCCTTATGATTTTCCGGTATGGCCGAATCCGCCGGCATTCCGTTCCGTTTCATTTAAGGTATCAACCGGCACCCAGGTAACCTGTTCAACAGGCTGCACCAGCACCTGGGCAATCCGGTCGCCCGGCTGAATGGTTTGGGCTTCGGCTGAAAGGTTGATCAGGATGACCTTGATCTCTCCCCTGTAATCTGCATCAATCGTGCCCGGTGAATTGAGGCAGGTAATCCCCTGTTTGATGGCCAGACCGCTGCGCGGGCGCACCTGCGCCTCATAGCCTTCGGGCAGCTCAATGAACAGGCCGGTAGGCACCAGGGTTCGTTCAAGCGGCTGTAATACGATGGGCGTTTCGAGGTTGGCTCTCAGGTCCATGCCGGCCGACAGGCGGGTGGCATAAGCGGGTAATTCGTTGGCAGAACGATTAATGATCTTAACGGGAATTGGCATGCCGCAAAAGTAGGGGAACTGTGCCAATTGTGCGGGACGGCGAGGGCCGTCATGCTTTCGTGAGTAAAACGCTGGCATAGGCCACCAGTCCTTCTTCACGGCCAACAAATCCCATTTTTTCGGTGGTGGTGGCTTTTACCGACACATCATCGGCCGAAACCTGTAAAATACCGGCGATGACCTTGCGCATTTCGCCTCCATACTTTTTGATTTTGGGTGCTTCGAGGCAAAGCGAGCTGTCTACATTCACCACCCGGTAGCCCTTGCCGTGGATCAGCGCAGCGCACTTCTGTAAAAGGATCCTGCTGTCGATGTTCTTATAACGGTCATCCGTATTCGGGAAATGAATGCCGATATCGCCCAGGGCCAGGGCGCCGAGCAGTGCATCGCAGATGGCGTGCAGCAACACATCTGCATCGCTGTGCCCCAGCGCGCCTTTGTGGTGCGGAATGGTAACGCCCCCTATAACAAGATCGCGCCCCTCAACAAGCTGGTGGAAATCAATGCCAAAACCGATGCGAAACATGATACAAGTTTGAGGTTTGAAGTTTGAGGTTTGAGGCGGGTCGCCGAAAGGGCAGAATTTTTCACTTGCAGTAACCCACTTCAAACCTCAAACTTCAAACCTCAAACTTAAATTACTTTTCGTTTCCGCCGCCCAGGTCAAACAGCAAGCTGAAACGCAGGGTGTTCGAGAGCGGGTTCTGGTTTACACCGCTGCCGCTGGGAACGATATAGGCGAAATTGAGACCGAATACATTGTATTTGATACCCGCACCTACAGTGAAGTATTTGCGGTTGCCTTTGGTTTTGTCTTCGTAAAAATAACCGGCACGCAGGGCGAACTGCTCCTGGTACCAGAACTCGGCGCCCAGTGAAACCGTAAATTCTTTCAGCTCTTCGCTGAAACCGCCGGGTGCGTCACCAAAGGAACTGAACCAGGACGAAACCACCGATTTGGTACGATAATTTACGAGTCCGGCAGAATCACCTACCGAAGGCGGCGTGGGTACCAGCAATTTGTTCACGTCGAGCCCGAAGGTCACCTTGCTGTTTTCATCAAATACCGAGGTATAGGCTACACCCAGGCCAAGGTTGGCGGGGATAAAATCTTTCTGGGTGGCATCGGCCGTATAACCAATTTTGGTACCCAGGTTGGTAAGGGTGGCGCCGGCGCTGAAGCCCTGGCCCACATCGTTGGTGTTTCTGTAGTACCAGCTCAGGTCGCCCGCAACCGCGTTACCGGCTTTATAGGTGGTACCGTTTACATTCTGACCGCCGGCCAGGTTGGAGTAGATATAGCGCAGGGCAATACCCAG
>JASGFZ010000078.1:0-11433 GCA_047605345.1 Flavihumibacter sp. | reverse complement strand
CAGGCCAGGGGCGTCAGGAAAACCTGTTCACCGGTTACCGGGTCAATGCTTACGTCAGTTTTTACAAAAGCCTGTTTCTTGTTCAGGGTTACCATTTTCACGGCAGAGTATTCGATATCACCTTTCATGTTACGGGTACGCAGGCGATAAAAAACAGCACCCATCGTAGAAGCAGTGCGGGCGTCGTCGTTGAACTGGTAAAGACCATCGCGTTCCATATCTGTTTTGCGGAACATCCCGATTTCGCGGAAGATTTCACCGTCAACGCTTTTTTCTACGGCGATGTCCTGGATATTTTCCTGGTTGGGGCTGCTCCAGTTCAGTTGCACCATATCCTGCTGCATGTTGGCCTGAAAGCCTACAATATCGGGCATATATACAGTGGCCATATCGGGATTGGCATCTTTCAGCTCAATTTTATAAGAGCTTACACCACCCCAGCTATTGTCATTATTACGGTTGATACCGATGCGGATGCGGATCACCGCTACATTCTTGTTGATGATGCTGAGCTTTTCGTTGTCGGCTTTCAGGGAAGTGCCGTATTTGTTTTCGGCGCGGTAGCCATTACCGTTGGCAGAAATGGCCAGGCTGGTGATTTCAGCGTCATATACCACTTTGCTGTTGGCGCCCAGGTTGCATTCTGCAAATTCCTGCGCAACACCGTAGTTGCTGAGCCCCGAGATCGAAGTAGTGATTTCAGGCAGGGTATGCAGGGTCATCTGGTTATTATTATGCGGAACAAAGGTGAAGCTGAATTCAATCCAGGAAGGTCCGCTGATGTTCATGTATTCAACCTGCGGCTGGAAAGAAGAAATATTTGAACTGGTGTTGTGAGTGAGCTGTTTGAGGTTCACACCGGGCGACATGCTTTCGATTTTAACGATACAGTCTGCGCTGGCATCTTTTGTTACAGCAGAAAAACGGTAGGTAGCGCCCTTGTGGCCGGCATTACCGGCTATCAGCTGGTAATTAGCAAAGTGAATGTCCTGTGCATTGGCACTGCTCAGGAAGAAAAGCACTACCAGTAAAATGGCAAGGCTAATCAGGTTTACGATTGCTTGGCTTGAGAAGCGGGGGTACGTTTTCATAACGATCAACATTAGGGTAAGGAACTTGTAACCTTAGCTTTCCCGGATGTCGGATTTTTTTACATGATCAACGATACAAAGATTGGCAGCCGGTTCGGAAAATACAAGCCGGTATGTGGTTTTTTCGATTACCGGGCCTGTTTTTTCGAGTATTAGCCCTTTTTTGTCGTTGTTTATTACCGTTTTTTCGTAGTTCTACGAGTTTTCCGGTGTCATTTACTGCAACGGTTCGCCTTTTATCGTAAAAAAACGGGAAACCGGTTAAAAATCCCCCTCAACGAAACCATCGAGGTTCCGCCTTTCTTTTTTGGTGGGCCGGCCCACCTTGCTCTGGCGTTTGCCTGTATTGAAGCTGGCCGCCTGGTACTTTATTACCTCTTTGTCTTCGGCCGGTGTGATGTCGTCATAATACCCGATCGCTTCGCTGTACTGAACCCGGTGATCCAGTAATTGTTTCACCCTGATCACCCAGCGCCGGGCCTCGGTTTTTATATCGTACTCATCACCCACCACTACCGCCCGCGCCGGCTTCACGGGCTCTCCCTTCAGCCGCACCCTGCCACGGTCAATCGCCTCGGCAGCCAGGCTGCGGGTTTTAAAGATCCGGATAGACCAGAGGTATTTATCGATGCGGAGCTTTTCCATGGGAGCTGTTTATGGTGTAGGATCGATGGTTGTTCGGGATGGCTGCTGCGGGCAGGCGCGGGGTGCTGTTTTTTGTTTCACGCAAAGACCGCAGAGGAGCAAAGACCGCAAAGGAAATTATGTGTTATGGTTGTGACTGCTTCACCGCCGGAGACCCATTTTGACTTTTGACTTTTGATTTTTGACTTGCTCCTTTGCGTGAAACGTTTAGCCGCCTCAAACCGTATTCTGTTCCGCAAAAAACGTATGAAAATACGGTATCGTTTCAATGCCCTTATAATAGTTATAGAGATCGTATTTTTCGTTGGGTGAATGCAGGTTGTCGCTATCGAGACCAAAACCCATGAATACGATTTTGAGGCCAAGCACTTTTTCGAACAGCGAGCAGATGGGAATACTGCCGCCGCCGCGAACGGGAATGGGTTGCTTGCCATAGGTGGCCTCGATGGCCATGGCCGCCGCCTTGTAAGCGTCTGAATCAATGGGTGTCATATAAGGCTCGCCGCCATGGTGCAGGCTTGCTTTCAGCGTTACGCAGTCGGGCGTAATCTTATGCAGGTGATCGATCAGCAGCCGGGTGATCTTTTCCGATTGCTGGTCGGGTACCAGGCGGCAGGATATCTTCGCAAATGCCTTGGAAGGCAAAACGGTTTTGGCGCCTTCGCCGGTATAACCGCCCCAGATACCGTTCACTTCCAGTGTGGGGCGAATACCGGTACGCTCATTGGTGGTATAGCCCTTCTCGCCCCATAAGGCGTGAATACCGAGATCGGCCATGTATTCCGATTCGCTGAAAGGCGCTTCTGCCATCAGGCGCCGCTCTTCAAGGGTGGCTTCCACCACATCGTCGTAAAAGCCGGGTATGGTGATGTGGTTGTTCCCGTCGTGCAGGCTGGCGATCATCTGGCAGAGAATGGTAACGGGGTTTGCCACGGCACCGCCGTATACCCCGCTGTGCAGGTCGCGGTTGGCGCCGGTCACTTCCACTTCTATATAAGAAAGGCCGCGCACGCCAATGTCGATCGAAGGATCATCCTTGCTGATCATGGCCGTATCGCTGATCAGTATCACATCGGCATCAAGCAGTGCCTTGTTCTGCGTCACAAAGGTGGCGAGGTTGGGTGAGCCGATCTCTTCTTCACCTTCAATCAGGAATTTGATATTGGTGGGAAGGCTGTGGGTGCGTATCATTATTTCCAACGCCTTCACGTGCATGTAAAACTGTCCTTTGTCGTCGGCCGACCCGCGCGCATACACCGCCCCGTTTTTGATAACAGGTTCAAAAGGCCCGCTGTGCCACAGTTCCAGCGGATCAGGCGGCTGCACATCATAATGGCCGTACACCAGTACCGTGGGTTTGGCGGGATCTGTTATTTTTTCACCGTACACGATGGGGTGCCCTTCGGTTTCAAACAGCAGGGCCTTGTCGGCGCCGGCCGCCAGCAGGCTTTCTTTTACCGCTTCGGCACAACGGAGCATATCTGCCTTGTGCTCGCTGCGCGCGCTGATGCTGGGTATCTTCAGCAGGCCGATCAGCTCATCCAGGAACTGTTCCTTGTTATTCTCCAGGTAGTCTTTCCATGCATTCATTACTGGCTGTTTTTGCAGGCACAAATGTAGGCGCTTTTCCGGTATGCGCCGGTTAAGGCAGCCGGTGTTTCTGGTCTGACTGCAGGTTTTCCAGCGTCCATTCGATCTGGCGCACAAAAGGCTGTTGCCGCACCTTGCAATCGGTTTTGGCGCAAAGCGGGCAGGAGAACGATTCGCATCCATCGGAATGAACAAAGAGGTCGATCGCATTGCCGAACGAAGACCGGATATTCGTTCGCAGCACATCGATTTCATGGTGCGCCTCTTTCACGTTGAAATACCAGGGAACGGTGAGATGGCAGTCGATATGCAATACGCTGCCGTATTTGATCACCCGCAGGTTGTGCAGGTCGGTCCAGTTGACCGACCGCACTTTATTGAGTTCTTCCACCATCTGCCGCAAAATGGCTTCGTCGGCTTCATCCATAATACCCGCCAGCGATTTGCGCAGTATCCGGTAACCGGTATACATGATAACGAAGCTGAACAGGAGCGCTACCAGCGGGTCAATCACCTGTTTACCCGTGAGGTACACCAGCCCCAGGCCAATCAGTATGCCGGTGGTGCTGTAGGTGTCTGACTGCAAATGACGGCCGCTGGCTTCCAGGGCCAGCGATTTGTTTTGTTTGCCGCGGCGAACCGCCAGACGGCCCATAATATAATTGACCAGTCCCGTGAGCGCCAGCAATACCATGCCCCATCCGAGTTGCTGTAACGGTTGGGGATACACGATATGGTAAATGGCTTCATAAATAATGAAAAGGCCGGAGAGGATAATAAGCGTGCCTTCCACAGCCGCCGAAATAAATTCGGCCTTGCCATGCCCGTAAGGATGGTCGGTATCGCGGGGTTTTGCCGCGATGTAAAGCGAGTACAATCCTATAACACCCGAAATAACATTGACAGTGCTTTCAAGCGCATCGGTAAGGATGGCAACGGAACGCGTAAGGAACCAGGCGAGTATTTTCAGGGCGAACAGTAGTATCGCCACGAATACCACCCACCGTTGGGTGGACAGGTTTTCCGTCGCCGTTTGTTGCATTATTTCATGGCCGTGTCAAAGCGCTGCTGTACAAAATCCCAGTTCACCACGTTCCACCAGTTCTCGATGTAATCAGGGCGCTTGTTCTGGTATTTCAGGTAATAGGCATGCTCCCAAACATCAAGCCCCAGCAGGGGAATGCCGGTTACAGCGGCAACCGGCATCAGCGGATTGTCCTGGTTGGGCGTGGAGGTTACCAGCAGGTTCTTGTCTTTAAGAATAAGCCATGACCAGCCACTGCCGAAACGGCCTTTGGCGGCATCGCCGAAAACGGTTTTGAATTTGTCGAACCCGCCGAATTTGGCATCGATGGCTGCTTTCAGGCTGCCCCCGGGAGCGTTGCCGCTTACGGGCGCCTTCATGCTTTTCCAGAACAGCTCATGGTTGTAATGGCCGCCGGCATTGTTGCGCAGCTTCTCCGAATATTTGTCGATCGAGGCCAGCAATGCTTCCAGGGGTTTGGAAGTATCCACTTTTTCGGCCAGGGCCGCTTCGTTCAGGTTCTTGGTATAGGCAGCGGCGTGTTTGGTATAATGGATCTCCATGGTCAGGGCATCGATCGATGGCTCCAATGCCTTGTAATCGTAGGGCAGTGGCGTTTGCTGGTAGCTGGTCTGGAACAGGGTGCCGGCCGCCTGGCTGGCGCCTTCAGTAGCACCTGCTGCACGGGTACTGCAGGCGATCATTGTTCCACCCAGTCCGAGTGCGACGCCCGCCTTGGCGCCAGTACTAATAAACTGGCGGCGTGATTGCTTATCTGGCTTCATCTGAAATAATTTTGATAAATGAAAGTACCAATTGTTTGCCAGAATGCCGTCTAGCAGCCGGTTTTACTGGTTAAACAAATGTTTTTCACCCTTGTTTCTGTATTTTCTATGAAATGAATTTGTTTTGACCACCCAATCAATGCCCCTATGCGTATAGCAAGCGTTCTTTTCTTTACTGGCTGCCTGCTGTTGCAAGGCCTTTCACCGGCCGCCCAGCAGCCATTGCCCATCGGCGACCCGACCATTTTTGCGCACCAGGGCATTTATTATCTCTACGGAACAGGCCCTGCGGCGAACGACGGTATCATGGTGTACCGTTCCCGCGATGCGGTGCAATGGGAGGGACCCGTGGGCGCCAGCGGCGGATTTGCCCTGAAAAAAGGCGATGCTTTCGGCGACAAAGGCTTCTGGGCGCCGCAGGTGTTTGCCTGTAACGACAGTTTCTACATGGCCTATACCGCCAATGAGCAGATAGCCATTGCCGTTAGTAACAGCCCCCTGGGGCCTTTCCGGCAAACTGAACCCCGGCCGCTGGCAGGAGCCGGGAAAAAAATCGATCCCTTCGTGTTTCGCGACGACGACGGAACCTGGTACCTCTACCATGTACGGCTGCAAAAGGGCAACCGCCTCTTTGTGGCTAAAATGTATCCCGACCTGCACAATATCGACACCGGCACGGTGAAAGAACTGCTGTCGGCAGAGCTGCCCTGGGAAAATACCCAACACACCGGCTGGCCTGTTGCCGAAGGGCCTACCGTGCTGAAGAAAAACGGCCGGTACTGGCTGCTTTATTCGGCCAATGATTTCCGGAACCCCGATTATGCCGTGGGGTATGCGACCGCCGCTTCGCCATGGGGGCCTTTTATAAAACAGCAGGGTGGCCCCTTGATCAGCCGTCATAATACCGCGTGGAACGGAACCGGCCACGGCGACCTGCTGCAGTTAGCGGGTGGCCGTTACTGTTATGTTTTTCATACCCATTTCAATAAGGATACGGTCGCCCCGCGGCTCGGTGCCATCGTTGATGTGCAGATCGGCCGGAAAGGTATCCGCATCAAACCGAATACCGCCCAATTGCTGCAGCTGAAAAAAGCAGGCTAATCGGCCTTGCCGCGTTTCGGCCGAAGCAGCCTGAACAGGCGGTAATAGAATTCCTTGTTGAAGAGCTGCGAATCGTGCAGGGCTTTATAGATAAGAAAAAAACCGATGGGCAGCAACACGAAGGTAGCCAGCCACATGCCTGATAAGGGCGACATCACCGCTTCTTTCACCAGCTTTTTGCCGAAATTGTTCAGCAGGAAAAATATAACGAAGAATACAACGGCAAATACCAGCGGTGTTCCGATACCGCCTTTGCGTATAATGGAACCCAGGGGGGCGCCGATCAGGAACAGCACCAGGCAAGCAACCGATAAGGTGAATTTTTCGTGCCAGGCAATCTCGTGAAAGCGCAGGTTTTTGGCCCGTGATTCGTATTCCGAACGATTGATGTCGACCGTACTCCTGGCTACCGATATCTGCGATTTGATGCGGTCGTTCGCAGGGTTGAAAACGCTGTCGGGGAACAGGGCTTTCAGCGAATCCGGTTTGGTAACGGCGGTTTTGGGGTCAACCCAGCCGGTGTCAATCTGCTTAACAAATCCCAAATAGGGCGAAATCTCCGTATTGATCTTTTTCTGGAAAATGGTATGAATATGCTGAAGCGAGTCGATGGTTTTCTGCAATTGACGGATGCTCAACATCTGGTAATTGTCTTTAAAAAGGCTGTCGTCGGTTTTCGTAAACATCAGCGAGCTCATATCAATCACTTTTTTGAACTCCTTAAAGCCCAGCCGGATGAATTCGGTATTGAGGTTCAGGCGTGAGCCGCGTTCGGTGTAACGCCAGCCATCGATCAGTTTGAATTCCAGGAAACGTTTGTCGTCGCTGACCCGCATAATGCCACTGCGGGCAATGATGATATTGTCCTGCAGGGCACGGTCTTTTTCGAAAATAACCACGTCGCGCAGCGTTGAATCGTCTTTTTCTTTTTTGCCTACCTTGATGGCATAACCCGAAAGCGTGGTATAGAAGGAGCCCTCGCGCATGTCGAAAGCCGGCTTCTTGTTGATGATATCGTATTTAAGCCGGTTGAGCTTGAGGTTGGCGACGGGAATGATATTGTTGTTGAACAGGAAAGCAACGCCTGTAAGCAATATGCTCACCAGCAATAAAGGCTGCATGAAGCGGAGCAGCGAAATACCGGCCGATTTGATGGCAACCAGCTCAAAGGTTTCACCGAGATTGCCGAAGGTCATGATAGACGACAGCAGCACCGCCAGCGGCAACGCCAGCGGCAGCACCGTAGCGGCCACATACAGCACCACTTCGCCTACCGTTCCCAGGTCAAGCCCCTTTCCCACAAAGTCGTCGATATACAGCCAGAAGAACTGTAATACCAGCACGAAGAGGGTAATGAAAAAAGTGGCGATAAAGGGGCCTACAAACGACCTGACGATGAGCTTATCTAATTGCTTAAACACGGTTGTTTAATTACCCAGGCGATGGAACAGGTCTTTAACCTGGTAAGCCCATAGCTGGCCTGCGTCTTTGATCTCTTTCTTTTCAGCAAAATCGTTGATCACCAGGATAGTCTGGTTGGTTACATCTGATTTTTCAATGCGGAATTCAAAAAACTCATCTTTTGGGGCATGCAGCCAGTGAAAGCGAATAAAGCTGTTCTCTTCGCTTTCCAGCACTTCGGCTTTGTCGGTTGACCCGCTCCAGGAAAAACTGAAAACCTGGTCGCGCTCATCTACTTTATCGGCGAACCATTCCTGCAGGCCCGCGGGCGTACTTAAAAATTCGTACAGTATATTGGGAGAGCACCTAACCGGGTATTCAAGGGTATATTGTTGTTTCTTCATTTCCTGTCTTGACTGTCTGTCTTAACTTGTACAATCGCTGCAATAATATAGAATTAAATGAACTGGCAAAATTCTGCCGATAGTATTTTTTGAAAGGGGGATATAAAGTTTTGAATGGCCGGTATTGCATTTTCGCCATTGATAATCAGTCTCTTACAATTGATTTTTTCCGGCTGCCGTCCTTTTTTGTTAATATGTTGTGAAAGGCTGCGGGTAAACAGCCCGGTTCTGGTGCAAGAAATTTTCGCTTCTGTCGTTTAAGGGGGTATTAACCACCGCCCCAGCGGGCGGTAACACTCCTAAAATCATCATGTATGAGTATGCGCCAGCTCAAGATTTCGAAGTCGATCACCAACCGGGAATCGCAGAGTCTTGAAAAATACCTCCAGGAAATCGGGAAGGTAGAACTGATCGGACCGGAAGAAGAAGTGCGGCTGGCCCGGCTCATCAAGCAGGGCGACCAGCGCGCTCTCGACCGGCTGACCCGCGCCAACCTGCGTTTCGTGGTATCTGTCGCAAAGCAGTACCAGAACCAGGGTCTCTCGCTGCCCGACCTGATCAATGAGGGCAACCTCGGCCTTATCAAGGCGGCGCAGCGTTTCGACGAAACCCGCGGTTTCAAGTTCATCTCGTACGCGGTGTGGTGGATCCGCCAGAGCATTTTGCAGGCTTTGGCCGAGCAGAGCCGCATTGTTCGCCTGCCGCTGAACAAGGTGGGGCTCACCAACCGGATCCAGAAAACCTATGCGCAGCTGGAGCAGGAATTTGAACGTGAACCCAGCGCCGAAGAGCTGGCAGAAGCGCTTGATATGGACATCGACGAAGTACGCGCTACCATGGGTATCTCGGCCCGGCACGTGAGCATGGATACACCGCTGGCCGAAGGGGAAGACAATACCATGATCGATGTGTTCGAAAACCCCAACGCCGAACGCACCGATAAAAATATCGAGCACGACCAAAGCCTGACCCAGGAGATCGCCCGTTCCATGCAGGTGCTCACCGAACGCCAGAAAGAAGTGATCTGTTATTTCTTCGGTATCGGGGTAGACCACCCCATGAGTCTGGAAGACATCGGCGAAAAGTTCAACCTCACCCGCGAACGGGTTCGCCAGATCAAAGACAAAGCCCTCACCAAACTCAAGGCCAATTCGCGCAGCAAGGAATTACGCACCTACCTGGGCGTTTAATTTTGGGCATTGAACTATATTTGCAGGCCGCTGGCGTATCGCCAGCGGCCTGCGTATTAGGTTTATGGTTTATGGTCTGTGGTTTATGGTTGCTGCCGCGGGTGGAATATGTATCCCCTGTAGCGACCCAACCGCAAACCACAGACCATAAACTATAAACCATTTATCATGTTTGAATCACTCAGCGAGAAACTGGAATCGGCCTTTAAACAGATCAAAGGCGAAGGGCGTATTACCGAACTGAATGTGGCGGCGACCATCAAGGAAGTCCGCCGGGCCCTGGTGGATGCCGACGTAAACTATAAGATCGCGAAAGAATTTACCGATACCATCAAGGAAAAGGCGATGGGCGAAAAGGTGCTCACGGCGGTGAGTCCCGGGCAACTCATGGTCAAGATCGTGAAAGACGAGCTGGTGCAACTGATGGGTGGCGCCGAAAGCGTATTCAACGCCAAGGGCAACCCGGCGGTGATCCTGATCGCCGGATTGCAGGGTTCGGGTAAAACCACTTTCAGCGGAAAGCTGGCCAATTACCTGAAAACCAAAAAAGGCCTGAGTCCCCTGCTGGTGGCGGCCGATATTTATCGTCCCTGCGGCCATCGACCAGCTGAAAGTGCTGGGCGGCCAGATAGGGGTGGAGGTGTTCAGCGAGCCCGAAAACAAAGATGCGGTCGATATCGCCCGCAAGGCTGTTGCCGAAGCCCGCACCCGCAACAAGAACGTGGTGATCATCGATACCGCCGGCCGCCTGGCCGTAGACGAGGCGATGATGGCCGAGGTAGCCAATGTAAAAGCAGCGGTTCATCCGCAGGAAATATTATTCGTGGTCGATTCAATGACCGGCCAGGATGCGGTGAACACGGCCAAAGCCTTTAACGAGCGTCTCGACTTTTCGGGGGTGGTGCTGACCAAACTCGATGGCGATACCCGCGGTGGTGCGGCCCTCTCGATCAACTACGTGGTGAACAAGCCCATCAAGTTCGTGAGCAGCGGTGAAAAGCCCGATACGCTGGATGTGTTCTATCCCGAGCGGATGGCCCAGCGGATACTGGGTATGGGTGATATCACCACCCTGGTAGAGCGCGCCCAGGCCCAGTTCGACGAGGCCGAGGCCAAAAAGCTGGAGAAAAAGATCCGTAAGAACAAGTTCGATTTTGCCGACTTCAAGCAGCAGCTGGAGCAGATCAAGAAGATGGGTAATATCAAAGACCTGCTGGCGATGATTCCCGGCGTGGGCAAGGCGATCAAGGACATAGACATCAGCGATGACGCCTTCAAGGGCATCGAGGCCATGATCAACAGTATGACGCCCTATGAGCGCGGCAATCCCGATGTGATCGACCAGAGCCGCCGCAAGCGGATCGCCTCGGGAGCGGGCAAGGATATCGCCGACGTGAATGCTTTCATGAAGCAGTTTGAGCAGATGAAAGATATGATGAAAATGATGAATAAGATGCCCATGGGCGGGAAAATGCCCGGCATGGGCGGATTCGGCCGCCGGTAGCCCTGTTCTTGGTAAATTCTTAATAATTTATTTAGTTTGCAGGTATCAGCAGGATAGCTACTTTTGCAGTCCTTATCAGAGAAACCCTATTTGTTCACGCATTTAAATTTTTATTTAGGATGCCAGTTAAAATGAGATTGCAGCGTCACGGAAGCAAGAAGCGGCCCTTCTACTTTATTGTGGTGGCCGACGCCCGTGCACCAAGAGATGGAAAATTCATTCAAAAGATCGGTACGTACAACCCGTTGACCGTTCCCGCCACCATTCAGTTGGACCGCCAGCGCGCGCTGGACTGGCTGCACAAAGGTGCAGAGCCGACCGATACGGTTCGCCGGATACTGTCGTTCAAAGGCGTACTGTACCTGAAACATCTGCTGCGAGGCGTGAAACTGGGCTTGTTCGATGATGTTACCGCGATGACCAAATTTGAAGTTTGGCACAAGGAGCATGAAGCCCAGTTGAAGAAGCGCGCCGACGAGCATCGCAAGCAGCGCCAGGGAACCGGCCGCCGGCCCATGGGAGGCAACTACAATGGCCCCCGCCGTCCGCAGCCCCGTCCTGAAGGAGGCGCCGCCGCCGAGTAAGTAAAGCAGCAGTGCATAATGATGTTTAAGTCCCGGGTTGTTTCCCGGGACTTTTTTTCTGGACCGGCAATGACCTATACCAAAGCAAAAGGGTGAACCATTAGAGATTAAATC
>JASGFZ010000077.1:0-11590 GCA_047605345.1 Flavihumibacter sp. | reverse complement strand
GTTTTCAGATCGGCCTGCAGGCTGCGCAGGTTGCCTTTCACAATAGAGATCAGGTCGTTGGTACGGCTCACGGCGGGTCCGAAACTGATGGTGATACCGCCGCCGATGCTGGCATTTCCGCCCGAGGCGGGCTTCACGAGTGTGATCATGCGCTCCAGCATGTTCTTCTGCAGGTTCCGGCGATACACGTCTATCGGCCGGCGGGCAGGCAGCTCTGCAAAGATCCGCTGCCGCAGATCGGTCAGCAGCGCATTGGCCGAATAGGATTTCCCATTGGCGGCGGCTTCTGCGTTGAGCAGCTTCGTAAGGGTATAGGCGCTCAGCAGGCGGCCGAGGGCGGCATCCTGCACGCGGCTGACCACCGTTACAGGGTTATTGCCTGTTTTGGCGAAAACCGATTCGTCGAGCAGCCAGGCCGGTGTGGTGAATACCTGTTTATTCAGGAAATCGATCGCTTCTTTTTGGGTCGCCGCCGGAACATATTCGTACACGGGGCCGCTTTGTTCAACGGTTTTCGGCGTTTCCATGATGCCGCCTACATTTTTCGTTACATGCCCGATATAGCGGATGAACTGTGTAAGCACTTCATTGTAGTAGGTGGTAAGGGAAGAATAATCCTGGTTGGCTTCGCGGCTCCAGGCCTGGAGGTTGGGTACAATCCGCTGCAGGTTTTTGATGCCGTAGGCAGATGCCTTCATCGCATTGTCGCCCAGGTCTTCGTTCTGCGAACGGGGGTCGTCAGGGTTGCTTTCTGTACCGAACCAGAGCCGGCGGTCTTTCAGCTTTTCAATGGTCAGCGCATTGAGGGCGGGCACTTCGTCTTCGGGCGTTTTGGCTTCGGGCATCCAGCGATAACCCCATTCGATGGCCCATTTGTCGTAATCGCCGATGCGCGGGAAGAGGCCGGTCTCACTGATCTTGTCCTCCGGCTGCGCCACATAGTTGAAACGGGCGTAGTCCATGATAGAAGGCGTATGGCCATTGGCTTCCACCCATTTTTTGTCGCGCAGCTTTTCAACAGGAACGGTCGACGACGAGCCGAAATTATGGCGCAGGCCCAGGGTATGCCCCACTTCGTGCGATGATACGAACCGGATCAGCTGCCCCATCAGCTCTTCGGGAAACCGGGTGCTGCGTGCCTTGGGGTCGTTGGGCGATGCCTGTACAAAATACCAGTTGCGCAGCAGCTCCATTACATTGTGGTACCAGTTGATATGCGATTCGATGATTTCGCCGCTGCGGGGGTCGTGCACATGGGGGCCGCTGGCATTCGGTACATCGGAGGGTTTGTACACGATGGCCGAAAAACGCGCATCTTCCAGGCTCCACTCGGGATCGTTCAGGGGCGCTTCCCTGGCCACGATGGCGTTTTTGAACCCGGCTTTTTCAAAAGCCGCCTGCCAGTCGTTCACGCCTTGTATCAGGTAAGGCACCCACTGTTTGGGTGTTGCGGGATCAATATAAAATACGATGGGTTTGACAGGTTCCACCAGCTCGCCCCGTTTGTATTTTTCAACGTCTTCAGGGCGGGGTTCCAGCCGCCAGCGGGTTACCAGCTCCATCCTTTTTATGCCTTGCGGGTTCTTGTCGAAGTCGACATAGGCGCGTGTAAAATAACCCACCCTTTCGTCGAAATAGCGGGGCTTCATGGGCTCTGCGGGTAGGAGCACCAGCGAGCTGTTGATCTCAACCGTGTAAACGCCGCTGGGGGGAGGGGCGAGGGGCGAAGCCGGGGCGCCGAAGGAAACGCCTGCCGATTTGGAATAGGTTTTAACGGTCTTGATTTCCACGTTCATCGGGAAAGAGCGCACTTTGTCTATATAAGATTTATCAGACTGAATGGAGCCCACTTTAAAAAGCCTTTTGGCAGCGGGGTCGAAATGGAGGATTTCATTGTCGCTGCTGATGAAAGCCGTGGCATCTATTACCGCACCGGTGGAGTCGCTGCCGAGGGAAGCGATGTCGAACGACTGTACGATCGACTGGGTATTGGAGTTCAGCACGGCCCGGTACATGGGGCGGCTGGAATCGCCGGCCATTTCGTCGAACGACATGGCGCGGATGAACACCTTGTTGTTAGGGCCTTTTTCGAAGCGGATCACGTTGTCGCCGATGATATCGCCGGCATAGCCGAAAAAGAAATTACGCATGCCGGCGGCGGCTTTGGAAAGGCGGTTCACGACCAGTATGTCGCGGCCGAAAAGGCTGTCGGCTATTTCAAAAAAATATTTGTCGTCGATTTTGTGCACTTTAAACAACCCCTCATCGGTTACGGCCTTGGCGGTGATCACTTCTTTGTAAGGTTTGGGACCGGATTTTTTTTCGGGGGAAGGGAGGGCAGGGGCGGCGGCGGGTAGGGTTACGGATGCAGACTTCTGCTGGGCGGTGGCGGCAAAACAGGTCGAAAGGACTGCAAATAAGAGAGATACGCCTGTGAAGCCACCCGGTTTTTTTACCATATACCACTTTTTTTTGTAATTGCAAATTGGAAAGCGTAAAAATACCAAAAGGCGGCCATGCGCGGGCGGAAATCGGACAAATGGCTGAATATTATCCTTTAATGAAGGATTTTGGGGTGGAAAGGCCCGATTTTTTTTATTTGTGCAGCTTTTCGATTTTTATTGTGTCAATTTGAACTTTTTATTTGTTTTTTATTTAGACTTGTGTCCCCAAGGATATTTGGACCACTTTATAGAACACATTTACCTGTTTACAAAAAACTAAAACAAACGATTATGGCAGAGACTAAACCTACTGCAACGGCAAAGGCAACTACTTCGGTTCAGGCCAAAAAGAAAGGGAACTCTATCTCATGGATGGCTCCGGTAATTTGCCTTATCCTGGGGTATTGTATCTGGCGATTTGGCGCCGGCAACCCCAGCGGCTTTACCAGCCCCGATCCCGCAGGAGGATTCTGGCCCAAGCACGAAGGCCCCAAAGGTGATTTCAACAAAATGTACGACGGTGGTATCGTTGTACCCATCCTGATTGCGAACTTCCTGATTGTGGTTACTTTTGTTATCGAGCGCCTTCTCACTATCTCCAAGGCAACCGGTACCGGCAGCAACGACGAATTCATCCGCAAAGTGCAATACCACCTTGCCAACAAGAATGTTGACGCTGCGCTTGCCGAGTGCGACAAACAGAAAGGTTCTGTTGGTAATGTAATGAAGGCCGGTTTGCGTAAGTACAAGGAAATGATCACCGACACCGAGCTCGACACAGAACAGAAGGTGCTCTCTATCCAGAAAGAAGTGGAAGAAGCGACGTCGCTGGAGCTGCCCATGCTGGAAAAGAACCTGGTGTTTCTGTCAACCATCGCATCGGTGGCTACCCTGCTGGGTCTGTTCGGAACGGTATTGGGTATGATCCGCTCGTTCTCCAAACTGGGTGACGAAGGTGGTGGTGATGCCGCCCGTGAATTGTCAAAAGGTATCTCGGAAGCCCTGTACAACACGGCCCTGGGTATCGGTACATCTGCGGTGGCGATCATCATGTATAACGTATTTACCACCAAGATTGATGGTATTACCTACGGTATTGACGAATCTGGTTTCACCCTGACCCAAAGCTTCGCTTCCCTGTACAAGTAAGAAGCCTGTTTTCCCCGGCATTTTGTGGAAAACAGCCGTTTTGGAATCTACTATTGAAACCGATTAAAAATTAGTCATGCCAAAAGTTAAACTACCCCGCAAAAGCACGACGATCGATATGACCGCGATGTGCGACGTGGCGTTTCTTTTGCTGTCGTTCTTCATTACCACTACCAAGTTCAAGCCTTCTGAGACGCTGGCGGTTGTTACCCCCAGTTCAGTGGCTTCCAAGGTGGTAGACCAGAAGGATGTGGCTATGGTGACCATCGACAAAGACGGGAAGGTATTCCTTTCCTTCTCAGACGACGCCCCCAAAAAAGAAATCATCGAGTCGCTCAATACCACACGGAACCTCGGTTTGAGTGAAGCGGAAATGAAAAATTTCGCGAAGGGTCCCTTTGTTGGCGTTCCGTTCAGCCAGTTGAAATCATTCCTCGCCCAACCGGTGGAGAACTGGCCGAAGGTGAACTCTCCCGGCATCCCGGTTACAGATACCCTCAACAATGAAATGGTTGACTGGATGCGCGCCGTAGTGGCCGGCTTCCAGGGTATCAAAATGAACCTGCTGGTGAAGGGGGATAACTCGTCGAAGTACCCTGCTTTCAAAGGAGTGATCGACGCATTCAAAAAGAACGACCAGATGAAATTCGGTATGGTTACCAACCCGGAAGGTGTGCCTACCGGTACGGATCTGTATCAGGATAACATGCGCCGTCTCCAGTCCGGAGCAGGTGCAGCACCTGTAGAATAATTAACCAATAAAAGCAGCCCAATGGCAGAATTAGATACCTCGGGTGGTGGCCACGGTAAAAAAGGCCCCGGCGTTAAGAAAGGAAAAAAGCTCTCGACCAGGGTGGATCTTACACCCATGGTGGACCTGGGATTCCTGCTCATCACGTTCTTCATTTTTACAACAACGATGAGCCAGCCCACGGCTTTACGGCTTTTCCTGCCTAAAGACACCGAAAAACCCGAAGAACAGAACAAGGCAAAAGCTTCAGGCGCCCTTACTATCCTGTTGGCGAAGAATAACCAGATATTCTATTACGAAGGCGAATTAGCGCCCGATGCATCGAATTTCAAAAGCACCGGCTATAAGGAGATTCGTGATATCATCATCAACAAGAAAAAAAGCGTTAAGCCTGAAGATTTTGTAGTGGTTATTAAGCCTAACAAAGAGTCGTCTTATAAGAACGTGGTGGATTTGCTTGATGAAATGGCCATTAACGTAGTTAAGCGTTATGCGCTGGTCGACATTTCACCTGTTGAAGACGAGTTGATTACCAAGTCAGGCGGTTAAATTTTAATCCGCTGATTTGTGAAATCTGAAAAGGATAGCATCTAATTAAAAACCCGCTACATGGAAGTAAATAAAATATTAAGCGCCGACGTACTGGACATCATTTTTGATGGCCGGAACAAGGCATACGGTGCTTACGACCTGCGGAAAACCTATAACAAGCGCCTGGTCATCGCCCTGGTGGGTATGGCGGCATTCATCTTGTTGTTTGGTGTGGGCAGCCTGATTGCCAACAATATCGGCAAAAAGGAGAAAGCCCAGGATATGATCGTGCAGGACGTGCAGCTCGAAGAAGTAAAAAAGCAGGAGCAACCTGAGCCGCCGCCGCCGCCTCCTCCTCCCCAGCCCGAGCCGCCGAAGGTGGAGATGGCAAAGTTCACCCCTCCCAAAATCGTAAAAGATGAGGAAGTGAAAGAAGACGAAAAACCGCCCGAAGTGGAGAAGCTGGAGGAAACCAAGATTGGTACTGTTAACCAGGAAGGTCTGAAAGACGAAGGCATCGTTGCGCCGCCCGCTTCTGATGAAGGAAAGGGCGTGGTGGAAGCTCCCAAAAAAGTGGAAGAAGACTGGGATAAAACCTTTACCAAGGTGGAAATCGAGTCTGAATATCCCGGTGGGATGAGCGCCTGGCAGCGTTACCTGAACAAGAACCTGCGGTATCCGCAGGAAGCGCAGGACAATGAGATCCAGGGTTCTGTGGTGGTTCAGTTCATCGTTGACAAAGAAGGAAACGTGAGTGATGTGGAAGCGGTAAGTGGCCCCAATGAACTTCGTGAAGAAGCGATCCGCGTAATCAAGAAGTCAGGTAAATGGACACCGGCCGTACAAAACGGTCGCCAGGTAAAATCTTACAAGAAACAACCGATCCTCTTCCGCCTGGAAACTGAGTAATTTGTAAAGGGTAATTCCTTGTCATAAACATAAGGGCATCTGTAAAACAGGTGCCCTTTTTTCCGGATTTTCGTCTACGAAACGTCGTTGAACGTCTACGAAACGGTTAACCCGGGAGCGCCGGCAAACGTCTTATAGGTATAAATGTGTCGTCATGAATACAAATATGCTCCAACGAATGGTTCTTTTATTAGCGATGAGTGCAGGCAGCCTGCAGTTGTCGGCCCAGCCCGGCAAACAGCCCCCCACCCATAACAGGAATATCGGAACCGTCAGCAGGGACCAGGCCCGGTTCAAAAAAGAAAAAACCAGGATAATGGCGACCCGCCAGCAACCTGGCGGTGAACGTGTCGTATATAACAACCGGACCTACGATTACAACAACGGGCGTTTTTACATGGAGAACAATGGCCGGTATATCCAGGCGCCTCCGCCCCGGGGCATGCACGTTAAATCCCTGCCTTCCACTTATGTGCGGATAAACTTTGGTAATATTTTCTATTATTTCTTTGAAGGGGTTTTCTACAGCGATCGCAACGGTTATTATGAAGTAGTGTATCCTGAAGTAGGTACCGTTGTTGATGCCTTGCCCGCTGATTATGAAAAAGTGGTGTACAACGGCGAAACTTTTTACGAATACAATGGTGTACTCTACGAAAAACTAAGGAATGGTAACCAGCGCGGCTACCGGGTGGTCGGCTATCTCAGCTAAATTTACCCGACGGGTAAATGACTATTCCGACAGGGCATACAGGGCGAAGCTGGCCAGCCAGTGGTCGCCGCCGTAATTGCCGCTGGTTACATGCGGCAAGGCCTTGATCAAAAATGTTCTCGCCGTAGCCTGGAATTTTTTCTTCAGC
The DNA here is from genome assembly GCA_047605345.1 of Flavihumibacter sp. Classification (GTDB taxonomy): domain Bacteria; phylum Bacteroidota; class Bacteroidia; order Chitinophagales; family Chitinophagaceae; genus Flavihumibacter. The sequence goes on along the minus strand of JASGFZ010000077.1, from coordinate 4,946 downwards.
GGATGATTGGCCGGTAATTGAGCGGCAATGCCTTTCATGCACCAGGCGCGGCTGAGCGCGAGTCCGTCGAGATGCACGATGTACATATCACTGCGGTCGCTGACTTCGGGAAGCTGGCAAATGCGCCCGATGCTGCGTTGGTCGTAAAAAGCATTCAGCCAGGCAACGAATTCGGTTTTGGAAAGCACGCGGCGCATCAGGTCGGCCACTTCCAGCGAAGGGCTTAGAAAATCGGTTCCATCGGGTTCCAGCCAGGCCGGCGCCGCTTCTTTTTTCCCGTAGAATTCTTTTGCTTTCCGCACCAGTTCTTTCTCGAAACTGGTATCGTGCATGGTACGCGCCCAGTCGAGTGCGAACACCATCCCAAAGGCTGTATTCGGGTGTACGCCGGTGCGGTTCGGGTAGGTTTGCTTTGGCAAAAAATCTTTCCATAAATACACGATGGTAGAGCGCAGCGGGCGCAGCGCCCCGCGCCACTTCATCGCCAGCGGATCGTTCCAGGTCCACAGTTCCTGGTCCAGTTTCAGCAGCCAGGCCCAGCCATAGGTACGCTCGAAGCTGCGGGTATTTTTGTATTTGCTGAAATAATCCGCTTCTGCCTTCATCTTTTCGTACTGCAGGTTGCTGTCCAGCACCGCAATGATGCTGTCGCGCGAAGCAATATCCGGGTACATCTTCAGTGTTTTGACCAGCAGCCAGTGCCCGTGTACGCTACTGTGCCAGTCGAGGCACCCGAAAAACGCCGGATGCAATTCATGGGGCAGTAACCGCCCATCGGTATCGGCATCGAGGGTGTGGCCTGTTTTATTGGGGTACTCATTCGGAATGCAATGGAGTGGCAGGCGCGCCAGGCGCTGCGCATCGGCCAGGGTCAGTTGCTGGGCCTGTATGCCCGAAGCGAGGCAAAGCAACAGGGCCGGCAGGAGGGTTCTTTTATTCATGCCTTTAAGTTACATGCTGGCCCGGTATTTTATTGAAAGGAAATATGCCGGAAGGGCCAACCATCATACTGGCTGCTGAAAAACTCAGTGGCTTTATCGGCAAAACGGTACAAAAAGTAGCCGGTTATAAAAACGCGCCCCAAAGATCATTGAAAGGGCGGCGGCTAACGGCTATACATACCTGGGGCAAGCACCTGCTGCTGGTTTTTGGCGATCGCACCCTGCGCGTTCATTTTTTATTGTTCGGATCAATGGCAGTGAACCCCGGCGATAAGCGGCGCGCCAAGCTGGCCCTGCACTTTACCGGGGGCGATACGATGGCTTTTTATCTCTGCTCGCTGGAAATGATTACAGAACCGCTGGCCGATCACTACGACTGGACGGTTGATATTTTATCAGCGCAATGGAAACCGGCCAACGCGGTTAAGAAGATGGCTGCGCGGGGTGATATGCTTATTTGCGATTGCCTGATGGACCAGCAAATTGTTTCCGGGTCCGGTAATATTATCAAGAACGAAACCCTGTTTCGCGCGCGGCTCCATCCCATGAGCCGCGCCGGTGAAATCCCGCTGCCGGTGCTCCGTAAGCTGGTGGGCGAAGTGCGGCGTTTTGCCAAGGCGTTTTTGCGTTATAAACGGGCAGATACATTAAATCGGCACCTGTTGGTATATGAACAAACGGAATGCCCGCGCTGTCATATTCCCCTGCAGCGAAAAGAGCTGGGCAAAACCAAACGCCTATTACTGCAACAATTGCCAGGAGCGCTATTGATTATCTTTGCCGCATGAAATATACCCAACCCGATTGGGATGATACGATCGTGGCGCTGGCCACCCCGCCCGGCATTGGCGCTATTGGTGTGTTGCGGCTGAGCGGCCCCCGGGCCATTGCTATTGTCGACGAATTATTCCCCTCCAAATCGCTCGCCTTGCAGGCGAGTCATACGGCCCATGTGGGATTGATCCGGGAAGGCGGAAGACCGATCGATGAAGTGGTGGTGACCCTGTTTAAAGGCCCGCGTTCATACACAGGCGAAGATGTGGTGGAAGTGAGCGGGCATGGATCGCCCTATGTATTGCAGGAATTGATGGCCGCCTTCCTGCGTGCCGGCGCAAGGCCTGCGAAGGCCGGGGAATTCACCCAGCGCGCTTTCCTGCACGGACGCATCGATCTCACCCAGGCGGAAGCCGTTGCCGACATGATCGCCGCCAATTCGGCCGCCTCGCAAAAGAATGCCCTGAACAATATCCGCGGCGGTTTTTCGGCCGAATTAAAGCAGTTGGGGAGCAGTTGATCAGCTTCTCCGCCCTGATAGAGCTGGAGCTGGACTTTTCGCAGGAAGATGTGGCGTTTGCCGACCGCTCGCAGCTTTATCACCTGGTGAACAGTGCGATTGCCAATACCGGGCGGCTGGCGGAATCGTTCCGCCTGGGCAATGTGATACGCAATGGTGTGAGTGTAGCGATCATAGGTAAGCCGAATGCGGGTAAGTCGACCTTGCTGAACCGGCTGCTGAATGAAGAACGCGCCATTGTGAGCGAAATCGCCGGCACTACCCGCGATACCATCGAAGAGGTGCTGAATGTAGATGGCATACTGTTTCGCTTCATCGACACTGCGGGTATTCGCGAGCATACTACCGATGCAATAGAATCGATCGGGGTGGAGCGCAGCCAGGAGAAGATGCGCACAGCCGACCTGGTGCTGTATCTCTTCGATGCCAATACGATGCCGCCCGGTGAATTGGCTGCGATAAAAAGAACATTCGATGAAGCCGGGTATCGCTATTTGCTGGTGGGCAACCAGATCGATAAGGGTGAAGAAGCAGCTATGCGTGACCGTTATATTGCATCTACGCCGCTGCTGCTGATCAGCGCCCGGCAAAATTTGCATATGGAAGTGTTGCGTGAGCGGTTGGTGGATATGGTTCTCCAGGGGCAGGTCGATGCCAACGACAGTATTGTTACCAATGCCCGGCACTACCAGGCCCTGCGGCAGATACTAACGGCCCTGCAGGATATCAAACAGGCGCTGGACGCTAAAATTCCCGGCGACCTGCTGGCGCTGGATATCAGGCGGGCGTTGCATTTTTTGGGTGAGATGACGGGAGAGGTGAGTAATGAGGATATGCTGGATTATATTTTCAGTAAGTTTTGTATCGGAAAATAGGCGGGCTACTTCAGTTGACTTAATTTACCTTCATTTTACTAATCAATTGTTTTTCAAGTTATTACAAAGTTAAACTTACTACATTTTACCCTTTTTTTATTGTCATGTGTGTCACCAATTGTACCTTTTCCCAAAAAATAAAGGAGGTACAACATAAAAAAATGAGGTTGGGGAGATCATGACAGTTGCAGGCAGTTCCAGACAGCTCCAGGCAGTTCAAGGCAGCGCAACGGCGAAATAACCGGCTAAATGACTGGGGCTAAAACGCCTAAAAACGAGGTAAAATGAGCTCCAACATTCGCATCAAAAAGGTTTGCCAGCATTGTAAGCAAACCTTTGTCGCACAAAAAACGGTGACAAAATTCTGCTCACTCACCTGTGCCCAACGCAATTATAAAAAGCGGAAAAAGGAAGAAAAGATCACCCAGGTAATCCTGGCCACTAATGAGCAGTTGTTAGATCGCTATGCGTTCACTCCACCTGATAACCGGGCAATACCAGAGAGTAACCGGTTAAACAGGGACTGGATAACTATCCGGGACATCGCAGAATTATTAGGAGTAGGGGAACGAACCCTGTTCCGTGCGATGAAGGACAGGACATTTCCGAGAATAAAAGTCGGAAGAAGGTTACTGTTCAATAAACAGTTTGTATTGGATTACTTCATCAGTAAAAGTGTAGAGATATGAGGGGAAAGTTGAGAAAAAAATTACTGAAATCAGGGAAGTACAGCCTGTACATTGACTATTTTCCGGCGGTATGGAATCCGCAAAAACAGGTTTATACCCGCAGGGAGTATTTAAAACTGCATTTATACAGTAACCCTGTTACTTCAATTGAAAAGAAAGAGAACCTGCTTTACCAGGAAATTGCGGAAAAGATTTTTATTAAGCGCATGAAGGCTTTGATGCTCGATGCCAATGGGCTGTTTAATAGGGATGCACTGAATGCAGACTTTTTTACTTATGCTTTGAATTTTATCCGGGGCAAGCAAAAAGAAAAGGTAGAGACTGCCCATTACGAAACGGCTGTCAAATATTTACAAAGATAGGTAGGCGAGCATTTCAAGTTCAGGGATATTGATGATCGCCTTCTGCAGAAGTTTAAGGAGCATTTGCTTACAACTCCCTCCCTTAAACAAAGCGCATGAAACTGGTGCAGAATTCTGCCGCCTCTTACTATGATAAATTCGCGCTCATCGTTCACCAGGTATTCTTAGACAGGTATCTTCCGGAAGATTATACGATCAGGGTGCCCCGAATTAGCAATACAGATACCTTTCGGGAAATCATTGATGATGATGAACTGCAACTGCTGCTGCAAAACCCGGTGGATGATCCGTTGGTGTTCAAGTCTTCCCTATTTGCTTTGCTGACCGGTTGCCGTTTTAGCGCCCTTAAAATCTTACGATGGGATGATTTTCATTATTCCAAAATTCTGAAGGCATGGTACATCTACTTTATCGACCCGAAGCCGGAGCGTTGTTTTAAGCATTACATCAACCAGGAAGCCGTAGATATTCTTGGAGAAATGAAACAAGGTGATGAATTGGTTTTTCCCGACTTATCTTATTCCCGGACAAGGATGAAGCTGAAAGAATGGTTTAATGCTGTTGGGTTGAAAGACAAAGCGAAGTTCCACAACTGGCGGCACAAGTATGCTACTACGCTTATTGAGAACGGAGAAGATATTTACATCGTCAGTAAAATGCTCAATCACAAGCATGTTAAGACTACTCAAATATATGCGCAGGTGCCGGATGCCAATAGAGCCAAAGCTGCAACCAAACCCACAATCATTATAAAATCTGATATATGCGAGAATTGAATATGGAAC
>JASGFZ010000076.1:0-11626 GCA_047605345.1 Flavihumibacter sp. | reverse complement strand
CGATACCCAGGGCGGTCACCACTACTTCATTCATGGCCTGGCCCGTCATATCGAGTTCAACGGAAAGGATGGTCTGTTTACCCACCGGCACTTCTTTGCTGGCATACCCCACATAGCTGAACACCAGCACCGCGTCGGCCGGTGCATTGAGGGTGAACTTGCCGTCGTTGTCTGTTGCCACTGCCTTGTCGGCGCCTTTGACCCTGATCGTTACACCTGACAGCGGTTCGCCCTTGCTGTTGGTAACCTGGCCGCTGATGGGATCGGCAGCGGGCATTCCGGCAGCAGGTGAAATCGATTTCGGCATAATAAGGATGTGTTTGCCCTGCTGGGTAAAACCAAGCTGCGTGCCCGACAACAAGGCGTTCAGGCACTGCGATACAGGAACGTCGGCGCCTGCAAAGCTTACCTTACCAACGGCAGCGATCTCTTCTTCACTGAACATAAAACGAAAGGCCGTTTTCGATTCGATCTTTCGCAATACCGTTTGAAGAGATTCCTGTTTTGCCGACAGACTGATCCTGACATGATCAATCGATTGTGCCGTTACCGGTTTCGCCATGAGCAATTGCACGCTCAGCGGCAGTAACAGCAGATACAAAAAGCTGATTCGCATGACGGTTCTGTAGAACGGTTGATGAATGCGCAAAAAATGAGCAGGCACCGGGCCTGTACGGCCGCGGCCTCTCAGCAGTGGAGAGAAATTCATACCTTTACCCTGTTTTAAGTTATGTAAGCATTTAAAACACCATTGCTCCGATGGCCGTCGGGGCAACAGACACTTCGGCCCGCTTGCTTCGGCAAACGGTTTCCGGAGTGTTTTTTTATCGAAAGCGTTTATTTATCATTTTTTTTCAATCCATAGGCTGTCACCCGCCTCGTTTATCGTGTAATCGATCTTATTAAACCTGGCTATCCTGTCCATTACCTCTTTCAGGGTTTCTCCTTTTATTATGGTACCCGAAAAACGGACCGGGCTACTTAGCGGGGCATCAATATGGAGCTGTACCGCGTATAGCTTCTCCACCAGTTGCAATGCTTCTTCAAGGCTCACATTATCGAGGGTCAGCTCTTCGGGCTCGGGGTTTTCCGTACCCGGTTTTATCACCGAGCGGAACGGCGAAGATTTCAGCTTGTCAAACCTGATTTTTTCGGCGGGCGCCAGGTATCCCAGCAAGGTCTGATCCGCTTCCACTTTCACCTTGCCACGCGTCACGATCACGCTATTGTCTTTTTCATCGGGCCAGGCGCGAATATGAAAGGCTGTTCCCAGCACGGTTATATTCAGCTTGTCAGACTTTACCTGGAAGCTGCTGCCTTCCCGGTGAGTAACATCAAAAAAAGCGGCTCCTGTAAGGCGAATCACCCTCGGCTGGTGGTCCGCAAAAGAGACAGGATATTCCAGCCGGCTGCCCGCTTCGAGAATCACCAGACTGCTATCGGGCAGGCGCAGGTATTCACGTTCTGCGGCTATTATCAGTTGGTTGGAACTCGCGGCAACCACGGGTAATTCATGACGAGGCGCCGGCCGATGCAATAACCACCATCCTGTTGCCATTACCAGCAGTACAGCCGCCGCCGCAGGCAGCCATTTCCGGCGTAACAGCATCTGTCCGGGCACCGTTCCCGTCGAATCCGCATCAATGCTGATATCGACTGCTCCTTTGATCTCGTTATGCAGCGACAGCAGATCATCTTCGTTCAGCTCACTCAATCCCTTCTGCTCCGCTTCCAATTGTTCATAGTATGCATGCAGAAATGCCAGCTCTTCTTCGGTGATCTGTCCTTTTTTATATTTATCAAGCAATTTTTCGAGAGTGGCTCTCATCGGCTGAAACTTTACCTATAATCAAATGATGCCTGCAACCGGCAATTGTCCCATCGGCCGGAAAAAAAAATCAAAAAAAGGCGGTTGTAACGAACAGGGCGCCGCCCAGAAAAAGCTGCAGCAACGCCACTCTCAGTTTTTCGACGGCCTTACCCAATTGATTTTGCACGGTCTTCTGCGTGAGCCCCATCTTCATTGCTATATCGCGGGTATTCAGTTCTTCACTGTAGCGCAGCCTGAATATCTGCTGTCTTTTCGGCGGCAGGCTTGATACAAGCTTTTCAAAAGAATGGTAAAACTCCTTGCGCTGCAAGGCGCTGGGGTCGTTACTCAACAGGTTGCCGAAAATACGATCGGCCGGATCGAGAAATGCCTCCTTGTTCTTTTTGGACCGGAGCGACTGAAGCACGCGGTTTCTCACCGACACATGCAGATAGGCCGGCAGATTGGCTATCTCCTGCCGGCGGTTGACCCAGATATATACAAATATATCCTGTACAATGTCTTTGGCAGCAAAGGGGTCTTTCAGTCTTCTGAAAGCCTTTTCGTACATACCGGCCCAATACCTTTCAAACAACGTATTGAATGCTGCCCGATCGTTGTTTCTCATACGCTGTAAAAGCAGCGCATCATCCGCATCAAGCCGACTAATCAAATCCATAAGCAGTGGTTTATAACGATGCTGGTAACAATTTTTATACGGCACTTGCATTCGAAAACGGTTACGAATACAAACAAGGACAGGCTGTTTATTGGTCAATAGGGCAAAGCTCCCGTTTTAAATTTAGGTCAATTCCCAAAAGAAAAAACATTTTGGAGACAGTTTTTGAAAAAATTTCGTGTACGTTAACGTAAATCCGTGTTTTGCGATACTTTTAGTCAAGTTTTAACCGTCAACCTTGTTTCATGACAAGATCCCAACCGCTTATCGCACAAAGTTTCGATTCGGGCTTCGCGCTCGCGCACGACTCCTACAATTGTATCTCCGCCACGCCCGACGGGAGCATCTGCTATGTGCTCGCATCCGCCGAGCCCGACCAGGGCGGGCGTGTATTCCGGTTCGATCCGCAGACCTCAGAAATAACTGCGCTGGCGGAACTCGACGATTGCTGCGGAGAAAAAAACAGCGGTTGCATTGCGCAGGGAAAAAGCCACGACGGCTTTTACAGTTTTGAAGGCCGGCTGTTCTTCTCCACGCATATCGGTTATTATGAAAGTATCGACGGAATGGAGAGACTGCCGGTGCGGCATCCTGCCGGCGGCGGACTTTACCGCGGCGGCCACCTGCTGTCGGTCGACCCTTCGGGCAACCGCATAGAAGATCATGTAACGCTGCCGGGCGAGGGTATCCTTGCCATGACCCTCGATACAGACCGCGGCATCGCTTACCTGCTCAGTTGGCCCTCTGGCGTATTATACGCTTATCATATCCCTAGCGGAGACCTGGTCACCGCCGGCAAAACAGCCGGCATGGGCGAAGCGGGTTATCCCGGAAAAGATTACCGCGTGCTTTGCCGGTCGTTGCTGCTTGACCCCACAGCGGCACGCTACATGGTTCCACCGCCGAAGGCAATGTATTCAGCTACCATCCCGATCACGGCCGGCTGAATTTCACCGAAGACCAGCCGCTGAGGAGAGATTATTTCGGTCAGTATGCTGTGTCGGATCCCGGAAGTATGGCCTACAACTGGCGAAAAATCATATGGAACCACCGGCAGCAATGCGCTTACGGCGTACATGGCAATTCAGGCTACCTCTTTCGGTTTGACCCTCAAAACAACCACCTGGAGTTGTTGCAGCGTATCAGTTCGGCGCCCTCGCAGGCAAGTGGCATGTACGACCAGTTCAGCTATGGTTATCTTGGCCTGTTGATTCACGAGGGCACGCAGGTACTCTATTGTCTCTGTGGCGGCCCCATCGCCGGCGAAAAACACAACAGCCTGCAGTTGGCAAAAGGCGGCACCGGCGGGCCGGAAAACCGCCACCTGGTCACCTATTCGTTGCAGCAGCATACCTACCGCGATCACGGCGCTTTATTTTATGCCAACGGAGAAAGGCCCACGTATGTAAATTCGATGGAACTGGGCAATGACGGTTATATTTACTCGCTGGCGCGTCTTGAACGAGCGGGAAGCATCATGACCGACCTGATCCGTATTCCCACACCAGCGCACTATAAAGAACAACCAGTATGGCGAAAAATATACCTGCCGGACCGCAGAACGGAATCAAAGAAATAGCCCGGCGGGCCAGGGTATCCATCGGCACGGTCGACCGGGTGATCCACAACCGCGTGGGCGTATCTGAAAAAACCAAGGAAAAGGTATTGCAGATCATCCGCGACCTCGACTACCAGCCCAATGTCATGGCAAGCCGGCTGGCATCGGGCAGGCAGATCAGGATCGCTACCCTGCTGCCCACCATTTCGGAAGAGACCAGCTTTTGGGAAGCGGCTTCACAGGGCATTAAAAAAGCGGCCAACGAGATCGCCCGCTTCGGCATCACCGTACACCCTTTTTATTTCGACCAGAAAATTCCCGAAGACTTTCTCCGGCAGGTCAAGGCCCTGCTCCGCACGCAGCCCGATGGCGTAATGCTGGCCACCTCATCGGCCGAGAACACCATACAACTGACGAGCCGTTGCCGCAAGCGTTCGATCCCCTTCGTGCTGATCGATTCCAATCTCGAAGACCAGGGCAGCCTGAGCTATGTAGGCCCCGAGCTCTACCACAGCGGTTACCTGGCCGCGCAACTGATCAGCTACCTGTTACCCGCCCGCGCGAAGATCCTGATGATCCATATTTCAAAAGAGCTGCACCAGCATCACCACCTGCTGAAAAAAGAGGCGGGCTTCCGCGCTTATTTCGAGGAGCACCGGTGCAAGAACCCCATCGTCAAGGCCGATATCCGGAAAACCGACAAGAACTCCATTTACGAGGCGCTTAGCCAGGTAGAAGCACGCGAAAAAGACATCCGGCTGGTGTTCGTAACCAATTCCAGGGTCACCACCGTAGCCGATTATTACGCCGATAAAAAGAAATCGCGCAAGCCGATCATCATCGGGTACGACTATACCCGTGAAAACGTGCAGCACCTTGAAGCGCGGCACATCGATTTCCTGATCTGCCAGAAATCGATGGAGCAGGCGTATAAAGCGGTGCTCCTGCTTTACCAGCACCTTGTTTTCGGCACGAAATGCGACAAGGTGTACCATATGCCCATCGACATTATTACCCGCGAAAACCGGGTGTATTATACGAATTGAGGGGGCCTGTATTTCACGCAGAGGCCGCAAAGTCAAAAGTCAAAACTCAAAAATGGGTCGTTGGAGGTGTAGGCAAGCTGCTCCACCCGCACGGATCCATTTTTGACTTTTGACTTTTGATTTTTGACTTTGCCATCGCGTCTTTGCTCCTTTGCGGCCTCTGCGTGAAACAAAAAACGGTTCGCCCGAACCCAACACGCCCCCGCAGCCCCTTACTCCTTCATCCATTCTCCGTTCCTCCGTGCGCTCTGTGAGAAAGGACTGTAAACCAGCATCACCAACAAGCCACCACTCACTTCACCGCGAGCTCCTGCTTCACGAAGCGTGCCGTGTACCCCGCCTTCAGCTTCACCATGTCTTCGGGTGTGCCTTCAAACAGCAGCAGCCCGCCGCCATCACCTCCTTCGGGACCAATATCGATGATATGATCGGCCACCTTGATCACATCGAGGTTGTGCTCTATGACCAGCACCGTATTACCGCGGTCTACGAGCTTATCCAGCACTTCCAGCAGGTGTTGTATGTCCTGGAAATGCAATCCGGTGGTGGGCTCATCCAGGATATAAAAAGTTTTACCCGTGTCTTTTTTTGCCAGCTCGGTGGCGAGCTTCACGCGCTGCGCTTCACCGCCGCTCAGGGTCACCGCCGATTGCCCGAGGGTGATATAACCCAGCCCCACTTCCTGCAGCACCTTGATTTTCCGGTACAGGTAGGGAACCGGCTGGAAAAAATCAACGGCTTCATCAACGGTCATATCGAGCACATCGCTGATCGATTTTCCCTTGTAACGGATCTCCAGTGTTTCGCGGTTATATCTTTTCCCGTTGCATTTTTCACAATGCACATATACATCGGGCAGAAAGTTCATTTCAATCACGCGCATGCCGCCGCCTTCGCAGAGATCGCAGCGGCCGCCTTTTACGTTGAACGAAAAGCGGCCCGGCTGGTAGCCCCTGATCTTCGCCTCGGGAACGGCTGCAAAGAGCTGCCTGATCTCGGTGAAGAAACCACAATAGGTGGCGGGATTGCTGCGCGGGGTGCGGCCGATGGGCGACTGGTCGATCTCGATCACCTTGTCGATCTGCTCCAGCCCTTTTACCGATTTATAGGCAAGCGGTTTCTGCTTCGAATGATAACAATGCTGTGAGAGAATCGGATACAGGGTTTCATTGATCAGCGTCGATTTGCCGCTGCCGCTGACACCGGTCACCACGATCAGCTTGCCGAGGGGAAACTTCACATTCAGCTGCTTCAGGTTATTGCCCGAAGCGCCTTTCAGCTCCAGGAATTTCCCCGAGCCCTTGCGCCGTTCGGCGGGTACGGCGATCGACTTCCTGCCATTCAGGTATTGCGCAGTATCCGAACCCGCTTCCAGCACCTGGGCGGGGGTACCCTGCGCCACGATGCGCCCGCCGTACTTGCCGGCCTGCGGACCGATATCCACCAGGTGATCGGCGGCCATCATAATGTCTTTATCGTGCTCCACCACCAGCACGCTGTTGCCGATATCGCGCAGGTTCTGCAGGGCCGTGATCAGGCGGTGGTTGTCGCGCTGGTGCAGGCCGATGCTCGGCTCATCGAGTACATACGTAATTCCCTGCAGCTGCGAGCCGATCTGCGTAGCGAGGCGAATGCGCTGCGATTCGCCGCCGCTCAGCGTGCGCGTGGGCCGGTTCAGCGTAAGATAGGTCAGCCCCACATCGAGCAGGAACTGCAACCGCTCCCGGATCTCTTTCAGGATGTCTTTCGAAATCGCCTGCTGCTTTTTGCTCATGCGCTTTTCAATACCCGTGAACCATTCCAGCAGCTTATCGAGGTTATAGCCGCTCAGCTCGGCGATGTTTTTTCCGTCGACCCTGAACCAGAGGCTTTCCTTTTTCAAACGGTCACCATTACACGAAGGGCATACGCTCAGTTCCATAAAACCTTCGGCCCATTCGCGTACCGCATCGGAATGCCCCGTGCCAAACCAGCGTTTGATCTGCGGAATAACGCCTTCAAACGCTTCGGCATAGATCCGGTCGCTGCCCGCCTGCTCTTCAAAATCGATCATCGCTTCTTCCAGGGCCTCTTCCTGCCCGTAGAGGATCAGGTTAAGGTGTTTTTCGGGCAGGTCTTTTACCGGCTTCTTGAGATCGATCTTATATTTCCGGGCGAGCTGTTGTACCTGTTTGTACACGAAGGCATCGCGCTCTTCACCCAGGGGGGCAATAGCGCCCTCGCGCACACTCAGGCCGGCATCGGGAATAATGGAAGCCATATTGATCTGGTACACCGAGCCGAGCCCTTTGCACACCGGGCAGGCGCCATAAGGCGAGTTGAAAGAAAAACTATTGGGTGACGGTTCTTCGTAGCTGATGCCCGTGTCTTCGCACATCAGCTGCCGGCTGTATTGCAGCACCTGGTTGCTGTCGTTCAGCAGAATGAAAAGCAGGCCCTTGCCGAGCTGTAATGATTTCTGCACGCTCTGCGACAGCCGCAGCCGCATATCGGGTGTAACCGCCAGCCGGTCTACCACCACTTCAATATCATGGATCTTGTACCGGTCCACCTGCATTTTCGGCGCCAGGTCTTTCACCTCGCCATCCACGCGTACCTTGAGAAAACCCTTTTTGCGGATATCTTCAAAAAGCTCGCGGTAATGCCCCTTTCGGCCGCGCACCAAGGGCGCCAGCAGGCTGATCTTTTTCTTTTCGTAACGCTCGTAGATATTTTCGACAATCTCTTCTTCCGAAAATTTCGTCATCCGTTTTCCCGTGTTGTAGCTGAACGCATCTGATGCGCGCGCAAAAAGCAATCGCAGGAAATCATATACCTCGGTAATGGTGCCCACGGTAGAACGCGGGTTCTTGTTGGTGGTTTTCTGCTCGATCGATATTACGGGCGACAGACCGGTGATCTTGTCCACATCGGGCCTTTCCATGTCGCCCACAAACTGCCGCGCATAGGCGCTGAAGCTTTCCATATAGCGGCGCTGCCCTTCGTTATAAATGGTATCGAAGGCAAGGGAAGATTTTCCGCTGCCGCTTACGCCGGTGAATACAACCAATTTGTTTTTGGGAATGCTGATATCGATATTCTTGAGGTTGTGCTCCCGCGCCCCTATCACCTCGATCTTTTCCAGTTCTGCCACCACCGGCGCTGTTTGTTTTTTCTTTGCCATGCTTGTCTCCTGCCGGCAAATTACGCCAAATGGCCCAGCCGCTCTTTGCCAAAACGGTTTTGAAAAAATATTTGGCCTTATCAAAAACGGCACATTATCTTTGCAGCAGTTCTTTTCAACATCGCTTATCAAGAAAGGCAGAGGGAAATGGCCCGATGAAGCCTTGACAACCTGTTTTCCGCCTAAAAACGGAAAGTAAGGTGCCAAATCCAGCCCGACGGGGGAACCCCGGGGGAGATAAGTCTGATGAACAGCTTAGACAGAATAAACTTCTAATATGAGCTCTTCTGATGATTTATCGGAAGAGCTATTTTTATGCAAAGCGCTTCCGGTACACTTGATGGGTGGTGTCGCAACCAATTGTTTATCAACACAAAAAATGTTTAACATGCAAGCGACAACACAATTACTGCACAGCATTCCGGTAGATCCGCAAACGGGCGCTATTGCCGTGCCCATTTACCAGACCAGCACCTTCGTACAGGAAGCCCCCGGCGTGAACAAGGGGTTCGATTACAGCCGCACCAATAACCCCACCCGCCAGGAGCTCGAGAAGATCGCTGCCAAACTGGAGAACGGCACCGTGGCCGCCGCTTTTGCCAGCGGGCTCGCCGCCATCGACGCCGTTATCAAGCTGCTGGAATCGGGCGATGAGATCATTGCGGTGGATGATATCTACGGCGGCGCCTTCCGCCTCTTCGAAAAAGTGTACCGCAAGTTCGGGATCACGATCCACTACGTTGACACGTCTGACCTCAGCGCCATCAACCGCGCCATCACCCCGAAAACAAAGCTGATCTGGCTGGAAACGCCCACCAACCCCACGCTTAAAATAGCCGATATCCGCGCTATTGCGGCTATTGCTGACCGTTATAAGCTGCTGCTGGCTGTTGACAATACATTCGCGTCGCCCGCCCTGCAGCAGCCGCTCAACCTTGGGGCCGACATCGTGGTGCACAGCGCCACCAAATACATCGGCGGCCACAGCGATGTGATCGCGGGGCTGGTGGTCACCAAAGACCCCGAGCTCGGCGCCCAGATCAAATTTTACCAGAATGCCTGCGGGGCCGTGCTGGCGCCGTTCGACAGCTTCCTGCTGATCCGCGGCCTGGAAACCCTGCACCTGCGCCTGGCGCAGCACAGCCGCAATGCCCTGCAGGTTGCCCGTTACCTGGAAACACATCCCCTGGTGGAAAAAGTGAATTACCCCGGGTTGAAAAGCCATCCGCAGCATGCCCTCGCCGCCGCGCAACAATCTGCCTTCGGCGGTGTTGTATCTTTCAGCCTGAAGACAGATACAGAAGCGGCGGCCACCGCCCTGGTTACCAGCACCCGCCTCTTTCACCTGGCCGAAAGCCTGGGCGGCGTGAAAAGCCTGATCAGCCATTCTGCCGCCATGACCCATAAAACCATCGACCGCAGCACGCGCCTCAAAGCAGGCGTAAAAGACAGCCTCGTGCGGCTCAGCGTGGGCCTGGAAGATGTGCAGGACCTGATCAACGACCTGGAAACGGCATTGACCATTGTATCGGCCACCAGCGAAAAAAAAGAAAAAAAATTAGCAGCGCATTGTTGAACCTAACCGCAATATAAGATCATGACACATCATAAACAGCTCACCATTGGTCTCTTCGGCTTCGGCGTAGTAGGAGAAGGATTGTATAAGGTTTTACAGAAAACACCTTCGCTGAGCGCCAGCATCAGGAAGGTTTGTATCAAAGACACCACGAAGAAAAGAAATGCGCCGGCCAGCCTCTTCACCACCGACCGGGATGAGCTGTTGAACGATGAAGACATCAATGTGATCGTGGAAGTGATCAACGAACCGGAGCCCGCTTTCCAGATCGTAAGCAGGGCCCTGCGCAACGGCAAATCGGTGGTGAGCGCCAGCAAAAAAATGATCGCCGAACACCTGCCCGAGCTGCTGGCCCTGCAGCAGGAAACCGGCCAGAGCTTTTTGTATGAATCGGCGGCCTGCGCATCGATCCCGGTGATCCGCAACCTGGAAGAATATTACGACAACGACCTGCTGCACGGCATCAAGGCGATCGTGAACGGATCAACCAATTTCATCCTCACCAAGATGTTTGAAGACAAGCTCGACTTCCAGCAGGCGCTGTTGCTGGCACAGCAGCTGGGCTTCGCCGAATCTGACCCTTCGCTGGATGTGGAAGGATACGACGCCGTGAACAAATGGGCCTTTTTGCTAACGCATGCCTATGGCATCATCGAGCATCCCGACAACCTGCTGTTCACCGGCATCCAGAACATCCATGCCACCGATGCAAAAGTGGCGGCCGAAAAGGGCCAGCAGATCAAGCTGGTGGCGCAGGCGCGCAAGCTGAACGACGGCCGTGTGGCCAGCTTTGTGATCCCGCAGTTTGTACCGCAGGATGATCACCTGGCATTTGTGAAAAACGAATACAACGGCGTGGTGATCGAGAGCGGCTTTGCCGACAAACAGTTCTTCTACGGAAAAGGGGCGGGCAGCTTCCCTACGGCTTCGGCAGTATTGAGCGACCTGTCGGCCCTGCGTTACGATTACAAATACGAATACAAAAAACTCTACCACCACCAGCCCAATACGCTGTCGAATAACTTTTACCTGCGTGTGTACGTAAGCTTCACCGACTGGAAATACATTCCGCGTGAAAAATTTGAATGGATCGAAGAATGGCATGCGCGTGAAGAGCGCAAATACCTGGTGGGGGTATTGCCGGTAAAGGAGCTGATCGAAAACAACTGGTGGAAAACCAATGCGACCTCACTGATCCTGACACCCGAGCCCATCATTGAAGACATTGCCATACAGCAGCTGAAGAAAAAGAGCCTGGAGCTGGCGGGGATTGTGTGACGGGAAGCGTGTACTCAACTTATAACCTGAAGGTACGATAAAAACAGGGGGGAGGCCGTTTTTGCAAACGGCCTCCCCATCAGCTTTTTTAACATTAAAAGTTGGAACCACCTGTATCCCACCATAAGCGGGTTGCTATATCATCTTGGGCGCCAGTGCCCATTTTTGCAACAGCATCTGCCACGCCGTTAGCGTTACTTGTTCTTTCCGCTGTTACAAACGGCATTCGTTTAATCCACTGATCGGAGGCTATTACGCCCCAATCCGGGCTGCTGTCGTTTTTAGCAACATGCGGTATTTTTGGATAACCCGTGCGCCTGAAGTCCACCCACGACTCAAGTCCGTTGGTGAAATTGTTGATGTACTTCTGTGTGATGATTTTTTCCAGTTTTAACTCTTTGCTGTCCGCATCATTCCATGCCACCGTAACGGCAGAAACTGCCGTGAAATTGTTTCGCGAATCCAGCGGATCAACATAGTTAATGGGCTTGCTGGTCGCATCGGCAGCGACGCCGG
>JASGFZ010000075.1:0-11840 GCA_047605345.1 Flavihumibacter sp. | reverse complement strand
TACAGGGAAACCATTATGGTTATACACTGACCGGCTTTATAGATGACGTGCAGAACCCCTCACTCAACGGGCAATATTTAGGCAAAACCACCGATATCGACAAAGTGATCGCCAGCCACGACCTGGACGATATCATTGTTACCCTGCCCATGCGCGACGAGTCGCAACTGGCCAGGATCGTATCCGTCGGCGAAAGGGAAGGAAAAAGAGTGCGCATCATCCCTCACTTTGAACGTTTCGGCGGGTCGGGCAAGGTACACGTGGGTACGCTCGGTACCCTGCCGATCATCACCCTGCGTTCCCTGCCACTTGACATGTCTGACAATAAGCTGTACAAGCGGCTGTTTGATATCCTGTTTTCCACGCTGGTGATCACACTGCTGCTGTCCTGGCTGTTTCCCATCATAGCCCTTATTATCAAAATGAGTTCCCGCGGACCTGTCTTTTTTAAACAGGAACGCTGGGGGCTGAATAACCGCCCCATCATTTGCTATAAATTCCGCTCCATGCGGGTCGATAGCAAAGACATTGACGAAAGTGGCCGGTACCAGCAGGCCCGCAAAAACGACCCGCGCGTTACACGCATCGGCAGGTTTTTGCGGAAAACCAATCTCGACGAACTGCCGCAGTTCATCAACGTGCTGCTCGGCTCCATGTCGGTTGTAGGGCCACGGCCCCACCCGGTTCCATTGAATATGTTGTCGAAAGATGTGATTGAAAATTACATGCTCCGGCATTGGGTCAAGCCGGGCATTACCGGCTGGGCACAGGTGAACGGCTACCGCGGCGAAACCCGCCAACCCTACCTGATGAAGAAAAGAGTGGAGTTTGATGTATGGTATTGTGAAAACTGGACTTTCTGGCTCGACCTGCAGATCATCGTCCAAACGCTGGTGAATATGGTCAAAGGAGAAAAAAACGCATATTGACGAAGGATACAGCATGAAAAAGAATTTTTTCGCAGCAACAGCGCCGCTGTTGCTTTTTAGTTTACTACAAGGCGGCCTTCTGCAGGCGCAATCGCTCCCCGTTGGTACCCAGCTCCTGGAAGATTGTTACCGCCGGCGCCAGCTCGCCGGCAACCGCGATAGCCTGGTCTCTTTCCTGGTGCGTCCGCTGGTGGCGCGCGATAAACCCGAAGCCGACACCCTTTTCCAGGCAGATGTGGAAGAGGAACGCTTTCTGAAGGGCAGGGGTCGCTTCCGGGTATTACCTGCCACCATCAAACACCAATACAATACCCATCATCCTTTTGGCTGGAACGACGGCCCCATGATTCCCGCCAATGGCTACCAGTCGTATGTCACGGCAGGCGCCTACGCTTCGGTGGGCGACTGGTTCAGTGTGCAGTTGCAGCCCGAATGGGTTTATGCGGCCAACCGGCCGTTTGCCACTTTTCCGGCCCAGCACACCGACAGCATCTGGAAGGCATACTATACCTTTGCCAACGATATCGATAACCCCGAAAAATACGGCAACGGCAACTATACACGCGTATTCCCGGGGCAGTCGTCGATCCGGCTCAATTACAAGAAGCTCTCGTTCGGTATTTCAACCGAATCGTTGTGGTGGGGGCCGGGCATCCGTAACAGCCTGATCATGTCCAACAACGCACCGGGTTTCCTGCACCTTACCCTGAACTCCCGCGCGCCCATGAAAACCTTCCTGGGGCATTTCGAATGGCAGGTCATCGGTGGCCTCCTCGAAAATTCGGGCATTTTACCACCCGACACCAGCCGGCAGTTTGAAGGGCAACCGCTCTACAGGCCAAAGCCTGACCACAACAGGTACATCAATGCCATGACCATTGCCTGGCAACCCAAATGGGTGCCTAATCTTTTCCTGGGGTTCTCGCGCAGCTTTTACCAATACAACCACAACATCCCTAAAAGCATCTATGGCTACCTGCCGGTATTCTCCGGCTTTTTCAAAGGCAGCGGGAACGATGATTTTGCCCTGGGCCGGGACCAGTTGCTTTCTTTTTCTTTCAGGTGGGTATTCCCGAAAGAAATGGCCGAAGTGTATGCCGAATTCGGCCGCAACGACCATGCTCAGAATTCAGAAGACTTCTTACTGGAGCCCGAACACAGCCGCGCCTACCAGTTGGGATTGCACAAACTGTTCAAGGCAAAAAAAGGCCGTGAAGTGGAGCTGCTCATGGAAGTCACCCAAACCCAAACACCTTCCACCGGCAATGTCCGCGCGCTGCAACCCTGGTATGTACATTACCAAACCCGGCACGGCTATACCAACCTGGGGCAGGTGGTCGGCGCGGGGATCGGTCCCGGCGGAAACAGCCAAACCCTGGCGCTTACCGTCAATAAAGGCCTGCAGAAAACAGGGATTGTTTTCGACAGGATCGTGCACAACAATGACTTTTATTATATGGCGTTTACGCCGCTGCATAAATTCGAATACCATTGGGTGGATCTGTCGGTAACCGCCGTGAAAACCTGGCAATTCGGCAACCTGCTGCTATTGGCCAATGCGACCTTTGTAAGGTCATTTAATTACCAATGGCGGTATAAGGAAAATCCCGCAACTTTGCTCGATGGCTGGAAGAAAGACATCAATAACCTGCAGTTGGCCTGCGCTGTTTCATATCTCTTTGGAAAATAAATTATGCCCGAAACACCGCTTTTCTCCATACTGATCCCAACCTGGAACAACCTTCGCTACCTACAGCTATGCGTTGACAGCATCCGGAAATATTCCACGCACCGCCACCAGATCATTGTGCATGCCAATGAGTCTAAAGATGGAACGGTCGACTGGCTGCGGCAGCAACCTGATGTCGATTTTACATACAGCGAAGACAATATAGGCATCTGTTATGCCCTGAATCTTTCCAGTACGCTGGTGAAAACAGACTATGTGCTGTATATCAATGATGATATGTTCGTTTGCCCCGGTTGGGACCAGGCCCTGCTGGAAGAGGTGCAGAAGATCGGCCATCGCCGGTTTTTTCTTTCGTCTACCGCCATAGAGCCTGCATCGCAAAACAATTGTACGATAAAAGCCGATTTTGGCCGAACGATCGACAGCTTTGACGAAGAAGCGCTTATCCGTGATTTCGCCTCTTTCCCCATCAGCGACTGGCAGGGTTCTACCTGGCCGCCGAACCTGGTGCACCGGGAAACCTGGGATCTTGTCGGTGGATACAGCGTGGAATTCAGCCCCGGCATGTATTCCGATCCCGACTTCTCCATGAAGCTCTGGCAGGCCGGTGTTCGTTATTTCAAAGGTGTCGCCCGCAGCCGCGTGTACCATTTCGGAAAAATATCCACTAAGCGTGTAAAAACGAACAAAGGGTATAACCAGTTCATTCGTAAATGGGGTATCACTTCCAGCACACTGACGGAACATGTACTCCGCCGCGGGCAGCCCTTTACCGGCCCACTGCCTGAATTTAAACCGCCTTTCTGGCTTCGCATCAAAAACCTGCTGAAAAAAATAGCTGTATCGTTCAACAAAGAATAGCAGGCGAAAAAAGCAATAGCAGATGAAAAGAGCACTTCAATTGTTCGTATGGCTGATGTTATACACCGCCGCCGGCTACGGTCAGGATACCCTGACCAGGCCGCGTGACAGTGCTGCTGCCTGGTGGCGCGGTGAACGCAAGCTGCGCCGCGACAGCATTCCCGGCAGGTTCGACAGTCTTCGCCAGCGCGGCCGAGGGTTTACATCTATTTTTGCCGATTCAACCAAGCTTGATACGGCCGATTACCAGGTGGCCATCGAGCGAACGTTTTCTACGCTGATGCAGATAAAGGAAGAAAGCGAACCGGGTGCCGACATCCGGCGCATAGCCGGTAAGCTGGCTGATGCAGATTCTTCGCTGGCGGTTATTAAAAGCAGCGTTGATTCCAACAGCGCTTTCCTGAGCCTCCGGCACCTTGAATTGTTCAAGACCCTGCTCATGAGCATACACGAAGATGTGGAAGACCAGCGTGTGCGGCTCGACAGTGCCGACCGGCAACTGCACGAGCTGCAAAAAAACATGCGTACCCTGATGGGCGATTCGGTTTTACGCCTGTTGATGCAGGACACGGGACTTCGGCAAACCTTCAACACGCAATTGAAAGACATGCGCACCGAATGGCGGCAGTCGATCAGGCAGTTCAGGCAATCGTCCAATATAGTGGTTCGGTTGAAAACCCATAATTCGCGCAACGCCATCCTGGTTTCTTCCCTGGGTAACAAGGTGGATGATATGCTGACCTCTTCGCTGAGCCGGGTGTTCAGGCAGGAACGGTCTTATTTGTGGAACCCGGCAAAAGGCGACGACCTGCAACAGCTCCGGCAGTCGTATCAAAAAGTGTATAACAGCGAGCGAAAGGCTTTGCGGTATTATTTTCGCGACAGCGTAAACAGCCGGTTATTCCTGCTGCTGATAGGCGCTGTTTTCCTTGCCTGGAACCTGCGAAATATACGGAGCCTGCAAAAGGCGGGAGAAACCAATATACTGTCTTCCCTGTCTGTCGAATACCTGTATCCTTATTATATCGCTTCTTCCTTTGTGCTGGTGTTTATCCTGGCGCCTTTGTTCGATCTGCAGGCGCCCGCCGTGTATATCGAGTCGATGCAGTTCCTGTTGATCCTGACCCTGACCTATATATTCTGGCGTCGCTGGCCGCGTACGCTTTTTTATAACTGGCTGGGTATTCTTTTTCTTTTTGTATGCTTTTCTTTCACACACCATACGGTGTTGCCGGGTTTGTGGCAACGTCTTTGGTTTATTCTCTTAAGTGCGGCCGCTATATACCTGGGCATTGTTTTTCTGCGTAACCTGCACCAACAGAAAATGTTCACGCGCTGGCTGCGCTTTGTGGTCATTCTTTGCAATATCATGCACCTGCTTGCAATTGGCTGCAACGTGTTTGGCAGGCTTTCGCTCGCCACCATATTGAGCAATGCGGCTATCTTCAGTTTTTCACAGGTATTCGGGCTCGCGGTATTCGGCAAGGTTTGCCTGGAGTCGATCCTGCTGCAGATTGAAGGAAGCCGCAGCCGCCAGGGCGTCAGGGCCGCTTACAAGGTGCAGGGTGTATTGGATAGCTTCCGGCAGCCGGTATTTGCGCTGTCGGTGTTGCTGTGGCTGATCGTATTTGCCACCAACCTCAATGTTTACACTTCCGCCAGCAGGGGATTGTTCCGGTTTCTTCGCGCCAGCCGGAAGATCGGCAGCGCTGAATTTACTTTTGGCGGTGTCATCCTGTTTTTCGGTATCATCTGGATCGCTCACCTGCTTCAGAAATACGTGGGTTATTTTTTCGGCGATACCGGCGAGGAAGAGATACAGAACAAGCGGCAGCGTTCGAAAATGCTGATCGCCCGCCTGGTGGTTTTGTGCCTCGGCTACCTGATCGCTGTAGCGGCTTCGGGATTGCCTGTAGATAAAATCACCATTGTTCTCGGCGCCCTGGGTGTCGGTATTGGCTTGGGCCTGCAAAACATTGTCAGCAATTTCGTATCGGGTATCATCCTCATCTTTGACCGGCCCCTGCAGATCGGCGATTCCATCGAAATAGGCAATAAAGCGGGTAAAGTACGGGAGATCGGCCTCCGGTCCAGCACCCTGCTGACGCCGGCTGGCGCCGAAGTGATCATACCCAACGGCGATATCCTCTCGCAACAGATCACCAACTGGACTTTTTCCAACAACCTTCAGCGGGTGGGCCTGGCGCTTACGGCAAAGGGCGATACCGACCTCACCGCGCTTGACGGTTCTCTGCAGGAAATACTGAAGCACTCGGGGTATTGGGCGGAGAACACCCAAACGCAATTGCTTTTCAAATCGGTGAAAGACGGCGCCGCCAGCCTCACTTTCTATTTTTGGTGCAACAACGCTTTCCAGGTAGAACAGGCCGCCAGCAAAATGGTGGAAGGATTGCAAACAGCTTATGGCAACACTATTACCGTGCAAATAATATGAGTTACCGGGGCGCTGGCGGTTCTTTGCGCTGCCCGATGATCAAACGCAGCGACTGGTTGCGTGATATAGGCGATCATCCAGTTATAGCGTGTTTTTGATCTTGTTGTTGAAGCGCACCAGTGAAAACAGGTGTACGAACAGCCAGGCCATCCAAGCCAGGAAACCTTTAAGGTGCCATTTGGGAAAAGTCAGATCGGCCACCGCCGGTTGCGGCCGATGATGGCCATCGATCCTATAATGGAAAAATGAAGCACTCTTTCCCGGAGATGTACCGGAACAGTAAAAAATGAAGGATGAAAGCAGGCGGCAAGTATCTCAACGCCCTCCACGAGGGTGGATGCACTGGGCTGTGTGAAAAAGGAGAAATCGGCAATAAACACCCGGTTGTTATGCACAGCCTGCAATTGCTCCCATTCAGGCTTGCCGGTTAAAAGCGGCATGTCTTCAAGCGTGCGGTTCACCGTATAGCCACAGGGCGCCAGCACAATTATTTCAGGATCGTACTCCAGCAGCCTATGCCAGGAGATCATGTGACTGTCGCCCGACGGTACGGAGAGCATATCGATGCCGCCGGCGCAGGCAAGCTGATCGGGTATCCAGTGACCGCAGTTGTACAATGGATCTGTCCACTCCAGCAGGCAAACACGCTTTATGCCTGTGCCTTCCAGCCTGCGGCGGATGGTATCCAAACGGTGTTGAAGCATGCCCGTGTACTGTATGGCAGCGGCCGGCTGTTCCATTGCCTGTGCAATGGTATGCGCCATGGTAAAAACGTCGCTGAGGTTCGAGGGGCTTAGTTCAACCAGTTGCGGGCGCTTTTTCAACCGGCCCGCTACATTTGCCGCCGCAATGGTGTCTATCTGGCAGATCTCGCAGGTGGCCTGCGTGAAAATGATATCGGGGGCGATCTGTTGCAGCAACGGCTCATCTACCGAATAAATACTGCGTCCGCTTGCTTTTGCCGCGGCGAACAGGCGGTCGATTTCAATGCTGCTGAGGTTTTTGCCCGCGAGCTCGCAGTGAACAACAACGGGTTGCTCCTGCAGCGCTATAGCAGGGCATTCGAAACTGACACCCTGTAAGCAGCGCTGCAGGCCCATATCATAAATCATCTGCGTTGCCGCAGGTAAAAACGAACTAACGGTCATCTAGGAGCGATTGATTAAGGCCGGTTTTACGGTGTGGCGGTTCAGCAGGTAATCGGCGCCAAATAAAACAGCACTGTAAACAAGCGTACCTGCCAGGAAATTGCGGACGTACGGCCATCCCTGCAAATAGCACTGCAACAGGCCTGCCGCATCGCGGCTGAGCGGCCTGCCCGTTCGGATATCCATGCCGCCGCCTGCCCATACGTTGAAATCGACGATCAGCCAAAACAGCAGGCCCGCGGCAATGCCGCCTGCCAGTAGGGGCAATACAGCCGTTTTTTTGATAAAGAAATACCCGATCGCTACGATCGCTGCCATGGTAAGGTATATCCAGTAAAAGCCGCTGTACATAATGCCGTATTTGCCGCCAAACACCACGGTGTTGATAACCAGGTCGCTGATCAGCAAGCTACCGATCGGGAAAACATAACCCAGCCAACCCCTGATGCGCGCGCCGCCAAACAACGCCATTGCACCAATGGGTGTAAAATTACTGAGCGGTGTCAGCTGCGCTGCATTCACGATGCGCAATACGGCAATCACCGCCATAAAGGCAAGAAAATAGCCGAACTGTTTGCTTTTATAAGGGCGTTGCATGGTTATTTTTTTACGATTACAACTTTATTGGGGCTCACACCGGGCGTCACCATAAAGGAATATTTTTTCTTACCGGTTTTATCAAAGCAGAATACTTCCCCGCTGCTCACATAGTCTTTTGCATCGGTAACAAAAACATCGCCGGTTTCATCGTCTATATCCAGCCCGTAAGGAGTGGTAACCGATGTTCCGTCGCTGATAAACTGTTCGGTATCGTTGCTGAGGTCGGTGGTTTTTAAAACGGTTACCCCCGGGCTGGCAGCGCCATAGCCGGTGGAAACAAACAATTTGCCGTTGTAAAAGCGCAGCGCTCCGCCGTTGAATTCGCGACTGCCGGTTACCTCGTCGCTGCTCACCGAAACACTGGTTATTTTAGGTGCTATGTCCACATAATTGCCCGCGCAAAGCACGAACAGTTTTCCGTCGCCCACAGCGAGCCTGGTGGGAGAAGTGCCTACTACGATCTTTTTGGTTTCGGTAAAGCTGGTAAGATCGATAACGGAAACAGTAGAATCTTTTGTAACGAAGTTGAGCCCGCCTGAATTGGCTACATACAATTTATCGCCGACCACCGCCATCTGCTCGGGGTTGCTGCCTACGGTAATGTATTTATCAATGCTGAGGCTGGCGGTATCCAGCACCGCTACCGTGCCGTCGTAAGAAGTGATCAGCACTTTGTTCTTATACGGTGTGGCATAGCGGGGGGAGCGCTTCTCGCTTCCATCCATCATTTGGACCTTGCTGATCGATTTGGCGGTGGCTGCCTCGGCCACTTCCACGTTGCTGGATACATTCATTACAATATAGAGCTTGCTGCCATAGATCAGGATATCATTTCCTGTATCGCCGAGCTTGCTGCCGTTGACAGATTGATAAAAATCAGTGCTGGCTTGTTTGGTGGTAAGGTCATAGTAAGTAAGGGTGGTATTATTTCCATCCCAGTTCCCCTCGTTCAGCACATAAAGACCGGCGGTAACCGGAACAGGTGTTACCGGATCGTCGTCTTTGCTGCACCCGGCCATCAACATAACCATTGCGGTTCCGGGCAAAATCCATTTCATCTTTTTCATGCGTATCAATTATAGTTGTTGAATTTGAAACTGAATACCGTAGTTGCGGCCCGGCATGGGATAATAGCGGATCACATCGTAACGGGTGTCGGCAATATTGTTGGCATAGAACCCGATGCTGGCCGATTTCTGCTGCCATTCAAATGTTTTTCGCAGCGAAACAGCATGCGTCATCCAGCCCGCCACCTGGTTGGCGGGGTGATTATCGCCGAGCACATAACGTTTGCCTGAAAGCATACTGCTCCAGCCGGCCGACCAGCTTCGCCAGCTTGCGCCGGCAAAAAAAGATCCGCTGTGCCGCGGCGTATAAGGCAGTTCATTTTTATAGGTGGTTAAAGCCGGGTTGCTAAGGTCGACCGCCTTTTGCAGTGTATAGGCAAGGCGCCCCAGCAGCTTCCATTCACGGCTCACGGCATATCCTGCTTCTGCACTGATGTCCATACCCCTGATGTCAGATTTTCCGATGTTCAGCATGGTCCACATAAAGAGGTTTTGCGCCGGTATTGCAATGATTTTGTCGGCTATCCGGTTATAATACAGATCGGCGGCTATATTCAGGTAGTTACCGGGCATTCCTTTCCACTGCCAGGTGGCGCCGAGGTTGTATTGCCTTGCTTTCTCCGGGCGCAGCGAGCGGTTTCCCACGAATACGTAGTAGAGGTCGTTGAAGCTGGGCATACGGAACGAGTGTTTATAAAAGGCACGCAGCAGAAACGGACTGTTTTCTGCCGGTCGCCAGCCTGCGGCGATCGTGGGTGAAAAGGCATTCCGGTCACCCGGTGCTTTGCCTGTTTTTACTTTGTCGTGTACAAAGCTGTGCAGCAGTACCGCATTCAGGTCAAGACCGCGGTGGCTGAACTGTAACCCGGCCGCGTTCCAGTTAGACCATCTTTCCGGAAAGGCAAACATGTGCATGTCGGAATGCAGCCAGGCATAGCTGAGGTCGCTGGCCCAGCTGGCCGACAGCTTATTATTGATGCGATAGTTGATGGATCCCGATAGCCAGCCTTCCGATTGCCGGTAGGTATTTTCGAGATAACCGGCATTGTTCTGAAAAGAGGGATCCAGGTACCGTGTGTATTGGTTGTTGAACTTACCGGCTATTTTTAACGCGCTGCGGTTACTGGTCTTTTTACGCCAGGCGCCCTGCACAGCCAGCTCATTGTCGGTTAGCCGCTGCGTGGAATTGGTATTGAAGAATATGATAGCGCCGGGTAATCCGCGCGCGCTGCCATACCACGATATCCTGGTTACCAGGGTACTGCTGTCGGCGAACAATTGCTGAAAGTGAACGGCTGCCTGCGTGGATCTGATATCGGCATTCTCTCTTTTTGCATTGCTGCTTTGATTGCCATTCTCAATATGGTAGGGATAATCGCCTTTGCTCCGGTTGTATTCTACTATGGCGCCAATACTGCTTCGCTTTCCGGCAGGTGTTTTAACATATACCGAAGGTTTCCACCAGCCAAAAGAGCCGGCGTCGAGCGCCGCGCCGTATTGGAGGTGCCTGCTGGTATCCGCCTGGTTGAAAACAGACTGAATGGACAGGATTGCTGCCGATACATAACTGCGCGCGGGTAACAGGGGCGTGCGGTCGTGAGCCTGGCTCAGGCTGATGCTTTCTACAAACCGCATCGACAGGCGGCCCAGATCCACCTGGCCGCTTTGCATATCGGCCACAGGTACCCCATCCAATAAAACACCGGTATGTGAGGCGCCGAGGTTCCTGACCGATATGGTTTTGAGCCCGCCAATACCGCCATAGTCGCGCACCAGCACGCCTGCAAACATCTTTGCCGCATCACCCACTGATTGCGGATGGACGCGGTTCAGCAAATTCTTACTCAACAGCTGTTGCGGCAGGTTGCTGTTGTACCGGTTCTGCTGTGCATCTCCCTGCACGCTGTCGAGCGTATGCAGCCGAACGCTGTCTTGCCCGCGCAAGAGCCACGCGTGCAACAGTGAGCAACAGGCCAGGAATATGTATTTCTTTTTCAGCACCGGCATTTATTAGGCTGGGCCAGGTGCAACAGGAAGGGAGCGCTTATACAGCGCTGTTATCCTGCCTGCTTTTCACCCGAAAGCGCAGCGATGGGTCAAACAGGGCAGGTCTTCTGGCTTGTTCCGCTCAACCGCCTTCCCGTTTTTTTCAAAACAGTGGCAATAGGTTGATAACGACAATGGTCGCGAACACACAGCTACGGGGATAGCGCCGGCATTTCACCGGACTTCCCTTTTAATCTCCCTTTCGGGAGAACCCTGTTAACGGCGCGAAGGTAAAGAAAAACGAAGGCCGAGGTAGTAATTTCTTCCCTGTGCTGCATTGTAATAACGCCCGCCCGCAGCATTGATATCGTTCCCCAAACTGTAGGTGGTATTCAGCAGGTTATCCGCTCCGCCGAACGCATACCATTTCCGGCCGAGCGAACTCCCGATGCGGGCGCCGAGCAGTTGGTAGGGTGCGGCCTTATCGGTATTGGCATCGTTGAGCCAAACAGGGTCATTGTACTGCCAGGTGACCGACAATGTTTGCGCCGTAGCCGTACGCAGATCGATGCCGGCATTCAGCTGCTGGCGCGCCACGCCGGGAATCTGGTTGCCGGAATAATCGTTTGCGAGTTGCTTGAACGAGGTATAGCGAAACGAATACAGGTTGTACGATAACCAGGGCTGCAGGCGCAGCGCCGGCAAATCCAGCAACGGGTAGCGAAGGCTGAGCTCAATACCTTTTTGCCGGGTATTGCCCGCATTCTCATAATAGTCGGCGCCGCCGGCATCACGCCGCTGTGTGATGGCGTGGCGAAGCCCGAAGTAAAAGAGGTTTACGTCGAACCAGCCGCGGCCCCGCCACAGGGTGCCGCGCAATCCCAACTCGCGGTTCCAGCCGTATTCTGCCTGCAGGGACTGATTGATCACGCTGGTGGAGGGTAACAGTTCAGCGGTGGTAGGCGGTGAAAAGCCCCGGGCAAGAAGTGCATAGGCGGTAACGGGGCCGATCTTTTTCAGGAGGCTGAACCGGGGTGTCCATTCGCCCTTGTAATGGGCTCGGAAAATAAAATGCGGATTCACCGATTCGCGCTCAATAACCAC
>JASGFZ010000074.1:0-11974 GCA_047605345.1 Flavihumibacter sp. | reverse complement strand
CCCGAACCACTTGACGCAAAAACATGCCTGTTTTCACCTGGTTGAAAAACAGTTACTTACAAAACCAGGCCGGGGCACTGGTGTACGTTTTTGGTACAACCACTGTCTGATTTTGAGATGACTGCAGAAAGTGGTGCAGGGATCAGTCTATTGTTCGGAAGGTGAGGTTGATCCTTGCTGTTTTGACCAGTTTGGCAGGGGGTAAGCGGTGCTGCCACCAGGTTTGGGTGGGGCCCTTCATCACCAGCAGGCTGCCATGGGTTAGCAGCAGCGCTGCTTTTTCGCGGGTTTGTTTGTGTCTGAAGGCAAATTTTCTTTCAGCGCCCAGATTGAGGGAAGCAATGGCGCCGTCTTTTTTCAGGTCGGGCTCGTCGTCGCTGTGCCAGGCCATGCCTTCGTTGCCATTGTGGTACAGGTTGAGCAGGCAGGAATTATAGGTTTCGCCGGTTGTTGTTTCAACCAGCGCTTTTAAAGCGAGCAGCTCTTCCGTAAAAGGCAATGCGTACCGGGTGATCTTTGAATAGGTGTATTCAAAAGGTTTTTCACCATACCATGCTACCTTACGTTTGGTAACGATGCGTTTGCCGAACAGGATGGCTTCGTCGTGCCGCCATTTGATGTTGTTCATCAGTACATCGAAATACCGGTTTGCTGTTGTATCATCCAGCAGCCTGCCGTAATACAAAACAATACCGTCTTTGGGCAGCAGGTTTTTTTCTTTGTTGATTGGCTCTTTAGTCATTGGACCGTTTGTGTGTGCGCTTTCCCATCCGATCATCGCTGCCTTGCGTGTTGGCCCCCACCGGTAGCCGCCGAAATGGCCGGTAGCCTGGATGACCCGGTGGCAGGGAATCAGGTAAGCAACGGGGTTGCTGCCGATCGCCGTACCCACAGCGCGGGCGGCGCCTGGCTCATCGATTTGCGCTGCGATACTGCCGTAGGTACACAATTTTCCAGGCGCAATCCGGAGCAGGCTTTCCCATACTTTCAGCTGAAAAGGCGTGCCTTTCAGGTGAAGCCTGATGTCGGGCAACGGCTCCCATCGCGCTGGAAAATAGCAAGGGCTTCCTGTTGCAGTCCGTCAGATCTTCTGCAGAAAATAGCCTGGGGGAATTTTGCCTGCAATCCCTGCAGCGCCAGCGTTTCGTCGTCTTCAAAAGCCATGTGGCATACGCCTTTTGGTGTGGCGGCAATGATCAGGTTGCCGAAAGGGCTTTGGGCAAAGCTGTAGTTGATGGCCAGGTTTTTCCCGCCGTTTTTGTATTCGGCAGGTGTCATGCCTTCGATGCTGATGAACAGGTCGTGCAGGCGGCTGGGGCTCGAAAAGCCAGTGTCGAAGCTGGCATCGGCAACAGGAGTGGGTGCAGCCAGCAGCTTTTTGGCATATTCCAGGCTGGTGTATTGTAGAAACTTCTTCGGACTGGTGCCTGCCCAATCGGTGAACAGTCGCTGAAAGTGCGCCGGGCTAAGGTGTACGGCTTCCGCTACCTTTTCGAGGGGAGGCTGCTGCCTGAAATGCTGCCGGATGATTCGATCGCTTTCGCTATCCGGTCGTAGTTGATGGTTGCCTGTGTGTCCATGTTTGCCGTTGTTGGAATACAAAAATCGGGCAGTTCCGGCGCAGGGAAAACCCGGAATATGCTATGTTATACTTAGAGGCCGGCAACGCTTTCAATAATCTGCCGCCGGGTATCGAAACGCAGCTCTTCCGGCTGAAAAACGGGACTGTCAATTCCATAGACGATATCCTGCTCAAAGGCTTCCAGCTGCAATACCCTGAAATGTGGGGCGTACATGGTCATCGTCATTTCGTTGACGTCTATTACTACCAGTTGCTGGCTGCGGTCGAATGCCCAGATGGGAAAGGCGACTTTGTTTCCGCGTTCATTCCACACCGGCGGACCGCCGGCATAGCCATGCAGCAGGGTGCGGCCGAGGTCGCGCATAAGATAACAGGTGCCCGCCAGGGGCGATCCCATTGCTATCTCATGCACATCGGTGTACTCGATGCGGTGCAGCCCGTCGGGTGAAAACAGGTTGCGGTCGTTGTTGCTGAAGTTCCAGGGATCAGGGCAGGGCTGGCTCATAGTACTGCTAAAGATAATGGTTGCCCGGTAAAAGCAGGGGAAAGCCCAAGTATTGACGCCTTTTTAATACATTAGACCGGATTTTGGTGTGCATGGCTGTTGAAAATTTTGATAAATAGAATAAAACTTATTGCAATGAACCTGGTTACTGTAACAATCAAACGGTTGACGCTATTCTTCGTTCTCTTACTCTGTGGTGCAGTACTCTATGCGGCGCCTATTCCCGGTAAATGGCAGGGAAAACTTGGCGATGCGGTTAATATTGCCCTGAACCTGGTCATGGATGGCGGCAAGCTGTCCGGCATCGTTTATACTCCGTGGGGAGAGTACCCGGTACTGGGTGCAAAAGTCAAGGGAGATGAGTTTTCCTTTTCGATTGACCCGAATAACATGCAGAACGTTTATAAGGCAAAAGTGAACGGTGATAAAATGGTACTCACATTACCCGCTCAGTATAACGGACTGTCGGGCGAACTGACCAGGCTTGATGCCAAAACCCCCATTAAAACCTCGATGAAGGCAGCGTTCACCGAGTTCTGGGAACCGGTTCCCCATGTGGTAACGCCTGCTCCCCATGCCGGCGCAGCAGGTGCCCCGTCTGATGCCGTCATCCTTTTCGACGGGAAAAACCTCGATGCATGGCAGGGAGCCAAGGGTGGCGCCGCACAGTGGGAGGTTTCCGATAATGCCTTCACGGTGAAAAAAGGAACCGGAGATATCCAGACCAAACAGGCTTTCGGCGACTACCAACTGCATATCGAATGGAAAGTTCCTGCCGATATCCAGGGCGAAGGTCAAGCCAGGGGCAACAGCGGCGTATTTATGCAGGGCATTTATGAACTCCAGGTATTGGATTCATACGACAACAAGACCTACGTAAACGGTCAGGCCGGTAGTATTTACAAACAAACACCCCCGTTGGTAAATGCCATGCGTAAGCCCGGCGAGTGGAATGTGTATGACATCGTATACACAGCGCCCCGGTTCAGTGAAAAGGGTACATTGGATTATCCCGCAAGAATCACCGTTTTTCACAACGGTGTCATCATTCAGAATAATACAGAGATCAGGGGCGACACGCCTTATACCGGTTTGCCCAAATACACCGCACACGGCAAAGGACCAATCCGTTTGCAGGATCACGGCGATCCCAGCAAACCCGTTAGCTTCAGGAATGTTTGGATTAGAGAGCTCTGATGCAGCGGTTGAGCGAAGTCAAAAGTCAAAAATCAAAAGTCAAAAAGGGTCGCTGACCGTGGAGTATTCACGAATGTCAGCGACCCTTTTTGACTTTTGATTTTTGACTTTGCTAATCGCTACTCTGCCACAACTGGCAGCGCCTGCTGCACCTCGCGTGCTGCCGCTGGTTTTGCCGGACTCTTTTTCTTTTTTCTGCCCCGCTGCCACCAGATCAGGAAGCCGGTAATGGGAAGGGAAGTGCAGATCAGTCCGCAGATAAAGGTAAACAGCTTGCCCACCGGTCCCAGCCAGGTTCCCATGTGGAGTTGCCAAACATAGTTTTCAAGGTATTCGCCTTTTAGCCCTTTGGCGGGTATCTGGATATCGTTGCCGGTATATTTGTCGATAAAGGCAAGCTGCGAATTTTCTGCACTTTTCAATCCGAGTTTGCTGCCCGAGTTCACCATGAAAAAACCAGCGGAGTCGGCATTGTACAGCCATATCCGTGCAGCGCTCAATTCGGGATGCCGGGCGAACTCCCGGTCAAAAGCGGTATTCATCGCTATGGCTTTTTTACTGAAATCGGCCTTGGGTAATTCACTTTCCCATTTTTCGTGGTCGGGATCACCGCCGAGCAGTTTCACGGTAGATTCTGCCAGCGGATGAAAGGCGATCAGCAGACCGGTAACGGTCAATATGAGTGCCAGGATCGAAGAATAAAAGCCCAGCACGTTGTGCAGGTCGTAATTGACCCGTTTGAACTTCGCATTCCACTTGATCTTGAAACTGGCATCACGTGTGTGCTTGTTCCATTTCGCCGGCCACCAGAGTATGATACCTGAAATGAGTTCGATCAGGAAAATGATCGTGGCGATATCGACAATCCAGCTTCCCGGCCCATGCCATAAGAAAGAAGCATGCAGGTGCGCCATGATGTAAAAGAAATTTCCGGTTTTGTCGTATTTCAGCACGTCGCCTGTATATGGATCGGCATAGATGAACCCCAGTCCTTTGCCTGGCGCAAAGACCCGGAAACGAACGGTTCTTTCAGGGTCTTTGTACACCGATATTTCCGAAAGTTTGGCTGCCGGATAGGCCTTGTTGACATTGGCGATAATGGTTTCCGCCGGTACCCGTTCCTGCTTTACCTGTGTTGTGTACAGTGCTTTCCCGGCCGACCAGTCGATGATCTCGTCGCAATAAACGACGATCGTTCCCGTTAGCGCCACAAACACGAGAATGATCCCTGAAAAAATGCCCAGCCAGAGATGGAGCCAGGCATTTATGCGGCTAAACAGGGATTTGTTCGGCTTTTTTCCTTTGTTCATAGTGCTTTTCTTAAACGGCACAAGCATAACCCGAAGGTTATGCTTATGCCTGGCTATGTTGATATTTTCTTTTAGAACCGATAAGTAATATTAAAAGCCAACATCCTGGGCTGGCCGGGGAACAGCCAGGAGTTGTAGGTGTAATATTTTTTATTGGCTATATTATCCAGCTTGGCGCTAACCCTGAATTTCATCGCATTGTAGAACACGCTTGCTCCGTATACGAAGAATCCGTTAAGCGTAATCGTGTTTTGGTAGTTGGCAAAAGAACTGCTTTGCCCGTTGCCGCCGGCGCCCACACCAAATCCTTTCAGTTTCCCGGTAGTGAACTGGTAGGTACCCCAGATATTGCCGGCATGATAGGGGGCGCTTTCCACGCGGTTACCGAGGAAGCCTACATTGCCTTTGTCGTCGGTATAGCGGATATCATTGTATCCATATCCCACGGCAATATTAAGACCCGCTACCGGGTTAGCAAGGATATCTACATCCAGGCCGCGGCTTTTCTGGGTATTATCCTGTACGTAGTAGACAGTGCCGGGCACCTGCCTTGCAATGTTCCTGACCTTGATGTTGTACACACTGATGGTAGTAGCCAGGCGGTGCTGCAATAGATCCAGCTTTAGGCCGCCTTCCAGTTGGTTGGCGTACTGTGGTTTGAGCAGGTTGCCCAGCGAGTCTGTTTGGCTTAGATTATTGTATCCGTTGTTGTAGTTACCGTAAACGGAAAGCACATTTTTGATGATCTCGTACGAAAGGCCGAGCTTGGGTGAATAGGATGTTTGCTCGTAGTCGCCCGTCTTCGCTACAAACCGGTTGATGCGCAGGCTTGCCATCAGTAACAGCCTGTCGGTAACATTCAGTACTTCCGAAACATAGGCGCCATAACTGTTATTTACATCCCTTCCGCCGCTATAATTGGCTCTGACGGTAAGGCTGTCCACTCTTGAATCCCTGATCAGTAATTGGGCGGGTGAAGCGGTAATGGGTATTTGGTCGTATGCTACCGAACCTCTGAATGAAGCCACATTGGTTCTGAAATAGTCCAGACCTACGAGCAGCCGGTTGCGCAGGGAGCCGATTTTGAAATCGCCGATAAAGTTCTGCTGGAACTGTTGTGTGTACAGTTGGCTGTAGGGCATGTCGAGTATGTTCCGGGTAATAATGGTGGTATCGGCGGCAGAGGCTTTGTTTGCCAGGAGTGAGATGTAACGTGTATCGTTGTTGCTTCGGGCCAGCGCATAATTGGTTTGTGATGTCCATTGTTCAGAGAGCTTGTATTCGGCCTGTGCAGTAACGGCCCAGGTTTGCTGTTTGCTGTTGAAGTCGGTGGTGAAATAGGGGTTTTTGGGGTTCAGGCCCAGTTCATCCACATTGCCGGCATAGGTGCTGTTGCTGCCGGTACCACCGGGGGGCGGTGTGAAGCCAAAAAGATAAATCGGACGGGTGCTGTTGTAGTAATAGCCGTCGAAATGCAGGGTCAGGCGGTCGTTGGCTTTGATCAGTAATGAAGGCGCAAAACCCATTGAGCGTTGGGTGAGATCCTGGAAGGTATTCCGGCTGTCGTACATGGCATCGAGCCGCAACAGGGCTGTTTTGTCTTCGTTCAGCGGTGTGTTGTAATCTACCGTGGTCCGGGCCATTTCATAGCTGCCGGTGGTGAAGGAAATTTCTCCGCGTTTTACTTCCAGGGGCTTTTTGGTGATCAGGTTGTACACACCGCCATAGGATGCGCCCTGGTTGCCGCCGAACAGGGTGGCAGACGGGCCTTTGATCGCCTCAATCCTGTCTACATTGAACAGGTCGGTCAGTGATACATAACCGGTAGATACGCCGTTGCGGTACATAATGGAACCGCTGGAAAAGCCGCGCGACCTGAAAGTAAGCGTTGAACCGCCACTGCCGCCGGCGATAGACAGGTTGCTTACGCCCGGTATATTGATCAGGGCCTGCTCGGTGGTGGTTACCAGTTGGGCTTGAAGTAATTCTTTGGGTATCACCGCATAGTTCTGCGGATTTTCGATATACGACAGGGGTAGCCGGGCCACCTGGCTGCTGTTTTTGTTCACGTTGCGGTACGATGATGTTACGATTACCTTTTCCAGCACACTGGCGTTTTGTTCCAGCCTGATATCGTCAACCGTTACCTTTGAACCGTTCAGGTTTACCGAAACCGGGTTGGCTGTTGTTCCCAGCGATTTCACCGAAATGGTGTACTCGCCGAAAGGAACATTCCGGAATTCAAAATGGCCGTTTTCTTCTGACAGGGTCTGCTTGTTGGTAGGAACCAGCAGCACGATAACGTTTTCGGCAGGCTGGCCGTCAACATTCAGCACCCGGCCTTCGATAACACCCGCCTGTTTTTCCTGGGCAAAAGCAGGCGTTATAAACGCAGTTAAAAATATTGTAATACAAAATAAGCTGGTAAAAAAGCGTGTAAGTCTTTGGTTTAACATTGTATCTCTATTTGAGTAAGAAAAACGTAACTCCTTGGTTAAGAGAGCGCAATATTAAAGCCGGAAGGCATACCTGCTGTTACGAGATCCGGAAATCATCAGTCAGGCCCGATCATTAATGACAGTAAGGTGACAGTATAGAAGTCAAGAGTCAAAAATCAAAATCAAAAGTCAAAAATGGGTCGCTACTGTTCGTGAATGCTTCACGAGTAGCGACCCATTTTTGACTTTTGATTGTTGCCTTTTGACTTCGCTCAGCGATCTATCGCCCCGAGCACCTGCTGCATGAACCCGTTGAGGGCTGTTCTTTCGTCTTCACCGCCGGCGATGCGGGCCTGTACTTCCAGGGCGCCGCAGCAGTTGGAGATCAGCTCACCGATCACGTTCAGCTCTTCTTCTTTCACGGCCGGCGCTTCACTGATGCTTTCCAGCACGGCGATGGTGGCTTCGATCTGTTCGGCGGTGCAGCTGCGGTGGATCTGCCTAATTACTGGTAACTTCATCGATCAGCGTTTTTAACTGTTCTTCTTTATTGGTTTGCACCTGGTTCACGAGGCTGCCGTTGCTGAAGCCCGCGAAAGTGGGCAGGTTGTTAACGGCGGCGAGCTTGCGGCTGGCCGGGAATTTTTCAGCATCGGCGATCACGAATACCGCGCTGTCGGTTTCGCCCGACAGCCGTTTGAACTTCGGTTTCATCAGGCGGCAGTTGCCGCACCAGCCGGCGGCGTATTGCACCACCACTTTGGGGTGTTGGGCAACGATCTCCGCCAGGTTGTCCTGTTCCAGTTCTATCAGCATGGTTTTTCGTTTAATTGTTTGAGAAATATTCAGCCACGCCTTCGTTGGTGGCTTTCATGGCGGCTTCGCCCTCTTCCCAGTTGGCGGGACAAACCTCGCCGTATTTCTCTACGTGCAGTTGCGCGTCGAGCAGGCGCAGGTACTCGTCAATGTTGCGGCCCAGGGGCAGGTCGTTGATCGATTCGTGGCGAACGATGCCTTCCTTATCGATCAGGAAAGTGCCGCGGAAAGCTACGGGAGCGCCGTTGAACGACCACTGTTTGGTGTCGGCGTTGAAAGCGTATTCACCGGCCAGTACGCCAAAGTTCAGTGAAATGGTTTTAGCCGCGTCGGCTACGATGGGAAAGGTAACGCCCTGGATGCCGCCTTGTTCTTTGGGGGTGTTCAGCCAGGCGAGATGGGTTTCTTCGGTATCGGTAGAGCAGCCGATCACTACAGCGCCACGTTCTTTAAAAGCGGCCAGCTTTTCCTGGAAAGCATGGATCTCGGTGGGGCATACAAAAGTGAAGTCTTTCGGGTAGAAAAAGAAGACAACATGCTTCTTTCCGATATACTGATCCAGTGAAAAATTATCGACTATTTCCTCTCCGTTGATAACGGCGCCGGCTGTGAAGAACGGCGCTTTTTTTCCTACTAATGCCATAGTAATAGATTTATAATGTGTAAATGAGTTGTTCTATGGCAAGATTGTTCGTTAGACGGTGCAAATGTACGGCGGCTATGTTTTGCCGCCAAAGAATAGCGGTTGTAAGCTCATGGATATTTTAAATGGCTTGATAGATAAAATCTATTTTATAAATGTATATCGATATATGTAATATTTATAAGCATCGTTTCAGTAGCTGATTTGTAATAAAACAGGCGCTTCCGACTGGTCGATCAGCCGGCTGAGGGTAGTGAAGAACCTGGCGGGCACCATGGGGCATCCCAGGCTGTAGAATATGTCGCCGCCCGGTGTTTCGGGCATGTCGTCGTATTTGTGCAGTACGATGGCGCGGCGGTAGGCGTTGGAGTTGCTGCTGTCGAGCCCATAGAGCTTATAGGCGGTGCCGAAACGCCCTTTGTATTTCTTTCCGATGCGGTACCTGCCCAGCGAGGTGCAGTACGATCCGGTTTCGTTGCTGAAGCGCAACCGCCCCTGTGCATCGGGACGGGTATTGATGCCCTGTGCCACGAGTCCGCGGTGGACGATCTGCTTTTTCTCCAGGTCATATACGAAGAAGCGGTAAGCATGGGCCGGCAGGCGCATGTTGATGAAGAAAAAGGTTTGCTGGTTGTACGCGGGGTGTTTGGCCAGGAAACGCTCGACGCCCTGGGCGGAGGCCGCGGAAACGGAATCGGCGATAACTACGGAAACGGAATCGGCGGCAGCTATCGGTGTGGCGGCAGGCCTGGCGGTACGGGCGTCGCAGGAGAGCAGTACGGCGATGAGCAGAGGGGCAAACAGGGAGCTGATGCAGGTGGCTGGCAAGGGATGGTAATTTGCCAGAAGATGAAAAGCCGGAAAATTTCCACAGGCAAAGAAATGTTAATCTCCGCTTGTTGGCTATTTTTTTGTTTTACCGGCTTCCTTGCCTACCAACTGCAAATACCTGCAAAAAGCCAATTGCCCTTTGCGCATGCTTGACAACCGGAAGAATTCATTGGACGCGTGCCATTGCTCGTCTTTCAACTGGAACCCCAGCGGATACGCGTACAATCCAAGCACTTCTTTGAACAACAGCATGGCGCCTACGCTGCCGCCGGCGGCGAGCTGCAGGGGCGGCTTTCCGTATAATCCGGTTAATACGGTGGCAATGTATGCGTATTCTTTGGTGTTGGTGGGGAGCTGGAAGGGGCTGGCATAGGCGCCGGAAAATTTGAAGCTGGGGGTGGCGCCCGGCGGACAAACCTTCTTAATGTGCTTAATAATGAGATCAACGATTTCAGGGCCGTGCTGGTTGTTCACCAGCCGGCAGGTGATGCGCGCCATGGCGTGGCCGGGAATGATATTGGAATGCCCGTCGGGTGCGGTGTATCCGCTTTCCATGCCCACTATTTCGAGGGTAGGGCGGTACCAGATGCGTTCCAGCGGCGAGTAGCTGGTATCGCCGGTTTCGGCGGTGGTGCCCAATAATTTCATATCATCGGCCGGATCATAAGGGATCTTGGCGATCATCGCTTTTTGCTCGTCCGAAACAGGTATTACTTTATCGTAAAATCCTTCTACCGCCACATTGCCTTTTTCGTCGTAGAAGGAATTGAGAATGCCGGCCATGATCATGGCGGCATTGGGTGTTTTACCGCCGAACTCACCCGAATGCCCGTCTATATCGGCGGTCTTGATACTGAATTCAAGAGGTACGGCACCACGCAGGCTAACGGTCATGGCTGGGGTCTGTTCATCGAACTGTCCGTCGTCGGCGTTCAGCAGGTAATCGGCTTTGAGCAGGTCTTTGTTCTTTTCAAGCAGGTCTTTAAAATGTGTGCTGCCCTCTTCTTCTTCGCCTTCAAAAATGAATTTGAGGTTAACGGGCAGGCGGCCTTCCGTTTTCAGCAGCGCTTCGGCCGCCCATAGGGCGTTCATGACGCCGCTTTTATCGTCGCTGGCGCCGCGGCCGAAGAGCTTATCGCCTTCGATGGTGGGTGTAAAGGGCGGGTGTATCCATTCCGGTTCTTTTACCGGCTGCACATCGTAGTGTGCATAGATCAGCACGGTGGGTTTGCCCGGTGCGTTGGTCCAGGCGCCGAAAACCGCGGGGTGTCCGCCGGTGGGGATGATTTCGACAGCGCTGAGGCCGATGGCTTTCATTTTCTGCTGTATCCATTGGGCGGCGCGGGTTACATCAGCGGCGTGGGCGGGAATGGAGGAGATGCTGGGGATGGCGACCAGTTCCCGGAATTCTTTCAGGTGGGCATCGGC
Source organism: Flavihumibacter sp. (assembly GCA_047605345.1). Taxonomy (GTDB): domain Bacteria; phylum Bacteroidota; class Bacteroidia; order Chitinophagales; family Chitinophagaceae; genus Flavihumibacter. The sequence goes on along the minus strand of JASGFZ010000074.1, from coordinate 1,224 downwards.
ATGGTCGTCGATGTATTTTTCGTAGGCAGGAGGGGTGGTTTTCTTTTGCGCCTGTACGGCGGAAGAAGCGAACAAGGAAAACCCCGCGATTAACAGAAGCGGAAATATACTGGAGCGCGCCATGCGGTGATATTTCCCTGAATGTACCGATTTTGAGGCAGGGTGTTGCCGGTAGCGGGTGCGTGTGTATAAGTGGATCAGATAATGATGGATACTTCCAGTTTGCCGCCCAGCCCCTCACGTACGATCCGCTGAAGGGTGGAGAAGCGAACATCTTTCAGGTCTTTCTCCAGCTTGGAAGCGTATTCAAATTAGTACCTGAAAAGCAGCGTTCTTAATTATGCCGGAAGAATTGAGCTAAGGCATTTTCTTCTGTTTGGCCCAATATTCTTTCATGGTTGTAAAAGGTATTTTGCTGCCTTTTTGCCTTACTTCAGCAATGAAATGATCACACTCCGTTTCAGACATAATTTTCTTTTCGATGGCTATCGCCAGCATATCGGTGGTTGTATAATAGGTGATCTGGTGCTCTTCGCAATAGCTCCTGATGTCTTTTATATTGCTGCTGGCGATGTATTCTTTGCGAAAGCGGGCAACGGCCATGCAGGCGCTTTCCCCATCTCCGCGGAATAACCGGAGGGCTGCATATTCCTTTAAGATAGCAAGATCAGAAGGCATGGGCTCAACCGGTATACCGCACCAGGCAAGAAAGTTCGCAATGCCCAGGCTTTCCGATTTTCTTTTGGTCAATTCCTTTTTAACCCTGTCAAGCATTACCAGGCGGCCGGGAAAGATGGCTGTCAGTTGCATCTGGTAACCGGCTTTGATAAAATGTATGATCACATCTGCATCAAGCAATATCCTGGGCTCAGCCTGCCGCCTTTTCATCGTCCTCTATTTGCTGGTCAAGGTCAATACCGATATCGAGCATCAGCGAAAAGAAATCGGTTTCTGTAACCAGCTCTTTATCGAACAGCCGTTTGGCCCGTTCGCCGTAATCGCCGATTACTTTATTGCAATTGCCGCTTTCATACAGGTCGCTTCGATAACCCAGCTCGAAAGCGCTTCTCCTGATATTTGATTTCAGCGACTCCTTTTTTTCTTTGCTGATCAGGTCGATAAATTGCAGCCGGTTTAACAAGGCGCTTCTCGACACACCGAAATATTGCTCCATTCTCACTATACTCTGGAGCGATACCTTGTCTTTTTCCCGTTCATCTTCCG
>JASGFZ010000073.1:0-12011 GCA_047605345.1 Flavihumibacter sp. | reverse complement strand
GAGGTGCACATCAACGATTTTGACGATATGCACCTCGATGCCGACCTGCCTTATATCGTCATGGAACTGATAGAAGGCGGCGACCTGCGCAGTCGCCTGAAACACGGCAATGCGCTTACCATTGATGAAACGCTGGTGCTGGCCGGGCAGCTGGTAAGTGCGCTGGAAGCCATTCACGGAAAGTCGGTGGTGCACCGCGACATCAAGCCCGAAAATATCATGTACCGGTTGCTGGACGACGGATCGATCGAATACCTGCTAACGGATTTCGGTATTGCCAAGCTGCGGGAACAGTCGAATACGGTTACCGGTTCGTCCATGCTCACCTTCGAATATGCATCGCCCGAACAGTTTACCGATGCGCGTTCGGTAGGCTATGCCACCGATTATTATTCACTGGGCGTTGTATTGTTTGAATGTATTACCGGCCGGGTGCCCTTTGAATATGAGGAAGGAAACCTGTTGCTGCACATCAACCGGGTGATCAGCCATCCTGCCGATCTCTCTGTATTTCCCGGTAACGGGCTTCCGCCCAGTTTGAAGAAGCTGCTGCTGGGATTATTGGCCAAACCGCCGGGCGATCGTTTAACCGATCCGCAGCAGTTGCGGTTATTATTGCAATCGGCCCGTAAAGAGCTGGCAGCCGGTCCCGTTATCAAAACAACCCGGCCGGCTGCGGTTACGGCCATGCCTGCATCGCTGCAGGTGAACCGTTATGGATATGAAACCATTATGCCTGCCGCGGTTGGCAGAACAGTTCAGCTGCTGTTGCCTGCGCGCAGGCGCTCGCTGCTGTTCCCGGTCTTTGTATTGGTATTGCTTACCGCACTGGGCATGGGCATATACCTGGTATGGAGCAACTACCTCAATGCATTTAATCACACAGAACGATATACAAGCGGCAGCGACTCATCGGCCGCCCTGCAGAAACCCGTTGCTTCCGCTAATCCTGTGAATGCCCAAACGGTCAGTTACCCTGTCCATCCTGTCAAAGACCAGTTTTTTTTCGATGATTTCGATGATGCCGCTTCCACCCGCTGGAACAAAGGCAGAGACGACCAGAAAGAATTCGCACTCGAGAACGGTAAATATTTAATCAGAGGATATGATAGCAACTTTACCTACCAATCTACCCGCCATTTCAACATTGACGTCAACAAAGACTGGTCTGTAAGTGTAACAGCCAGCCGGCTGTCGGGCTCGGCGCCCGACGGCTTCGGATTAAACTACCTGTCTGATCCGGATCAGGAGACCTATTTCGTGTTTTACATCTCCGACGACGGCTTTTACAAGATCGAGGCAAAGGAGCATGACAATGTCAGAACGCTGGTCGACTGGACCCGCACGTACAGTATTCATCCCGGAAAAGCGTCCAACCTCTTATCGGTGGAAAAAAAAGGAGCGCATCTTTCCTTTTTCATTAACGATGAAAAAGTGGAAACGATCGGCTACCAGGGCGCCTTCGGAAATGGATTCGGGTTGCGGGTAGACGGAAACCAAACTGTTGCATTCGATCAATTCATCCTCAAAAGTGCCCAGTAAAACACACCACCAATCAGGCGGACCAACCCGCGAATCATGGTTGCTGCTCGCCGGCAGCGCGCTGGTACTCGTATTGTTTTTCGTAAAACTCTATGCCGTACTCTCGCCGCGGCTGATCGCCGCCGATACCGATCTCGCCGCGCATAAAGCCATTGTACTGGAGCCGGGTATCGACAAAAGCCGGCTGCAATCCATTCTTGCCGCAGAAAATTATTTTCCCGACCCGCGCGACCTGCAGCTGGTTACCGACTCGCTGGCCGCAAAACTCAACCAGCATGGTGCGCCTGCCAATCTTGGCGAGCTGAACAAAAAGAAATGGCTGATAGCAGTGCCGGCGGCCTGGAACCCGGCGGGCACCGGCGTTGATTTCAGGGAAAGATTACTGGCGTCGAGGCAAAGGCTGGGCTTTGATTCGGTTGTGTATAACCGTGAGCTTACCCGCCCGCCGGCACTTGGCGCCACCATCAGCGCCGGGAAGGGAAAACGATCTGTCGAAGGAAAAGTGGAATATGAAGACAAACCGGTGCAGGGGGTGCTGGTGGAGCTTCGTCAACACATTGCCGGTGAGGAGGAACAACCTTTGCCTATTTATTCGCGGACGGATGGAGAGGGCCGGTTTCGGTTCAATGGTTTGTTAGGCGATAGTGGTTACAGTGTATTACCGCTCAAACCAGGATTTGAATTCGGATCCCGGCAGGGAACGGCTTCCTTAACGGAAGACCGTTCCTTTTTATTCCGCATGCAGCCCCATCGCATGCGGCTGATCGGCAGCATCAGCTTCGGGCAGATCAAAGAAGACAATTTGCTGCTCGTACGTACGCCCGATACCTTCAGCCGTAACTACTGGATGATATTGTGGATACACTGGCGCTTCTTCCTCTACAGCTATACCTGCAACGCGAAAGCGGTGGATGCTTTTCTGCTGCCCGTTCTTTTATTGTTGAGCGGTATTTCCCTGCTGATGCTGTTGTGCATCCAGCACCCGCTCACCGATACCTTTCTCAGCTTCCAGACATTGCAGGGATTGCTCGCCGGGCTGCTTGGTTTCGCTGTGCTTGCAGGCACAAAACCGGGCAAGCTATATACCCGCTGGTGGTACGACCCGCTTTTCAATTTCAGGCGCCGCGACGTATTCGGTTTGAAAGGTTTCAGCTGGCTGGTTGCCGCGCTGTTCCTGGCTGTTGTTACCCTGGTTTTTGGAACGGGCCCCGAGGGCAGCGGCGTAAAAGTGAACCTGCAGATCGCGGGTATTCTTTTCCAGCCGAGCGAAATTACCAAGTACCTGCTGCTGGTTTTTATGGCCGGCTTTTTTGCCGCCAACGAACACCACCTGCGCCATATTTCGGATAGCCGTAACCGTTTTATGCTCAGCTTCCTGCTGATGGCGGGTGTGGCCGGCTTGCTGGCATTGTACCTGCTGATGGGCGACATGGGTCCTGCGTTGGTGGTATGTTTTAGTTTTTTGGTATTCTACAGCATGGCGCGGGGAAACCTGCTGCTGATGCTGGGCGCCGCTGTTCTTTACGGTTTGCTGCTTGTTTTTTTGCCGGCTGTTACCGCTACCGCTATAGCGTTTATTGCCGTGCTGACGGCGCTCGTGCTGACCGGCGCTGCGCAGTCATCGACTGGTGGGGGCGTATCGCCGTACTGACCGAAGCGCCGGTACTGATCCTTATCGTGATGGCGGCTTTTGTTTGGGGATCGTTGCCGGGTATCGGCAGTCGTCTTGCAGATCGCAAAGCCATGTGGTGCACCCTGGAATAACGATGTATATGGAGGAGATCACCTGGCGCACGGTTATTGGACGTTGAGCGCCGGCGGCTGGAAGGGACAGGGCATCGGCAAAGGCTTTCCGAATACAATGCCTGCCGCGCATACCGATATGATATTACCGAGTATCGGGGAAGAGATGGGCTGGATCGGTTTGTTCATGGTGTTTTGCCTGATGGCAATTTTGTTGCATCGCATACTGCTGCAGGCGCGTCGCGCCGGGCAGTCGTTCAGCTTTTATTTGTGTGCAGGCATTGCCGTTGCTACAGGTGTGCAGGTATTGCTGATGGCCGGCGGCTCTATCGGCCTGCTGCCCTTAACCGGTCTGGCGGTGCCTTTTCTCAGCTACGGAAAAATATCGCTGATCATCAACTGCTGTGCGCTTGGCGTGGTAGCGGGTATTTCCGCACAGCCGGCGGCGCCGGTGCAACAGGAACATATCAGCCGGCATTACGACGGCGTTCTGAGCGCCGCCATTACCGGTATGCTGGCCGGTGTGCTGGTGGTGCTGGTGAAACTGTTTTTCATACAGGTGAAAGACCGTGACCAATACCTGGTACGGCAAAGCCGGGTGGTGAACCGCAACGGGGTGCCGATTTATAGTTACAACCCGCGTATCGATAAGCTGGCCGATTTTATTGCAGCCGGTGATATTCTCGACCGGAAAGGATTGCCCATTGCCACCAGTCATATGGAGGTGCTCAAAAAGAGCAGGGACAGCCTGATGATTGCAGGATTGGATCCGCTGCGTTTCCAGGCGGCATTGCAAAGCAAGAAAAAAAGAATATATCCTTTTGGTGCCGATGTGTTTTACTGGACGGGCGATTACAATTCCCGCCTGTTCTGGGCGCAGCAAAACGGCTATTTTGCCGAAGCCCGCCACCTGAGCGCGTTGCGTGGATTTGAAACCCATCCCGTTAAGCAGGAGCAACTGGCGATGGCTTATCGCCCCGACCGTTTCACCAGGCCCGTTACAAAAGCGGTTGAACTGGTGCGTTATGATTACACACCGCTTACAGATGCATTGAAGAACGGAATCGATTCGTCAAACGCGGCCATCAGGAAAATCATTGATGCGCCGCGTAATGTACAGCTGACCGTTGATGCCGGCCTGCAGAAAGAGATACAGGATAGCCTGGCACGCACGGCATTCCATAACAAGCGCATTTCGGTGGTGGTGCTTGATGCGGCCAGCGGCGACCTGCTTGCTTCGGCCCTGTATCCCTTGCCCGATCTGCAGCGGCCCGAGTTGCTGGAACTGCCCGATCGCGAACGCCGCGCTTTGTTGTTCCCCGTTACGGAACGTGATCTCGGTATGACCTATGCTACACAGCCCGGTTCCACCGCCAAGATAGTAACCGCCATGGCGGCATTGAATAAGCTTGGTATAAGCGCTGCCAATGAAAAGTACCGCGATATATCACGCGCTGAAATTTTTCGCGACAATGCCCGCGTACAGGAGCCCTATGTGCCGATGGTGCCTTTTGTGGATATGCGCGAAGCCATCGTGAAATCGAGCAATATCTTCTTCATTCGCATGGCCAACGAACACGACCTGGAAGACGAGATGGCAAAGCTTTACCTCGGCACGGGCATGCGTATCAACCAGCTGGGCGGCTTCGACTATACGCCGCCGTTAGATCCCGGCAAAAAGGCCCGGGCCCTGGCAAACTGGCGCGAAACCACCCTGAACCACGACCGCCGGCTGTTTAATAATCCCGCCAATGTCGGCCAAAAGAAACGGTACCTGAGCGATTTCTCCGGTCTCGCCTGGGGGCAGGGCACCCTGACGGCCACACCGGCATCGATGGCGCGCATGGCATCGGCCATTGCGATGGACGGATCATTAAGGCCTTCGCGCTACACCCTGGCGGTAGCGGGCAAACCACAGGCAGCTGAAACTCCGTTGCGCCTGGCCAATGACAGCAGCTATGCAAGCCTGTTGCGCCGGTTTATGATCGAGCAATCCAATCCCGGGGGGCGATCCAAAATAAAGGGACTGAAAGTGGCGGGTAAGTCGGGCACACCCGAACGCATCGTTAAGGGAGAGAAAACGGCCGACGGCTGGTATGTGTTCTTTGCGCCGGTTCCCGGCAGGGCCTCTGCAACGGTTACCTGTATACGCATTGAAGAAGGGCTGAGCTCAGCGAATGCAATTATACTGGGTAATACGGTTGCCGGTATTTTACAAAAAAGAAACTATGTTGAATCCTTTCAATAGCAGCACCATGAAATCAAATCTGATCCCCGCCGCGGCCGGTTACCGCGAAGCCGTATTGCGGTTTATGCTCCGTTCATTACAGCCCTTTGTAGATGAAAAGGCAGCTGTTATCGACGGGTTGCGATTGTTTATCTGCTGCCGCGATATGCAGGAGGCCAGTCTCGTGCAGGTGGCATTGTACCTCGACAACCCCGGTCATTTCAAAGATGCCGTTCTGGAGCGGCACCTGTTGAATCATTATATCAATGTATCGCGCGACTGGTTTTTCGAAGTGTCGATCGTTGAGCAGGAAGTAACCGGCGACCTCATCAAACAGGATTCCTTCGCATTGGAAATTGTTCGTGCGCAGCACCAGTCTTCCGCCACCGGCAGTACAGCTGTTATCCGCACTTTATCGGGGCAAACCGAACAAGCCGAATATGCGTTAGATCCCGGGCGGCAGCTGAAATATTATATCGGCCGAAGCCGCCTGCCGCGCTTGGCGAGCGGCCGTATTCATCCCAATGATATTGTTTTCGTGGGTGCCGACGAACCCGGTTTCGATGAAGAAAAAGGAAAGGCCAATTTGCAGGTGAGCCGCAACCACGCGATGATCTGTTTCGACGCCCGTTTCAAAAAATATTTCCTGTATCCCGATAAGGGAGGTTTACCCGAAAGCGGCAATAAGCTGAAGGTGTTTACCCGTGATGAAAAAGTGAAGCAGCTCAGCATCGAGGGCGTGCCGCATGAATTGCACGACGGCGACCAGATTGCTTTAGGCGGTGAAGCAGTGCTGGTGTTTATGCAGGGCGGACTAACCTGATCATTTGGTTCTTCCCTGTATGCCCGGATAGTATTCGGGCACCGGCCTGCTCTGGAAAATGGTTTTGCTGTTCACTTCCATTGCGGTAAGCGGTCCGTTGAAAGCAGCCCCGGTATCTACATTCCACACATTGCCGCCCCGTAACGGCAGGCTGCTGTTGTAATTGAGGGTAGGCGTGTGGCCCACATAGATCTCCTTGAAATGACTTAACCGTTTGGGGTAGAAGGGCGATTCTTCGGGTATCGTGGGATCAAGACAGGCGGCCATCTCCCACAGCGACCGGTCCCAATAATAATTCGTAGGATAGCTTTCAGCAGCAGGACCGTTTCGCGAGGTAAACCCGGCATGGATATACAAACGGTTTTGCCGGTCGGTAAAATACGGCAGCATGCGTTGCAGGAAATGCAGGTGCTGCAGCTTTTCTTCTTCGCTGATGGCGGCGTAACTTTCCATACTGGCCCTTCCGCCATGTGCGAGCCAGGTATCGGCGGCATGTGAGCCCTGTAACCATCCTTCGCACCAGGCGTCGTGGTTGCCCATGATAAAAACCGTGTTGAATTCTTTTTCAAGAGCGATACAGTAGCGGATCAGCTGCGCCGTTTCGGGCCAGCCGTCTGCCAGGTCGCCCAGGAAGATCAGCTGGTCGCCGGGGGTCGGGTGTACTTTCTGCAGGAGGTCTTCCAGCGCCTTCAGGGCGCCGTGAATATCGCCAATAACAAATGTTCTTGCCATGATCGCCGCAAAGGTACAACCTGGCGGCTTATCCGATACCGGACAGTTCCGTATCAAAAGCGAACAGTAGCAGCTAAAACCTATTTGATTATGTATTGATTTTCAGTGCCGCAGGTATTTGGCCCGGCATTCGCGGGCTTTCCCGAAATTTTTGCAATGAACGCCCTATTTTTAAAAACGGCCTGGCGAAACCTGAAAAGGTACAAGTTCAATACAGCGATCAATACCGGAGGGCTCGTACTCGGGTTTATGATCGGCCTGGCGGTTTTGGGCGTGGTTATTTACATGCTGGGCTTCGACAAGTTCCATAAAAAGGGAGACCGGTTGTTTGAAGTATATAACCTGGTGCACGAAGCAACGGGCGACCGTTATAACACTTCATTCGGATACCCTGCGGGGCCTGCCTACCAAAAGAACCTGGGTCGGTGGCTGCGATGATCGTTTTTCGAGGGCCCGGCAATGTGCGTTATAACAGCCGGGAATATAATACATGTTTGGGTCGATACCGGTTTTGCATCGATGTTCGATTTTAAAACCAAATCCGGCGACCTCCATCAGTCACTACAGCAGATCAACGGCGTGGCGATTACTGCATTCACCGCAAAAACTATTCGGCAATGAACCGGCTGTGGGAAAAGGATTTTGCTTGCCAACGGCGAGAACATGCAGGAGCACATGGTTACAGCCATATTGGAAGACCTGCCGAAGCAATCCAGTCTTCAGTTCAGCGCGCTGGTGCGTATCGAAACCAGGGCTGATTATGCAGCGAACAAAGACCAATGGAATAACCAGCACCACAGCGTTTTTGTGCTGCTGCGTCCGGGCGTAAGCAGGGAAGCGGCAGAGGCGCAGTTCAGAAGCTTCAACAGGCAGGTTCGTGCGGAAACCTATACGGAGCTACAGGCGCGGAATGCGTTAAAAGATAAAAACGGCGATGAGTTTGCAACAGCGCTGTACCCTGTGCCTGAATTGCATTTTGCCAAAAAGCTGAATGGGCGCGCCATGAGTTACGGCGAATTACTGATCGTTGCCGCTGTTGGTGTAATGATCATTCTGATAGCCTGTTTTAATTTTATCAACATCAACCTGGCGCAGGCATTTTTGCGGTCGAAAGAGATCGGCGTGCGCAAATGCCTTGGGGCAGGGCAGCGTACCCTGGTTTCACAACTGTGGGCGGAAAGCTTCCTGGTGTGCGCCATCGCTTTTGTATTGTCGTTTGCCGGTTTGTATTTTCTGATCGATCGCCTGCAGATAGCCGGTATGCTGCCTGAAAAGCTGGGGCAGTCATTTCTGCATCCTGCCTTTATTGCCGGTTCACTTATGCTGTTGCTGGTGGTGTCGTTGATTGCGGGCGGCTATCCTTCCTGGGTGATGTCGCGTTTCCAGGTGGTGGAGTCGTTGAAGGGAAAGATCCACCAAACGGGAAAACACCGGCTGCGCAACAGCCTGATCGTATTTCAGTTCGTGATCGCCTGCATCATGATCTGCTCCACCATGGTGGTGTACAACCAGTTCAGCTATTTGCAGGCGGCTGATATGGGAATGGATCAGACCTATGTGATCAGTGTGCCTATACAGAATGGCAAGAATGGAAAATCCATTGTTACTAAATTACGCCAGCGGCTGGCCGGTGAGCCGGGCGTGCTGTCGGTAACCGGCAGCAGCGTGAACATTGGTCGCGGCCGCGACGGCGGCAGTTCACGAAGCAGAAGCGCCTTTGACTTTGAAGGAAAGCAAATCAGCACCGATATCGTGGAGGCTGATTACGACTATGCAAAAACACTCGGATTGAAAATGCTTGAAGGGCGCGACCTCGATGCAGGTTATGGTACAACCGATACCAATTATACCGTATTATTATCGGCATCGGCGGCAAAGCAATTTGGAGAAACTTCTGTTATTGGCCGTTCGTTAGTCATTGACAGCGCCGGACCGCGCTGGAATGTTGCCGGTGTGTTCAAAGACTTCCACTTATACAGTATGCGCGAGGAAGCCGCACCACTTACGGTTATACTCGATCCCCAAGCCGATATCGACTATTGCCTGGTTAAGACTACCGATCAGCGCGCCAAACAAACCATGGCGGTGTTGGAAAGGGAAATGAAAATACTGGAGCCTGATGCCGATTTCAAAGGCAGCTTCCTGGAAGAAAATATCCAGAAATGGTATGTGCAGGAAAAGACCATGTCGCAGTTGTTCAGTGCAGCCGCCCTGCTGACTATTCTTCTCAGCTGCACGGGCCTGCTGGCCATGGTGATGCAGGTAACCCGCCAGCGGGTAAAAGAGATAGGTATACGCAAGGTGCTGGGCGCCGGTGTATGGCAAATATCCTGGCTGGTATCGGTATCGTTCCTGAAGCTGGTGCTGGTTGCCATACTGATTGCATTACCGGTGTCGTGGTTATTGATGAACAACTGGTTGCAGAAATTCCCTTTCCGTATTCAGCTGACCGTTTGGGATTTCCTGCTGGTGTCGGCAATAGCGCTTGCCGTTGCGGCTATTACAATAGCGTACAATACGTTAAAAGCTGCTATGCAGAACCCGGTGAACAGCATCCGCACCGACTAAGTTTCTTTTAATGTCATTCTAATCTGTCGCTCATCAGGCCGCAGGCTCTTTGTGGTAATTTTGCACTACCATAACGGTTGCCTGCCGCCGGGCCTGCCTGTTATTCTTACAGGCGGAGGCATAAATGACTCCAATGACATTAAAAAGAAATCATCTCCTGTTTGTGGTGGCGGCCCTCATTCCAGCCGGCGCCGGGTGCAATGTAAAAGGCAATTCGGAAGCTCCCAAATAGAAAAAGCAAAACTTCCCGTTATCACGGTCAAAAAGCTTGACACGCTTCTGACCAAGCTGTACGTAGCCGATATACAGGCCGTACAGAATGTGGAGATCAGGGCAAAAGCGCCCGGCTTTATCGACAAGATACTGGTAGATGAAGGCAAGACAGTCAAAAAGGGCCAGCCACTTTTCCAGTTGAACGACGCCGAGTTTCGCAACCAGGTGGCCCAGGCGGCTGCACAGTTGAGCAGTGCCGAAGCCGAAGTGGAGACCAGCCGGCTGGAAGAAGAACGGGTTAAAAAGCTGGTCGATAAAAATATCATTTCCCACTCTGAACTGAAGCTGGCGGCTGCTAAAGTAAGAACAGCTGAATCGAAGGTGCTGGATGCAAAGAGCCATCTCGATAATGCACGCATCCGGTTGTCATATACCTATATCCGTTCTCCTTTCGACGGCGTTATTGACCGTATCCCCTACAAGGTGGGCAGCCTCGTAGATGAGGGCAGCCTGCTTACCACTATCTCAAACCTCGATGCAGTATATGCCTATTTCGCCGTGAGTGAAAATGAATACCTCCAGTTTATGAAGGCCGACGACGAGCACAAACCCAGGCTGGATGATATTGTTCTCACCCTGGCCGATGGCAGCGTATATCCGCAGAAGGGAAAGGTAGAGACCATGGAAAGTATTTTCGACGAAAAAACAGGATCCATTGCTTTCCGTGCCAGGTTCGCCAATCCCCGGAAAATGCTCAAGCATGGCGCCACCGGTAAAGTAACCCTTACTAAAGAGGTGAACGATGTTATCCTGGTGCCACAGAAATCGGTATTCGAGATCCAGGACAAAAACTATGTATTTATCCTGGATGATAAGAATATGGTCAAAATGAAAAACATAACCACCCGCGGCCGGATGAACCAGTACCTGCTGGTAGCAGAAGGCCTTCAGCCGGGCGAAGTGATCGTGTACGAAGGGCTTCAGCAGCTGAAAGACAGTTCGGTTATACAGCCCCGTTATATAAATACGGCGTTCAATGATTGAGACTTTTATCCGGCGTCCCGTTCTTTCCCTTGTTATTTCCATTCTTATTACGCTGCTGGGCGTACTGGCTTTGTTCACACTGCCCATTACCCAGTTTCCTGATATCGTTCCCCCCAGCGTGGTAGTGACCGCCAACTACAACGGGGCGAATGCCGAAGTATGCGCCAATGCCGTTGCAACGCCGCTCGAAAGGGCCATCAACGGCGTGCCGGGCATGACCTATATGAACTCGGTGAGCAGCAACAACGGCACTACCCTGGTGCAGATATTTTTTGAAGTAGGCACCGATCCCGACCAGGCGGCGGTGAATGTGCAGAACCGGGTAACAACCGTTTTGGACGAACTCCCCGAAGAAGTGATCAAGGCCGGTGTGGTTACCGAAAAAGAAGTGCACAGCATGCTGCTTTACCAGAATGTATTCAGTGAAGACAGCACCGTAAACGAGGAGTTCATCTACAATTTTGTCGACATCAATGTGCTGCCCGAATTGAAACGCATCAACGGGGTAGGCTTTCTCGACATCATGGGCGCCCGTGAATATTCCATGCGGGTATGGCTGAAGCCCGACCGGATGATGGCGTACAATATTTCTTCTGAAGAAGTGATCCAGACCCTGCGTGCGCAGAACATCGAAGCGGCGCCGGGTGTGGTAGGGGAGAACTCGGGCAAGGACAAACAGGTAAAACAATACGTTTTAAAATACACCGGTAAGTTCAACACCCCCGAGCAGTATGCAAACGTGGTGATGAAGGCCAACCCCGACGGCTCATTGCTGCACCTTAAAGACATCGCCGATATCGAATTCGGAACCGTCAGCTACGACATGACGTCGAAAACAGACGGACGCCCTTCGGCGTCCATCATGATCAAGCAGCGTCCCGGCAGCAATGCAAGTGAGGTGATCGATGAAATAAAATCGCGCCTGGCCGACCTGAAAGAAAACAGCTTTCCGCCCGGCATGACCTATAACTATGCCTACGACGTATCGCGTTTTCTCGATGCAAGTATCAAGTCGGTGCTGCAGACCCTGGTAGAAGCCTTCATTCTCGTATTCATTGTTGTATTTATATTCCTGCAGGATTTCCGGTCAACGCTTATCCCTGCGCTGGCGGTGCCGGT
>JASGFZ010000072.1:0-12048 GCA_047605345.1 Flavihumibacter sp. | reverse complement strand
GAATTGCTTTTTAAAGCGTACGAAGACCCCGGGCTTTTTGAGCAATGGATGGAAACGAAAGTGTTGAAAATGGAAAATAAAAAACACGGCTCCTATGCGTTTGAAACTTCGCGAAACGGCAATGTAGTTTTTCGGGCAAACGGTACAATACACGACTTTATTCCTAACCAAAAGATCATACGAACATTTGAAATGGAAAATACACCGTTTCCTGTTCAGCTTGAATTTTTGACGTTTGAAGCGATTACAAGCGAAACAAGTAAGATTACAATACAGATTGTATTTAAGTCCGCCGAGTTCAGAAACCAACTGATGAAAATGCCGTTTGCACAAGGCATCAATATGGCGCATAACAAACTGCAGGAAATGGCAAAAAGGCTAAAATGACCAATATGGCAAAGCGGAATAAGATCATCTACTGGACGACAACAGTGTTCCTTTCAATCGGGATGTTGGCGGGCGGCATACAACAGATGCTTAGAATAGGTGGTTACAATGAAATTGTCACCAAACTTGGTTACCCGTTGTATCTTTTGAGCATTATCGGAACCTGGAAGATATTGGGAGTTATTGCCATTCTCATTCCAAAACAGCCGCTGTTGAAAGAATGGGCGTATGCGGGATTTTTCTTTGCCATGTCGGGTGCGGCGATTTCGCATTTATCAGTCGGGCAACCATTTGTTGAAGCCGTTCCTGCCCTGGTATTATTGGTTGCAACAGTTGTATCGTGGTATTTCAGGCCCGCCAATCGAAGGATAGACACTAAAAGCAAACAGGCATGAAAAATCCAAAAACAGACTGGTTTTTCAGTAAACCGGGCAAGTGGCAGGAGTCCTACCAGGAATTACGGGAAATCGTGCTTGAATGCGGTTTGATGGAAGAATTAAAATGGGGGTGCCCCTGTTACACCCGTCAAAAAAGCAATATCGTGCTGATACACGGGTTTAAAGACTATTGTGCATTGTTGTTTATGCAGGGGGCTTTATTGAAAGATCCTAAGAAAATTTTGGTTCAGCAAACCGTCAATGTGCAATCGGCAAGACAAATCCGCTTTACGGGCGTTGAAGAAATTCTCCTGAGAAAAGCCACGATCAAAGCATATATTAAAGAAGCAATCAAAAATGACAAGGCGGGTTTGAAAGTGGAGAAAAAAGAAACAGCTGAATATGAAATGCCCGAGGAATTTCGGGCTGCATTAAACGAAATGCCCGAACTAAAAACTGCTTTTTACAAATTAACGCCCGGCAGGCAACGCGGCTACCTGCTCTATTTTTCCGCTGCCAAACAATCCAAAACAAGAATGGAGCGGGTTGAAAGGAGCGTTTTGAGGCTTCTTGATGGGAAAGGGCTGGCGGATTAAAAGTCAAAAATCAAAAGTCAAAAAGGGGTCGCTACCCGGGTTTTGACTTTTTACTTTTGACTTTCGCCCGCGACCCCGCACTAGAACTCTGCACTCTTCGGTGTTCTCGGAAACGCAATCACATCCCTGATATTTCCCATGCCGGTAACGAACTGCACCATGCGTTCGAAGCCGAGGCCGAAGCCGGCGTGGGGTACCGTGCCGAAGCGGCGGGTATCGAGGTACCACCAGAGCTCGTCGGCAGGAACGCCCATTTGCTGCATGCGCGTGGTGAGCACATCGAACCGCTCCTCGCGTTGCGAACCGCCTACGATTTCGCCGATGCCCGGCGCCAGGATGTCCATCGCGGCAACGGTTTTACCATCGTCGTTCAGGCGCATGTAGAATGATTTGATGGCGGCGGGATAGTCGGTAACGATCACCGGTTTTTTGAAATGCTTTTCTACCAGGTAGCGTTCGTGCTCGCTTTGCATGTCGACGCCCCATTTCACTTCGTACTGGAATTTTTTCTTTTTATACGCGGGCGATTGCAGCAGGATGTCGATCGCTTCGGTATAGGTGATGCGTTCGAAATCATTGTTCAGCACAAAGTCGAGCTTTTCGATCAGGCCGATCTCACTGCGTTTGTCGGCCGGCAGCGATTTCTCTTCTTCGGCAAGGCGGGTGGCGAGGAATTCAACGTCTTCGCGGTTGTTTTCCATCACATAGCCAATAATGTATTTGATAAAGGCTTCTGCGAGGTTCATGTTGTCTTCCAGGTCGTAGAAAGCCATTTCTGGTTCGATCATCCAGAACTCGGCGAGGTGCCGGGTGGTGTTTGAATTCTCGGCGCGGAAGGTGGGTCCGAATGTATAGATCTCACCGAAAGCAGTGGCGCCAAGTTCGCCTTCCAATTGGCCGCTGACCGTAAGGTTGGTAGCGCGGCCGAAAAAGTCTTCCTTAAAATTCACCGAGCCGTCGTCGTTGCGGGGGGTACCGTCAAATGGCAGGGTGGTTACGCGGAACATTTCGCCGGCGCCTTCGGCATCGCTCGCGGTGATGATGGGCGTATGGAGGTAGAGAAACCCACGGTCGTTGAAAAATTGATGGATGGCGAAAGCCAGGGCATGGCGGATGCGGAAAACGGATCCGAAGGTATTGGTGCGGAAACGCAGGTGGGCGATCTCGCGCAAAAATTCGAGGCTGTGCTTCTTGGGTTGCAATGGATAGGCTTCGGCGTCGCTGTCGCCCAAAACTTCGAGTGCGGACGCTTTCACTTCGAGCCGCTGGCCCTTGCCCTGCGAGGGAACCACCGTACCGGAAACCTTCAGCGCTGCGCTGGTGGTGATCCGCTTCAGTGTGGCTTCATCGAACTCGCCGAGGGGCAGCACCACCTGGAGGTTGGTATTGGTAGAGCCGTCGTTCAGGGCCACGAACTGGCTGTTGCGGAAGGTACGAACCCATCCCATCACGATAACTTCCTGCCCTTCCGGTTGCCGGGCCAGCAGGTCCTTTATTTTGGTGCGCTTGTTGAACATAGCCTTTATTTTGGGAGGGCAAAGATAAAATTATCCAACCGATCAGCGGGTATTTGCTGTTCTTTTCGGCCTGAATAAGGGTGGAGGGCCGGATAAACCGGTCTGCCGGGCGCGAAAGTTTCGTAGATACGGGAATGTCTGCGGCGAACTATTCCGCCGTATTCCGGGCCTGTCTGAAAAGGACCACCCCTCTTGGGTCCCGCCCGCCCGGAACCGGCCAATTCGCTGAAAACCGGCTTCCGGCCCGGTTTTTGGAAAAAAAAGTGGATTTTGTTCGGAAAATGTTCTTTTTTTCCTAAACTTGCAACTGGAAACAAGATGATTAGTGGTCTCCCGCTCTCAACTCTTCTCTTCTTGTAGTACAGTCAAGTCTAACACACAATTTCAATTTTTTTTCAAGAAGTAAGACGGTTTTGAAATCTTACCAAAAGTACAAGTCTAAGTATGTATGACATTCTGCAACTGAACGACATGCTCGTTCCAGAGTTGCTCGATATTGCGGAGCAATTAAAGGTACCCCAGGCTAAAAAAATGGACAAACAGGCGTTGATTTATAAAATACTCGACGTACAGGCCATCTCCGCCAGCGAAGTAAAAACTCCGGATGCCGAAAAAGGGAAAAGAAAGCGTATCGTAAAAGCAACCACCGCCAACTCTACTGAAGAGGCGATTGTGGAAAGCGACGAAAAGCCTGCCAAGCCCGAGCCGCGCAAAACGGTGGTGAAAAAAGAAGACCCCGTAGCAAAAGAAGAAAGGCCTGTTGCAAAACGAGGCCGGAAAAAGGCAGAGGAAAAAGCCGCCCCTGCACCGGCGGAGGGTGAAGATACAGGGGGTGCCGCGGCTGCCGAGCCTGCGCCGGTTCAGCCGGTACAACAGGCGGGAGAAGCACCGGTACAGGCGCCGCAGGAACAATCGTCGCCCTACCAGCCCCGCCAGCAGTTTCAGGCCAACCAGCCGCGCCGCGAGCAGCGCGAAGTGTTTAATATCGAATTTGACGGCATCATCCCCGCCGAAGGCGTGCTGGAAATGATGCCCGACGGGTATGGGTTCCTGCGCAGCAGTGATTACAACTACCTGTCGTCGCCCGACGATGTGTATGTTTCCCCTTCACAGATCAAGCTCTTCGGCTTAAAAACCGGTGATACGGTGAATGGCGCTGTGCGGCCGCCGAAAGAGGGCGAAAAATATTTCGCCCTGCTGAAGGTTGACACCATCAATGGCCGTTCGCCCGAAGAAGTGCGCGACCGCGTGCCGTTTGAATACCTTACGCCGCTGTTCCCCTTCGAAAAATTGAACCTGTTTGGTGAGCCCAATGGCTACAGCACGCGGATCATAGACCTGTTCACGCCGATCGGTAAAGGCCAGCGCGGACTCATCGTGGCCCAGCCGAAAGTGGGTAAAACGGTGCTGTTGAAAGAGATCGCCAATGCGATTTCGGCCAACCACCCCGAATGTTACCTGATGGTGGTGCTGATCGATGAACGCCCCGAAGAAGTGACCGATATGGAACGCAGCGTAAAGGCGGAAGTGATCGCTTCTACGTTTGACGAGCCTGCCGATAAACACGTGAAAGTATCTGCCATCGCCCTGCAGAAAGCGAAGCGGCTGGTAGAATGCGGGCACGATGTGGTGATTTTGCTGGACTCCATCACCCGCCTGGCACGTGCGCACAATACGGTTGCACCCTCCAGCGGTAAAGTGCTGAGCGGTGGTGTGGAAGCCAACGCCATGCAAAAGCCCAAACAGTTTTTCGGCGCCGCCCGGAAAATAGAAAACGGCGGATCGCTGACCATCCTGGCCACGGCGCTGATCGATACCGGTTCGAAAATGGATGAGGTGATCTTTGAGGAATTCAAAGGTACCGGTAACATGGAACTGCAGCTGGACCGCCGCCTGGCCAACCGGCGCGTCTTCCCGGCGATCGACCTGGTGGCTTCTTCCACCCGCCGCGACGACCTGTTGCTGGAACGCGATGTATTGCGCCGCATGAACCTGCTTCGTGTGTACCTCAATGATATGAATACAGAAGAAGCCATGACCGAGTTGCTGAAACGCATGCGCGGAACGAAAAGCAATGAGGAGTTTTTGGCGAGTATGAATGGATAAAATAGTTTATGGTTTGTGGTTTATGGTTGCTGCCGCGGTGCGGTAGTGTTGTGGAAAGGGGCAGACCTGAATGAATAACGTGGGCGGATGGCGAAAGTCATCCGCTTTTTTTGTGGGCATGGCAGGTGGTGGGAATACTATAAATTCGCTGGCAAAAGATACCTGCAAAATGGCGGTTGTTGCGCTGGATATGGAAGGTTTTTTGGAGAGGCGGCTGAACGTGCCGGTGCTGGATGTTCGCAGCCCGGGCGAATACGACCATGCCCATATTCCCGGCGCCTATCCGTTACCGTTATTCAGCAACGAAGAGCGGAAAACAGTGGGCACCGCGTATAAGCAGGAGAGCCGTGAAAAGGCCATCAGGATCGGGCTGGATTTTTTCGGCCCGAAAATGCGGCCGATGGTGGAAGAAGCGGAGGCTTTGGGAAAAAAGGAAGTGCTGGTGCATTGCTGGCGCGGGGGCATGCGCAGCGGCGGTGTGGCCTGGCTGCTGGACCTGTACGGGTTTAAAGTGTATACGCTCAAAGGGGGGTATAAGGCTTTCAGGCAATGGGTGTTGACGCAATTGTCGGCCACCTATTCAATGAATGTGCTGGGTGGCTATACCGGCAGCGGTAAAACGGATCTGCTGCATCGGCTGCAGCGCCTGGGTGAAGCGGTAATTGATCTCGAAGCGCTGGCGCACCACCGGGGGTCTGCTTTCGGCCACCTGGGGCAGGCCGCACAACCCGGCCAGGAGCAATTCGAAAACGAACTGGCTTTGCAGTTATATGCCCTGCAGGGAAAACCGTTTTGGGTGGAAGACGAGAGCATGCGGATCGGCAATATCCTTCTTCCGCAAAAATTTGAACAGCAGCTGCGGCGGTCCACCTGCTACTTCCTCGATATTCCTTTTGAAAAAAGACTGGATTATTTATTGCCCGCCTATGGCGGCTTTGATAAAGAGAAGCTGATCATGGCGGTGCTGCGCATCCAGAAGCGGCTTGGCGGACTTGAAACCAAACAGGCCGTAAATGGTATACTGGAGAATGATATCCAGCGCGTTTGCCATATTGTTGAAATATTACGACAAATGGTATGCGAAAAGCATGAAAAGCCGCGACGCGGCGGTGGTAATAATTCCGCTTGATGCGGTAGATGAAATAAGAAGCTCAGCAAATATTTCTTATGTCTGTCGAACTGACTTCGTACTCGCATGGCGCGGGCTGCGGTTCAAAATTGCACCGCAGGTGCTGTCAGCTATTTGCACGAATAACCCCTCCGCCCCGGCGCAATGCTGGTGGGCAATGAAACCAGCGATGACGCCGCAGTGTACGATCTCGGAAACGGGCAGGCGCTGATCAGCACCACCGATTTTTTTATGCCGATTGTAGACGACCCGTTTACATTTGGCCGCATTGCCGGTGCCAATGCGATCAGTGATGTATATGCGATGGGTGGCCGGCCGCTGATGGCCATTGCCATTTTAGGCTGGCCCATTGATAAACTGCCGCCCGAGGTGGCGGGGCAGGTAATGGAGGGCGGACGATCCATTTGCGCGGAGGCGGGTATTCCGCTGGCCGGCGGACACAGTATCGACAACCCCGAACCCATTTTCGGATTGTCGGTGAACGGGCTGGTGACAACCGCCGGCCTGAAGCGCAACGACACCGCGCAGGCCGGAGATGTACTGTTGCTTACCAAGCCGTTGGGTATCGGTGTACTGTCGACCGCCCAGAAAAAAGGAATCCTGGCAGCCGAAGCCTATGAGCGGATGGCCTTACAACTGCAAACACTGAACAAGATCGGTGCCGAATTGGGCAGTATCGGGGGGGTGCATGCGATGACCGATGTTACCGGCTTCGGGTTGGGCGGACACCTGCTGGAACTGGCTCGCGGCGCCGGTCTCGATGCGCAGATATCGTATGAGAAGTTGCGCATAATAGACGGCGTTCGCGCCCTGGTGGCAGAGAAAGTGGCGCCGGGAGGCACCCATCGCAATTGGGCCAGCTATGGCGAATCCATCCGCATCAACAACACCGTTGCGGCAGAAGAGGCGAAGATGCTGGTGGCCGATCCGCAGACGAATGGGGGATTACTGCTGGCGGTTGATCCTGCTGCATTGGAAGAAGTAAGCGCCCTGCTTGCTGCAAATGGGCTGGCGGATTACAGCCAGCCGATCGGGGTATTGCAGCACAGGTTGAGCGCCGAATCGCGGTTGACGGTTTTGTGAAGTTCAGGCCGCTGATAAAACGAATATGACCGATACAGGTCGTTGCGTATGCGGGTGGATGGGCTCTCGTAATTCGTGCAGACGGTAGCCGGTTTTGGTGAAGAGGGATATCCAGTTTTCAAAAGTTCGGAAATACCACGGTGCGGGCTGTTGAAATGCCTCGCTGAATCCTTTCCAGGAGCCCGGCAGCCATTGCGAAATATAAGGGTGATCATCCACGGCCTGGTAAGGATGCAAGGTTTGTATAACTATCTTTCCGCCCGGCGCCAGCCAACCGCCCAAGTGTGTTAACAGGGCTTCCACCAGTTCATTGCCAAACAGAGAAAAATTGAAGCTGATCAGGTCGAATCCGTTGGGCAGAGGCGACGGATAACCCGATAGGATATCCTGGTAGGAAGCGGCGCCAACCAGCGCTTCAGCCTGCTGCGCTGCAGCGCGATTCACCAAAGCCGGTATGGCGTCGAGCCCGAATACCCTGGTCCCCGGGCTTGCGGCCGATACAGCTCTTAACAGCCATCCTTCGCCGCAACCCAGGTCAAGGAAGTTGGCGGGCTGAAGGGAGCGGATGGCATCCAGGATAGCGTCGTTGGTTACCAATACCCGGCTTTCAATGGCTTTTTCGGCGATGGTTTGCGACCATGCGTCTGCATTCAGGTGCCAGCTTTCAAGTATCTGGGTTTCTTGTTTCATGATGCCAGTTGATCGATTTTCTGAGAAAGTCTCCTGTCTTTGTCGGTAACGGTATTGCCGGCATCATGGGTGTTCAGCCAGATCTCCACGGTATTATACACATTCGTCCACCGCGGATGGTGGTTCATTTTCTCGGCCGCCAGCGCCACGCGGGTCATGAAAGCGAAAGCCGATGAAAAATCGGCAAACTCAAATTTGCGGTACAGTGCATTGTCTTTTTCCTGCCACATAATAAAAGGTTTTAAACACCCGTCGGGATTACCCGTCCGGTTTTCCCGTCGGGTAATCCCGACGGGTATTTAAAGAGTGGTTAAAAGATGAGGTGTTCTTTGTTGCGTATTTTATCGCTGGTCATTTCCACTACCAGCTGCACGCCGGGAAAACTGCGGATGGTTTGCGCAATTTCTGCGAGCATCTGGTGGTTGGCGAGTTCTCCCTTGGTAAGCCAGATAAAATCCAGGTGCCGGAACTCCGGCAGCAGGTATTCGCCATCGTGCTGGTTGCGGTAGAGATAATGCACCAGGAACTGGTTGGGTTCGGCAAATTCATACACCGGGAAATAATATTGCCGGTTCTTCCTGCTCAGCTGGATCTCGATATCGATATTGACGCGGAAACGAAAGCGCAGGTTCCGGTTCAGCTGCCAGCAGAACTGGTAGTCGCGAACCGGCGCTACAATTCCCAGCAGATGGGTGTCTGCAAAGAAATTGCCGGCCATATCGTCCATATCGAGCCGTAGTAAGCGCATCGAAATTTTTTTACACCCGGGAGGGGCGGGTTTCTAAAATACGACGGATGCCGCGTGCTCGGTATCGCCGCGTTTATACTTCACCGTTGTTTTATCGCCTTTTTTGAATTTGCTTAACGCCTTCATATATTCTTCAACAGAAGGTGTGCTGAGGTCGCCAAGCTGTATGATTACATCGCCGGCCTGGATGCCGGCGGCGGCAGCCGGCCGCCCCCCGGTAACGCCGTCAACATGCACACCGGTGCCTGCATAAGCGTAGTCGGGCATAATGCCCAGCGTAACCGAAAACCGGGTGCTGGTGCCCATCGACTGTTCGCGGGTTTTCAGGAAGGCCAGCCTGGCGGTATTGGGAGTTTGCTGTATAAGCTGATAAATGAACTGCACCACACGGTATTCACCTTCTGCATTCAGCTTATCGGCGTCGTCGCTCGGTTTGTGATAGTCGGCATGCGTACCGGTGAAGAAAAACAATACCGGTATGTCTTTCCGGTAAAAGCTGGTATGGTCGCTGGGGCCGGTGCCGCTGCTATCGTATTTCACGGCGAGGAACTTACCGGCCGGCAGGTCTTTCAAGCTTTTTTCCCATTCGGGAGAAGTGCCGTAACCGCCGATGGTAATGCCCTTTGTGTCGGGGTTCAAACGGCCAACCATATCCATGTTTATCATATAGTGAACGGCATCGAGGGGAATGGTGGGATGCTCTACAAAATATTTTGAACCGAAGAGGCCCAGCTCTTCACCCGAGAAAGCGATAAAAAGATAATTGACGGGATTTGCTTTTTCTTTTTTGGTTTTGATCATGCGGGCAACCTCGATCAGGGCCGCAGTTCCGCTGGCGTTGTCGTCGGCGCCATTGTGTATCTGGGGGGCGCCGGTGCGCATGAGCGAGTTGCCGTCTTCGCCGTAGCCCAGGTGATCGTAGTGGGCGCCAATAACAATGGTCAGCGGCGCCTGGTTGTCGATATAACCGATAACATTATTGCCCGTGCGGTGCTTTTCGCGGAAAGCTGTTTTGAGCTTTACTTCCAACGGATTGGTTTCGTCGGTCAAATAGGCAGCCGCTGCTTTTTTATCAACAAAAAGTACCGGTATCGGCAGCGGATCGCCTTTTTGTTTGCCGTTGTAAATATACTCGCTGTCGTTATACAGGATCAGGGCGGTGGCGCCCTTTTGCGCGGCCGACTTTGCTGTTTCCTGAACCGACTGCTCCAGGTCGAAATGCGGGTTGTCGCGATTGGCCTGTTTCAGTTCGGCCAGGTTGAGGAACCAGGGCATGCCGGCTTCTTTTAAAGCGATCGACGGCATTTCCTCAACCGATTTTTCAGGCGACAACGGGTGTACAAAAAACTGGTCTTTGGGTATTTCGTGGCCGTTCAAAAAGAGGAAACTGTTTTCCCGGTAGTCTTTTCCGTCGTCTATCGGAAAGGGCTGTAAAAAGCCTTTTTCGCCCCTGGGGGTCAGTCCTATTGCCGCGAACTGGCGCGTGATATAATCTGCCGCCAGCTGCTCGCCCGCAGTGCCTGCGCGGCGGCCTTCCAGTTTGTCGTCGGCCAGGTAATTCACATGCGACTGTATAGCCGCTATCACCGTTTTGTCGGCTTTTTTAAGCTTTTGCGCGGCGGCAGAAAATTGGGCAAAACAGGCAAATGACAACAGCGCCGGAACAAACAATTTCATACGTATTGCACTTTAATCAGCAAAGGTATTATGACAATGGCTAATACCGTGCCGTAAAAGAGAAGAAAATATATGGTTATCTGCTTCACTTTCCTTTACTTTTGCAGATTGCCCCTGCCGCATCCGGGTTTAACAAAAAGGACGACGAATGGCGTTACCGCACCTTATTAAATATGTGTACACCAATGGCACCGATGAAGTAATCCGTCGGGGAAAAAAGATCCACGCCATTGGCTATGTTGAACTGGTCGAATACGATGAATTGCTGGGTTCGGTCACCTTCCGTGTGAAAGACGACAGCTATGCGACCTATTACAAGGTTTATATTCAGAAGTTTGCCGACCCGCGCGCGTTGTCGGTCAGGTGTTCCTGCCCGTATAACCTGGGCAGATATCGCCATGAAGCCGCTTCGCTGATCCAGCTGCAGGAGATGCTCGACAAAAACCTGCTGCAGGCCGAAGAGGTGGAATACGACCAGCGTCATACGGTTATCAAAATGAAAACCATCGACCTGAAAACCATCCGGCTGCTGAGCGGTCCGGAAACATTCACGGCAGCCGAAACCTATTTGCGAACCGGCAAGGCAAATATTGAATCGGCTGCAGATGAAGTGGTGAAGGCAACGGTGGAAATAGAGGGCCGGAATTATCCGGTAGTTATCCGTAAAAACGAGGAACGGAATTTCGACACCAGCTGTGATTATGTGGACACCAAGCACCCGCTCTGTTTACCGAAGGTGGTGGTGTTCCTGCAATTGATGAATGCGTATGGCCCCAATTATTTTGATTCGATCCGCAACTGGGACAAAGAAAAAAACAAGCTCCTGGAAGCATATGGCTATAGCCTGAATGACGACCTGAAAGGAAAATTTGAATTTGCTTATAAGGAAGGTAAACCCTTTCTGCGGGTGCTCGACAGCAGCATCAAAAGAATCAACCCGCTGCAATCGCCGAAGCCGAAACCGGTGGAAGCGGTGGTGGTAGCCGAAGAGCCCGAACCCGAGCCGGGTTTCAGGTTGAATGGCGCAGCACAAAGAGTGGGTGTGGTGCTGAACCTGCACCATCGCAGCTATCCCGGGTTCCAGTTTGAAGCCATACAGGGCGAACCCGACGAAGAGCAAAAACAATTTGTGGGCAAGGTGGAAAAAACCGACCTGTCCAAATACGTAAATGTTGAATTGTTTCCCGAATCAGACAGGGCGCTTATTCCCGCCCTGCGCCGGATACAGGACAGTGAGCTGACCAAATACCTGAACCGCAATTCGCCCTTCAGCGGCATCTGGGAAAACATCATTCACAACGAAAGCGAAGAGCTGCCGGCCGAAACCAAACACCTGGTGGTGGAGTACATGCAGCCGAAGCTCAAGAAGCTGCTGAATGAAGTGGCCGACAGCCCGTTTGTTTTCGTGCTGCCCCCCGGCAAGCCTTTTAAAACGGATAACCTGCTGCCGATCGGCATCGAAACCGAAGTGCTGGTGCCCTTTTTCAAAATCCAGCAGAAGGGAAAACAATATGAAATCAGCTGCTGGGTTAAAATAAACGGTGCCGACGTCAGCATCGTTGCCAACCGGCTCACGGGAAACCTGCTTTTTTTGTACAACGAGATATTGTACAACTGGCGCAGCGAAGAAGATGTGAACCGGGTGGAAACATTTATGCCCAAGGGCACGCAGGTGATAACCAAATCGACCTGGCCCATGCAGCTGCGCAACCTGGTTTTACCGCTCGCCAAACATTAC
>JASGFZ010000071.1:0-12118 GCA_047605345.1 Flavihumibacter sp. | reverse complement strand
GCCCCTTGTCGAGATAGTTCTCGGCGAACTTGTAGTAGCCATGGAGGCGCTGGGCGGCTCCATCGGTTTGAACGGCTCCTATTCTACCAAAGAAAGCAAACTGAAGCCGGATATCTCCTTCCAGTACCAGCTGAACAACCTCGATGTGGAACAAACCTTCAAAGCCTTCAATACCGTTAAAGCCCTGATGCCGGTGGGACAGTTTATTTCAGGAAAAATGAGCTCGGGCCTGTTGCTGAACGGAAAGCTGGGTGATGATATGATGCCCCAGCTGCCCTCGCTTTCGGGCAATGGCAACCTGCTGCTGATAGATGGTTTCCTCAGCAAATTCAAACCACTGGAAGAGCTGGCCGGTAAGTTCCAGATCACGGAACTCGAAAAGATCAGTCTTAAAGACATCAAGACCTATTTCGAGTTCGTGAAAGGAAAAGTGATGGTGAAACCATTCAAGCTGAAAGTGGCCGATATTGAAATGGAGATCGGCGGGATGCATGGCTTTGACCAGAGCATAGACTACCTCGTTAATATGAAAGTGCCGCGCGCCAAGCTGGGCAGCCAGGCGAACCAGCTGGTGGACGGGCTGGCGGCTGATCTCAGTAAAAAAGGGCTGCCGGTCAAATTGGGTGAAACCGTCAATATCAAAGTGAATATGGGCGGCAGCATTACCCAGCCCAAATTGCAGTACAACCTGCAATCGAGCGGTAGCAGCCTGGCCGATGAAGTGAAATCCAAAGCCGACAGCGTGATCACGGTAGCCAGGAATGAGCTGAAAGATTCCATTCAATCGATTAAAAAACAGGCAGTTAAAGATGTAGAAAAAGCCATTACCGATCAGCTTTCCGGCAAAAAAGACACGGCATCGGCTGCCAGTCCCGAAGTTTCAACGCCCAAAAAGGCCGAAGAAGCGGCAAAAGGCATTTTGAATAACCTCCTTAAAAAGAAGAAAAACAGCGCCGACAGCACACAGAAACAGTAATTCTAGGCCTTTCTCCCTATTTTTGCCCACTCTAAAATTTTTGTTAACAAGATTTTATTATGGACAAATTGTTTTACCTGGTCCCCGTTTTCGGTGTGATCGGCCTGCTGTATACGATGCTGAAATTTGCCTGGGTTTCCAAACAGGATGCCGGCTCTGACCGCATGAAAGAAATCAGCCGTTACATCGCCGAAGGTGCAATGGCTTTTCTTAAAGCTGAATGGAAAATACTCGGCTATTTTGTAGTGATTGTGGGCATTCTGCTGGGCTTTATGGCCAGCCGTAATGAAAACTCTCACTGGAGCATTGCCGTCGCCTTTGTAATAGGCGCCGTGTTCAGTGCGCTTGCCGGTTTTATCGGTATGCGCATCGCCACCAAATCGAACGTGCGCACCGCGCAGGCGGCCAGAACCAGTTTGTCGAAAGCCCTGCAGGTATCCTTTACCGGCGGTTCGGTAATGGGGCTGGGTGTTGCCGGCCTTGCGGTACTGGGGCTGGGTTCCCTGTTCATTGTATTGGTAATGGCTTTTGCGCCGGGGCTCGCAGCAAACGACCATCTGGTGGCCAAAGCCATTGAAGTGCTCACCGGGTTTTCGCTGGGCGCTGAATCCATCGCCCTCTTTGCCCGTGTAGGCGGCGGTATTTATACCAAGGCGGCCGACGTAGGCGCCGACCTTGTAGGTAAAGTGGAAGCCGGTATTCCCGAAGACGATCCCCGCAACCCCGCCACCATCGCCGACAACGTGGGCGACAACGTAGGCGACGTAGCCGGTATGGGCGCCGACCTTTTCGGTTCTTATGTGGCCACCGTGCTGGCTACGATGGTACTGGGACAGGAAACCAGTGCCAACGACGCTTTCAATGGTTTCTCTCCCATCCTGCTGCCGATGCTGATTGCCGGTGTGGGTATTCTCTTCTCGATAGTAGGCACCTGGTTTGTACGGATCTCCGAAAACGCAGGCGTCAGCACCGGGGCCGTTCAGAAAGCCCTCAACATGGGCAACTGGGGTTCTATTATCCTTACCGCCATCGCTTCGTTCTTCCTGGTGCAATATATTCTGCCCGATACCACCATGAATCTCCGCGGGTTCGATTTCACCCGTATGGATGTGTTTTATGCCATCGTGGTGGGCCTGGTAGTAGGCACCCTGATGAGCATCATCACTGAATATTATACCGCCATGGGCAAACGCCCGGTGATGACCATTATCCGCCAGTCGGCCACCGGTCATGCCACCAACGTAATCGGCGGTTTGGCCGTGGGCATGGAATCTACCTTCCTGCCTATTCTGGTGCTGGCCGGCGGTATTTACGGTTCCTATTATTTCGCCGGATTATATGGCGTGGCCATCGCCGCCGCCGGTATGATGGCCACCACCGCCATGCAGCTGGCGATCGACGCCTTCGGACCCATCGCCGACAATGCCGGCGGTATTGCCGAAATGAGCGAGCTGCCCAAAGAAGTACGTGAAAAAACCGATGTGCTCGACGCAGTGGGTAATACCACCGCCGCCACCGGTAAAGGTTTTGCCATCGCTTCTGCCGCCCTTACCGCCCTGGCGCTTTTCGCCGCCTTTGTGGGTGTGGCCGGCATCAAAGGCATCGATATTTACAAAGCCGATGTACTGGCAGCCCTGTTCATCGGTGGTATGATTCCCTTCATCTTCTCTTCGCTGGCCATTCGCGCCGTGGGTGAAGCAGCCATGTCGATGGTGGAAGAAGTACGCCGCCAGTTCCGCAGCATTCCGGGTATCATGGAAGGCACGGGCAAGCCCGAGTACGATAAGTGCGTGGCCATTTCAACCGAAGCCTCTATCAAGAAAATGATGCTGCCGGGCGCTATTGCCATCGTATCGCCGCTGATCATCGGTTTCCTGTTCGGACCCGAAGCCCTGGGTGGCTTCCTGGCCGGCGCTACGGTAAGCGGTGTACTGATGGGTATGTTCCAGAACAATGCCGGTGGCGCGTGGGACAATGCCAAGAAATCATTCGAGAAAGGCGTTACCATCAACGGTGAGGTGTATTACAAAAAATCGGAGCCGCACAAGGCTTCGGTAACCGGTGATACAGTGGGTGACCCCTTTAAAGATACCTCCGGCCCTTCTATGAATATCCTGATCAAGCTGATGAGTATCGTATCGCTGGTTATTGCGCCTACCCTGGCCGATATCCACCATACCAAAGACCATGCTTCTGCAACACACAGCGAAATGCGCGCTGCCACGCAAATGGCTTCGGTTGATGCCGACGCCCTGATCAGTGCCCTGAAAGCCGACGGTTATGAAACGATGGGAAAACTGGACATCCAGTACAGCAAAGGAATACTTTCGGTGAATGGCAAAGCGCTGGGCAGCGAAGAAGTAAAAAAATACAAAAGCCTGCTGCCTGCTGAAACCGACCGCGTGATCAGGATCAATACAGCAGTGAGCAAAAACTAACCGCCAATAACAGGCTGGCTTATATTACAGGAATCCCCGGAATTTATCCGGGGATTTTTTCATGTACTTTGCATTTACGAAAATCGTCGTATATTTAATTCAAAATCTACCGCATGTCTTCTACCCGGTATGTAAAGCCGACGGAAAGCGAGCTTGAAATTTTACAAATATTGTGGACGCGTCATACAGCCAGTGTACGGGAAGTGCACGAGGTCATTTCGGCCAGCCGGGATGTGGGTTATACCACCACCTTAAAGCTGATGCAGATCATGCATGAAAAAGGCCTGGTGAAAAGAGACGAGTCGGTCAAAACGCATATTTACCAGGCGGCGGTCAGCAAAGAGAAAACCCAAAAGCACCTGCTTGATAAAATGATCGACGGGCTCTTTGGCGGTTCGTCGACCGAGCTGGTGTTGCGGGCGCTGGGCTCGCACAAGGCTTCTGCCGAAGAGCTGGAAGAGATCCAGCACCTCCTCAACAACCTTAAAAAACAGTAGCCCATGCAAACCCAGACTGCTTTCCTGGAGGCCCTGGGCTGGACCCTTCTCGACAGTTGCTGGCAACTGGGCCTGTTGTGGGGCGTGTTGCTGCTCGTCAGGAAAGGCTGGCCGGGGTTGCGTGCCGCCGCCGTGTACAATATCGCCCTGTTCCTGGTGCTGGCCGGTATGCTGTGGTCGGGTCTGACTTTTGCGAAATACCTGCTCTATCCCGGCAGTACGGCTTTTCGCTGGCCGGTTTCGGGTGCTCTTTTTGCCGGCTGGTATGGGTACACCCTGAAATGCATCCAGGTGCTTCTTCCCTATTTGTCGCTGTTGTATATCGGCTGGCTGACAGTGCGGGTCATACATTTCAGTAGGCTGTATGCAGGCACCAGCCTGTTACGAAGGGAAGGCCTGCACAAGGCGCCGGTCGACTGGCGGCTGTTTGCGGGGAAGATGGCGGCCCAGATGAATATCGGCGCGCCCTTTTCAGTATGGCTTTCAGAAAAAGCAGACGGGCCGCTGTTGCTGGGCTGGCTGAAGCCCATGATCCTGCTGCCCTTCAGCGCCGTAAGCCAGTTATCGGCCGAACAGGTGGAGGCCATCCTCATCCATGAGCTGGCCCATATCAGGCGAAATGATTTTTTCTGGAATATGGTACTGTCGCTGGCAGAGATCCTGTTCTCCTTTAACCCTTTTGCCCGCCAGCTGCTGGCCACCATCCACGCCGAAAGAGAACATGCCTGCGACGACTGGGTGCTGCAGTTCCCGGTGAGTACCGATAGCTATGCCGCTGCGCTGCTGAAACTGGAGCAGCAACGCCGGGTGGCGCTGCCGCCGGTGGCGTTGGCGGCAGGCGGTCCGCATACCAAACTCCTCTTGTGGCGGGTCAAAAGAATTTTGCAGCTGCCCGGTACCCCCCCGCGGGCCGACCGGAAAACCGGTTTTTTACTCTCGGCGCTTGTGCTGGTTTTGGTACTGTTATCCGTAAAACCGCGGGAAGAAATCCGCGCCGTTATCCATGGGCTCGCCACCAGCCCCCTGGCTTCGCTGGAAGCAAGGTATGAAACCCTGGTGCCGCCGGTCCCGGCTGTTGAAAAGCCGGCGAAGCAGCCTGTTGCTTCCGTCGCCACCAGGCCGGCCACACCTGCAGCCGAAGCGAAAACAGCTGGTGATGAAAGAAACGAAGAGCCGGATTTTATAGCCAACGCCGCGGGCAACAGCTGGGACAATACCGCTGCCGCCAGGTTCCCGCTGGTGCTGGAAGCTGCGGCCAGAACCAGCGAGGAGCCCCTGAGTTTTGCGCATCCTGAAACGGTTTCGGGTTATCCCGCCGATGTGGCTACAGACGAACACCTGCCTTATGTGCCCGTGAAAAGCTTTCAAACTACCTGGCTGGAAGACAGTGTGGTCCTGGTACTGAAGACCCTCGAATCGCAGGCGGCGGTAGCACAGCTGCAGCAGGCGCTGAAAAACCTGCACAGCCAAAGGCTGGAACCAGCATTGCACAAACTGGGCCTCTCGGGTGCAGAACTGCGCCAGGCCCTCAGGAAGGTACTTTTGCAATCCGACTGGTCGGAGGCGCAGCAGGAATCAGCCACGCTGACCGGCAAACCGGAACAGCAACCGGCAGCGGCGATCCTGGAGCAGGAAGCCCGGCTCCGGGAAGCAAAGGCCCGGTTGCAGGAAAGCCTTGACAGGCAGCCGGCAGAAAGCCTGCAAAACCGCCGTTTACGTACCGCAAGCGACGCCACCCGCCAGCTTTCCGGCAAGCGGAAAACCGTCTATTTCTAACCATTTCCAGCCTCCCTCCAACTATTTGCCCGGCACCCATTCTACCAGCCGGCTAGCCGGGTAACAGCCTTTCTACGGCTGAAGGTCCCTCGCAGAACAAAAGATCGAGAATGGACAGTCCGGGGATAAAGCCCTGGCGGTCCTGGAATACCTGTGTGTACGGCTGAACCGCATCGGCCGCCACGCTCCATTCGGCCTGGCTGGCCGGCAAAAAATAGTCCCGGTAATCATCGGTACGATCGGTAATAACCCGGCAGGCTTCCAGGGCATTTTCGACCGTGTACGGCAATTTCCGCTTCAGGGATTTCTCCACCCACGACAAACAACGCAGGTTGAAATCAAACAGCCGATGGTCGGGTGCTTCCAGCAAAGCTGCCAGATCGTCACGATAGTGATCAAACCAGGGCGACCGGTTATAACAGGATACAAGGGTCCTGAAATGGTCGCGCTGCCAATGCCCGGCCTGTACCTGCACGTCGGCATAAGCCTGCTGCTCATCCCGGCTGTTCACCAGGGGAACAGATAAACGCAGCGGTCCGCCGGCACCCGCCACCAGCATACGGTTCCGGAAACTCATTTTGTGGTGCCTGTCATATTTAAAAAATACAACATGGTCATATTTAAAGCATTTTTTAAACCAATTAATTGATGGAAAATATTGTAAATCAATAAATAATATACTCATATTAATTTATCTTAAATTCCTGAATCTTTTTGATCGCCTTGCGCTGTTTTATTTATTCGCTGGTTTAAATTATATTTATTTATTACAATAATAAAATTATTATTAAATTGATTATTAATTATTTAAATAGCTTTATTACTGATAAATAAATTAGCGTTGGTTATTTTTTATAAAAACAACGATAAACCCCATGGCTGCCAAAAATATTGGCAGCAAATATACGGCTGTTTGAAAATTGAATTTGCTGATAATGAAACGATCTCCTATTTTTCCATATGCGATCACTCATTTTTTCCACGGCCTGTCCAGGCGCTCCTTTTCGCCCGCACCGGGTTTTTATGTACCTCCTGTCTTTTACCCTGTGCCTGGCAGCGGCCTGTAAGCGCCCGCAGATACCCGAGTACCAGGCCTTCGATAATTTTGAGCTGGCCAAAATCAGCATGGGTGAATCTGTCGTTTCGGCAGACCTTAAATACTACAACCCCAACCCTTATCCGCTGCAGCTGAAGCGGGCGAACCTGGCCATCAGCATCAACGATAAGCCCGTGGGCACAACGGTGCTTGACACGCTGATCCAGATCCCGAAGCTGGATACCTTTTACGTGCCGGTTAAAATGAAAGTGGATATGAAACAGCTGCTCAGCAACGCCCTCTCGATGCTGCTCAGCGACGGTGTGAACGTGAAGGTGAACGGCACCATCAAAATGGGCCGTGGCGGCTTTTTTTTCAATGTGCCGGTGAACTATGAGGGAAGGCAGGAAATTAAATGGTGACCAGCAACCGAAGGGTTTTTTGTTTAAGGTTTGTGGTTTAGGGTTTATGGTTGTTAGAGGTTTCAAGTCGGGGTTTGCTGAACGGCCAACCTGCAAAACAAAAGGCCACTTGCAAAAAATGTAAGTGGCCTTTTGTTTTGCAGGTTAAACGCGCGGCAGCAACCATAAACCACAAACCCTAAACCACAAACAGCTATAAAAAAAGCCGCCCTTCAGGCGGCTTTTTTTATAGCTTGCTGTCTTCCGGTTTCTTACAACAGCTGGGCAGCTTCTGGTAACTTTCACCGTTGGCAGAAACATCATCGGCATCATAACCTACATTGGCAATGGCTGTTTTGATGTTCTCGATATTGGTGCGGCTCGGTATAAAAACTAACCTTGGTGGTCTTGTGTTTATAATCAACAGTCGCTTTTTGCACCCCTTCTTCCTTCGCCAGGAATTTCTCGATGCGGTCTTTGCACATTCCGCACTGTACGGAAGGCGTTTTAATGGTTACTGTCATAAGGGCCTTTTTTGCCTGGGCGAACACACCGGTACAGGTGATCAGGGTCATGGCCAGCAGCAGGTAAAACTTTTTCATATTCGGTATTTCTATCGTGTAAGTTACGAAACGCCTTTCCAATTGGCAGGATCTTCCCGCCATTTTAACAAAACCGGCAGCAGCGCTTCGCTGATGCGCCCCTTTTCAAGGGCCAGGGCGATCAGTTGTTCGTAGCTGGTCAGCGATGTAAAGGGCACTCCGGCCGCTTCAAAGGCTTTTTCAGCCACCGGGAACCCATAGGTAAAGATCGATACCATCCCGATCACATTCAGTCCGGCGTTTTTCAGCACCTCCACCACCTGCAGGCTGCTTTTACCCGTTGAAATCAGGTCCTCTATCACCAGCACCCGGGCTCCCGGCTGGTAATCGCCCTCGATCTGGTTGCCCAGGCCATGCTCCTTGGGTTTGGGACGTACATAGATATACGGAAGCTTCAGCTGGTCGGCCGCCAGGGCGCCCCAGGCGATACCGGCTGTTGCCACCCCGGCCAGGAGCTCGGCCTCGGGAAAGGTGCTGAAAATAAGATTGCTCATTTCCGACTTGATGAAGTCGCGTACAAAAGGAAAGGACAACACCTTCCGGTTGTCGCAGTAGATCGGGCTCTTCCAGCCGCTGGCCCAGGTAAAGGGTTCTTCGGGCCGCAGCCGCACGGCATTGCACTGTAACAATTTTTCAGCAACGGCTTTTTCGTTTGACTTCATATATTTTTGTTATCGGTCGGCAAAAATACCTCCAGCCTGTATGTACATCAAAATCTATTTTGGCGATAAGCCCCTGTTTCTCTGCGATTCGGTCAGCCGTGACATAGCTCCTTTTCTGCACCACGACGATGCCGTGTACGTGGACGAGTTTTCCCCGCACGCCATCCATGCCATGCTGCATGAAATGGAAAAACCGGCTGTTCACGCCGGTATCCTGCAGCACACCGACCTGGAAGCCCTGCAAAAAGCGGTATGGAAGAAGTTCACCCTGTTACAGGCCGGCGGCGGTGCGGTATGGAAAAATGACCGGCTGCTGTTCATCCACCGCCGCGGAAAATGGGACCTGCCCAAGGGCAAGCTCGACCCCGGCGAAACCATCGAAGAATGTGCTGTGCGCGAAGTTGCCGAAGAAACCGGCGTTACCGCTGCCGTCCGCCGGCCGCTGCTGCCCACCTATCATACCTATCACGAAGCGGGCAAACACATACTGAAAGAATCCGTGTGGTTTGAGATGAAGGCAGATGGCGGAGATGCAGAAAAACCGCAAGCGGAAGAAGAAATCACCGAGCTGAAGTGGTTGCCACGGGAAGAATGGCCTGCCGTGCTGAACAATACCTTCCCCAGTATAAAAGACGTGCTGGCTGCATTATAAAATCTGCGTGGCAACCCTACCCGATGGCTGTCGGCATCCCTGTAAAAAGTTCACTGCCGCCGGCATAAGCATATTCTGTAAAAGCAATATTTGCCAGCTCGACAATACCTTACCTGTAAACCCTGCTAGACAGCGGGCTTTTTCAATATTGCCACGGTCAGGCGGCTGACGCATACGAGTTTTCCCCGCTCGTCTTCGATCCGGATCTCCCATACCTGCGAAGTGCCGCCGCGGTGCAGGGGCCGCGCCGTACCGGTCACAAAACCCTCTTTCGCGCTCCTGATATGGTTGGCATTGATCTCCATGCCCACGGCAATGAATCGGGAGCTGTCGACCGAAATCGCTGCGCCCACACTGCCCAGGGTTTCGGCCAGCGCCACCGACGCACCACCGTGCAGCAGTCCGTAAGGCTGGCGGGTGCGGTGATCTACCGGCATGCGCGCCCGCAGAAAATCGTCCCCTACTTCTGTCCATTCCATGCCAAGATACTCACCCATAGTGCCCTTGCCTAATTTGTTCAACGCTTCTACGGTAACCGGGGAAAACCAGCTCATATTTATGATTTTAAGATGCAACGAATGTACAAGTTTGTATTTAGCCGGTATGAGCGGACTATTCCTGGAGATCATCGAACCGGTAACGCCCGATCCGAACCTACTGATATGGAAATATGAACGTGCAGGCAGGAACCTGAAGAGCGGCGCCCAACCGACTGCGAGGGGATCGCAGGCCGGCGATATCGAATTCTGAGTGCCTATTTCCTGTCGCGCAGGCTTTCCATCACCACCGACGGAATGAATGGCGATGCATCGCCATGGTTGCGGATGATATCGCGCACAATGGTTGACGCCACGCTGGTATATTTCGGCTCGCCGGTGAGGAAAATGGTTTCGAGGTTGCTGTCGAGCGCGCGGTTGGCGTCGGCAATGGTTTTTTCGTATTCGAAATCGCTGACATACCGGATACCACGCAGAATAAAACGCGCGCCGATCTGCTGGCAATAGGTTACCGTTAATCCTTCGTACACTACGCCTTCCACCCGCGGTTCGTCTTTGAATATTTCCGATATCCAGAGCAGCCGCTGCTCGGCCGAAAACATCGGCGCCTTGGCCGCATTCAGGCCGATGCCGATGATGATTTTATCGAACAGCGGCAGGGCCCGCTTAACGATATCCACATGCCCGAGGGTGATGGGATCAAAGGTGCCGGGGAAGAGACAGATTCGCTGCATAATTAGGATTGTGCGGTCATTTCGCGGCCGGCCAGCAGGTACAATACCGCCATGCGTACGGCCACGCCGTTTTCCACCTGTTGAAGAATAATGCTTTGCCCGCTGTCGGCCACATCACTGTCGAGCTCCACCCCGCGGTTAATGGGACCGGGGTGCATCACGTATATCTCTTTACCGAGCTTCGCGAGCATGTCTTTTTTCAATCCATAGGCGAGGTTGTATTCACGGAGACTGGAAAACAGCACCTGGTTCTGCCTTTCAAGCTGGATGCGCAGCACATTGGCCACATCGCACCAGGCGAGGGCTTTTTCCACGTTGTATTCCACCTGTACATCAAAGGCTTGTTTCATGTAGGTGGGGATCAGGGTCGGCGGACCGGCAACCATTACTTCGGCGCCCATTTTTTTGAGCAGGTAGAGGTTGCTGAGGGCCACCCGCGAATGCATGATATCGCCGATGATAGCGATCTTTTTGCCTTCGAGCGCGCCCAGTTTTTCGCGGATCGAAAAAGCATCGAGCAGCGCCTGTGTAGGGTGCTCGTTGATGCCGTCGCCGGCATTGACGATGGCCGCAGGGATATGTTTCGATAAAAAATGCGGGGCGCCGCTGGCGCTGTGCCGCATCACCACCATATCCACCTTCATGCTGAGGATATTATTTACCGTATCAAGCAGGGTTTCCCCTTTCGACACCGACGAGCCGCTGGCGGTGAAATTGATGGTGTCGGCGCTCAGCCTTTTCTCGGCGAGTTCAAATGATATCCGGGTGCGGGTGGAGTTCTCGTAAAAAAGATTGACGATGGTAATATCGCGCAGCGAGGGAACTTTTTTTACCGGTCGCTGCAAAACCTCCTTGAACTGGGTAGCCGTATCTAATATTAGCTGTATATCTGACGGAGCAAGGTCTCTAATGCCGAGAAGATGTTTGGTACTTAGTCGCATTAAAGAGCAAATTTAGCTTTTAGAACAATATCACTTCATCCTTTTCGCTATTTTCCGTCCACGATACCTGCACTTTCTGGGTAACAATGGAATCGATCGACTTCCCGGTATAATCGGGTTGTATGGGCAGCTCGCGGCTGAAGCGGCGGTCGATCAGCACACAAAGCTCCACCTGGCCGGGACGTCCGAAATCCATCAGCGCATCAAGCGCCGCGCGGATGGTTCGCCCGGTGTACAGCACATCATCTACCAGGATCACCTTCTTATTCTCAATAGAAAAAGGAATATCGGTCTGGTTGGCCACCTTCAATTCCGACCGCACATCGTCGCGGTAAAAAGTAATATCGAGGATGCCGTATTTCATGGCCGCCTGCGGCCGGATGGCGCGAATTTCCTGTATAAGGCGGTTGCTCAGCCAGATACCCCGCGGCTGGATGCCGATGAGGCAGGTATTGGCGGTATCAGGGCAGTTTTCCAGTATCTGGTGCGCCAGCCGTTTTATGGTAATGGCCAGTTGGGTACTGGTCAGTATGGTCTTCAATGCGATGGTAGTTTGCGCTAATGTACAAACTTCTTTGCGTCATTACTCCTTTGCGTCGTTGTGTGAAAGGCCTGTTTCAATGTTGTGCTGCCCGCGGCAAAATTCAGGTGGCCGCCAATGGTAATTTTTGTTTCATGCAACGACGCAAAGAAGCAATGACGCCAATGAACTAAATCGGGAAATAATTGCCGGTGCCGGCCAGCTCGGGGATCAGCTCCGAACGGAGCGAAGGCCACAACGGTTTGGCGAGCTGGCTTTCCCAATGGGCAAGGGCAGCTTTCAGCCGTTGCACGATCGCCGGATGGGCGGCAGCCAGATCGGTTTGCTCACCCGGGTCTTTGCCGATATCATATAAAAGAATTTTG
>JASGFZ010000070.1:0-12169 GCA_047605345.1 Flavihumibacter sp. | reverse complement strand
CGCTTCAACCCCGACCTGGTGTGGTTCGACGGCGATTGGGAGCACAGTGCCGAAGAATGGGATGCCGCCGGCATCAGGCAGCTCTTGCTGACCCGCAATCCCAAAGCCATCATCAACTCGCGGCTGGCGGGGTATGGCGATTATGAAACCCCCGAGCAAAACACGCCTGTTAACCGCCCCAAGGGGCACTGGTGGGAGCTTTGCATGACCATCAACAACAACTGGGGTTTTCAGCCGCAGGACACTGCCTGGAAAAGGCCGGCTGAGATCATCGACATATTTGCCGATGCGGTAGGGTCGGGAGGCAACCTGCTGCTGGATATCGGCCCGCGTGAAGACGGCACCATCCCCGACAAAGAAGTGGAAGTGCTTAAAGAACTCGGCGCCTGGAACAGGAAGCATGGAGAAGCAGTTTTCGGCACGGTAGGCGGCATGCCCAAAGGCCATGTTTACGGCCCTACCACGTACTCGAAAGACTCCACCACTTTATACCTTTTCCTCACCGGGAAACCCACGGGCCAGGTCATGGTCAAAGGACTGGTGAACCCCATCAAACAGATCAGGGTAGTGGGTGCCAATCAAACCCTGCCGCACCGTATTGTTGGAAAGATATCCTGGAGTAAAGTGCCTGGCGTTGTATTTATCGAAATACCGCCTGCTGTTACAGACAAGTACATGTCGGTGCTGGCCCTGGACCTGGAGGGTAAAATTGAGCTATACGGCGGCCATGGAGGTTTGTAAGTAAATTTCCTATTGCAGATTCAACTATTTTTGCAGGGTACCGCACTAAACGCCAGCAGGATGCGTTATGCAGTGGTCAGCAGAAGAATGAAAATTTAAGGTTCGTCAACCATTACGCTTTTGATTAATCGGATTATTTGCATCAATTTTGCTGGCATTATATCCTGACCAAAAATCGGACCTCTTAAAATGGGATTATTTAATTTTCTGACCCAGGAAATCGCGATGGATCTGGGAACAGCCAATACCCTGATCATACATAACGATGAGATTGTGGTGAATGAACCGTCGATTGTGGCGCTGGACCGGAACAACCCTAAAAACGTGCTGGCCGTGGGCAAGCGTGCCCTGATGATGCACGAAAAAACACACGAAAGCATACGGACTGTCCGCCCGCTGAAAGACGGCGTTATTGCCGACTTCAACGCGGCTGAGCTGATGATACGGGAAATGATCAAAATGATCTATCCCAAAAAACCGCTTTTCCCGCCCAGCTGGCGCATGATGATCTGCATTCCGTCGTCTATTACCGAGGTGGAAAAGCGGGCGGTGCGCGACAGTGCCGAACAGGCGGGCGCCAAAGAAGTGTACCTCATCCATGAACCCATGGCGGCTGCCCTGGGTATCGGCATTGATGTGGAAGAGCCGGTGGGTAACATGATCATCGACATAGGCGGTGGCACCACCGGTATCACCGTGATCGCCCTGGCCGGTATTGTGTGCGACCAGAGCATCCGCATTGCGGGCGATGAATTCACGGCCGACATTATGGAAGCCCTGCGCCGCTACCACAGTTTGCTTATTGGTGAAAGAACCGCCGAGCAGATCAAGATCCAGATCGGCGCAGCCATGAAAGACCTGGACAATCCGCCGGAAGACATCCCGGTAAATGGTCGTGACCTGGTAACCGGTATTCCCAAGCAGATCATGGTTAGCTTCCAGGAGATCGCCGAAGCGCTTGACAAGAGCATTTTCAAAATAGAAGAGGCCATTCTCAAGGCGCTGGAAACCACGCCGCCCGAACTCGCTGCCGATATCTACCGTCGCGGTTTGTATATAACCGGTGGCGGCGCCCTGCTGCGTGGGCTCGACAAGCGCCTGAGCCAGAAGATCAAGCTGCCCGTACACGTGGCGGATGATCCGCTGAAAAGCGTGGTACGTGGAACCGGCATTGCACTTAAGAACTACGATCGCTATCCATTCGTGATGCGTTAGATCGCGATGTGCCGCGCTCAAGAGACGGCTGATAAAGGGAAACCATGCGTAACATCTTTTTATTCATCAGGCGATATTTTAATTTCCTGTTCTTTCTTGCCCTGCAGGTGCTTGCGCTTTACTTCCTGTTCCGTTACAACAAATTTCACGAAGCGGCTTTTATGGGTGTGGCCAGCGAAGTGACCGGCCGCATCAATGCGCGGTATAACAATATCGAATATTACTTCAAGCTTAAAAAAGCCAACGAAGCGCTGGTGCAGGAAAACATCCACCTGCGCGAACGCCTGCGCAGCAACTACCAGCCCGCCGATACAGCCATACAGCTGGTGGTGGATTCCGTCCGTGTTGATTCGCTGCTCAAATTCCAGAAATATCACTATATGGAGGCGATGGTGGTAGGTGGGTTCGTTACTACCCAAACGAACTTTTATACCATCCATCGCGGCGCCAACCAGGGCGTTAAAGTGGATATGGCGGTGATCGGCCCCACGGGTATCGTTGGCCGCGTGGTAAATGTGAGCAGTAATTTTGCAACGGTGATGAGCGTGCTGAGCCGGCAGTTCAGGGTAGATGCCAAGCTGATCAAATCGGGAGAAAGGGGCAGCGTGGCCTGGGATGGCGAAAGCCC
The DNA here is from genome assembly GCA_047605345.1 of Flavihumibacter sp. GTDB lineage: Bacteria > Bacteroidota > Bacteroidia > Chitinophagales > Chitinophagaceae > Flavihumibacter. The sequence continues at coordinate 9,585 of JASGFZ010000070.1, read as the reverse complement.
CGACTATGTGCAGATGCGAAATGTTCCCAAGAGCGCCGATGTGAAAAGAGGCGATACGGTGATGACCAGCGAACTCTCTTCGATCTTTCCGGCGAATATCATGATCGGTACGGTCGACACTTTCCAGGCCGAATCGAGCTCGAATTTTTATACCCTGAAGCTGAAAACATCTACCAATTTTTCTACGGTTCAATATGTATATATAGTGCAGAATTCCCAACTGGAAGAACAAAAGCTGTTGGAGGCGGCAACCCGGAAAACCAATGAGTGATCTGCTGAAAAACCTGCTGCGCTTTGCAGCGTTCATACTGGTGCAGGTGTTCGTCCTGCATAAAATACCGCCATTGCATCACCTGGTGGTTCCCTACCTGTATTTCCTGTACATCATCTGGCTGCCTTTCAGTATTGGTCGTTCGTGGCTGATGCTGATCGCTTTTGTATTCGGGCTCACGCTGGATTATTTTCTGGGTACGCCGGGCCTGCACGCTGCGTGTTGCGTGCTGATCGCCTATGTACGCCCCTTTTTGGTAAATATGCTGATCAGGCAGGAAACTACCGGGCAGAGCTATGGCTCACCCTCCATTCACAGCATGGGATGGGCGCCCTATGGACTGCTGGTTTTTATACTGACCTTTCTTCACCACAGCTACCTGGTATTGCTGGAATGGCTGCAGTTCAGGGAAAGCTTCTTTTATTTTACCGGAAAAGTGCTGGCCAGTACGGCGGTGAGCATGGGACTGATCCTGGTTACCGAGCTGCTGTTTTACCGGAAGGAGCGTTATAGGACGAATGCTGCCTGAGAGGGATGGGTTCGAAGCGGGTGCAGGCAGTTTGTTTCTCACAGAGGCCAGTTTTTGTTTCTCACAGAGGCCACAGAGGAACAGAGAATCGCTGCAAATGCAAGGTTAACTCTTAGTCTTAACTTCGTAATAACTGCCAGTTGATCTGCCAATTTGATCTGATAGTTGATGCAGCAGCCCTTGGCCGATGGCGAAACAGGGAGCTATGTATCATTCTTTGACAACCCTTCGTTCCTCTGTGGCCTCTGTGAGAAACAAAAACTGGCCTCTGTGAGAAACAAAAACTGGCCTCTGTGAGAAACAAAAACTGGCCTCTGCGAGAACCAAAAGTGGCCTCTGCGAGAAAAAAGCCTCTCCCAAAATTCAAATCTCCTTACTACCTTTAGGCAGTAAAGAGTAACTACATAAACCAGTAATTCTCTGCCAGAATAGAGCGATCCAAAATCCCATTCTTTGTCTGTCTTCAACCAATCCCGTTCAACCGTTATTCGCCTGATCATCGCCGGTATTTTCCTGGTGATCATCGCCCAGCTCGTTAACCTCCAGCTGGTATCCAAGAAGTATGAACAACTGGCGATGGACAATGCGGTGTATCCGAAAGTGAAATACCCCGACCGCGGCATCATCTACGACCGGAACGGAAAAGCCATTCTCAACAACACCATTATGTACGACCTGGAAGTAACCCCCAGCCAGGTAAAGGGTGTTGACACGGCTTATTTGTGTAACCTGCTGGATATTGACACCGCTGAGTTTAAAAGGCGCATTATCTCGGCTATTGTCAAGAACGGCCGCTACCGGCCGAGTATATTCGAAGACCTGCTGCCACCCCTGGTGCATGCGCGCCTGGACGAAAATATTTTCAAATTCCCGGGGTTTGCGCTGGTGGAACGCCCGGTAAGAACCTATCCTTTCCAGGCCGCCGCCCATATCATGGGGTACATCGGCGAGGCCGATTCCAATATCATCAGGCGATCAAATAATTTTTACCGGCTCGGTGATTTTGTGGGCAGAAGCGGCCTGGAACAATTTTATGAGTCGGTGCTGATGGGTAAGCGGGGCGTTGAGTACATGATCAAAGACAATAAGAACCGGCTGGTGGGCCGGTTCGAAAACGGCGAGTTTGATACCGCTGCCATTGCCGGCCGTAACCTGCGTACCTATATTGACATCGAAGTGCAACAGCTGGCAGAAAAGCTGATGACCAATAAAGTAGGCGCAGTGGTTGCCATTGAACCCAAAACAGGTGGTATCATTGCCATGACTTCGGGACCGCATTTCGATCCCAACCTGCTTACAGGTCCCGATAAACAAAAAAACTTTAATAAGCTGTTCCTGGATGTGAGCAGTCCGCTGCTCAACCGCGCCATTAAAGGGCAGTATCCACCGGGTTCCACTTATAAGCCACTGGGCGCCCTGGTAGCCCTTGACGAAGGAGTTATCAACTCAAACAGCGGTATTGCCTGCAGCGGGGTTTATATGGGGTGCCGCCGCCCGGTGAAATGCACGGAGAAGTGGCATGGGCATGCCGCCAACCTGCGCCTGGCCATTGCCTGGAGCTGCAACTCTTTTTTCAGCAATGCGTTTCGGTTAACGGTCGACAATCCTGCCATTGGCAGCACACGCGAGGGGCTCACCCGCTGGCATAATTACCTGAGCCGTTTTGACCTCGGGCATCGTACGGGTGTGGATCTGCCCAGCGAAGATGGCGGAAATGTACCTGATACTGCGGCCTATGACAAAGAGTATCGCGGTTCATGGAATTCCTGCACCATGGTTACCATCGGTATCGGGCAGGACAAGTTGCTGGTAACGCCCCTGCAGATGGCCAATTCCATCTGCATACTCGCCAACAAAGGCTATTTCTATACGCCGCATTTTGTAGAGAGGATAGACGGAGAAACAAAAGCCGACACCCTGCTGAATAAGTATCGCCGCAAAAACGAAGTGCTGACGCATATCTCAAACGATACCTATGAAACTGTACTGGCCGGTATGCAGGATGTGGTGGATATCGGTACGGCGAAAGTGGCCCGTGTACCCGGCATCAGTGTGTGTGCAAAAACGGGTACTGCCGAAAACTACCGCATGATCGACGGAAAAAGGACCAAGCTGAAAGACAACTCCATGTTTGTGTTGTTTGCCCCGCGCGAAAACCCGAAAATTGCGATTGCCGTGGTGGTGGAAAATGCGGGCTTCGGCGCTACCTGGGCCGGTCCCATTGCTTCCCTGCTCATGGAAAAATACCTGAACGATACCCTGCGTACCGAAAGGCTGAAAGAAGTGGAGCGGGTGGCTTCGGCCAACCTGATGCCCGGCTGGCTGGTGCGTGAGCAGTTTAAGGCCGACTCTGCCCGCGCCTATAACTGGTTCCGCCAAACCCGCGACACCAGCGTGATCAAAAAATACCTGCGGCCGGGCCAGGTGCCGGTTCTTGAGCCACCCGCTCCCAAACCGGCGCCAAAAACTGACAGCAGCCGGCTCAACCCCGCTGTTAGCCCCGACTCGCCCAAAAAGAAACTGCCCGTTGATGTTCGCACCACCAACCTGCCGCCCGAAGCCATATTACCCAAACAACAGTCCATCAAAGCCGGTTAACCATGTCACAGCGCAAAGCGGAAATATCGAAAGGAGTTGACTGGCTGCTGATCTGGCTGTACATCATCCTGGTGAGTATTGGTATCATCAGCATATTCGCTGTTACCTACCGGGAGGGCGACCCGGTTTTGCAAAGCTTTCTTTCCGTGAAAACGGATTACAGCCGCCAGCTGCTGTTTTTTGGTATCGGGGGTATTGTTGCCATCGCCATTCTGCTGACCGACAGTAAGTTCTTTACCGCCACCGCCAATCTCTGGTATGCCTTCGGGATACTGCTGTTGTTACTGGTTTTTCCTTTCCATACAAAAATAAAAGGCACCGAATCGATCATACGTTTCGGCGCCTTCCAGCTGCAACCCGCCGAACTCTGTAAGTTGTTCGTGAACCTGGCACTGGCCAAATACCTGTCGCGCGTAGAAACCGATTTTTATAAAACCCGCTCGCAACTGATCGCTGCGGCTATCGCCCTGACACCGGCCGTTTTGTCGATCATGCAGCATGAAACCGGGCTGGCGCTCGTGTATTTTTCGTTTTTCCTGGTGATGTTCCGCGAAGGCTTATCGCCCCTGGTGCTGATCATCGGCTTTTCACTGGCCGTGCTGGTAGTCGCTACCCTGGTCATGGATCCCAACACCTTGGCCATTGTGCTTACGGCCATTGCGGGTGTGGCGATCTATATTCTTCGGCGCCAGATTAAACGGCATAAGCAGGTATTGTTCCTCGTGGTGGGCATCTGGGCTATTTGTGTGGGCATTCAGCGTTTTGCCGTGCCCTATGCTTTTGATCATATCCTGCAGCCTTACCAGGTGAAACGCATTTATGACACCATCGGTAAAGATTATGTGCCCAAAGACGCCGTAGCGGCTGAAGAAATAGAGAAGAAGTCGGCGGGTAAGAAAAAAGACGACGGCGATTACAATGTGAAGCAAAGCAAAATTGCCATCGGCAGCGGCGGCCTCACCGGCAAGGGATTACTCAAAGGAACCCAAACACGGTATGATTTTGTGCCCGAACAGCGAACGGATTTTATCTTCTGTACCATTGGTGAAGGCTTCGGTTTTATCGGCAGCTTTACGCTGCTGGGTATTTATTTCCTGTTGCTGATGCGCATTATAACGGTTGCCGAACGGCAGCGAAGCGTGTTCAGCCGCTGCTATGCATATGGTGTGGCATCGGTGATCTTCTTCCATATTACCATCAATATTTGTATGACCATCGGTCTGGCACCGGTAATCGGGATCCCGCTGCCCTTTGTCAGCTATGGTGGCACAGCGTTGATTACCTTTACGGCCCTGTTGTTCATTCTTATCCGGTTGGATGCCGACCGGCAAATGGTGCTTCGTTAACGAAATATTGAATGCATGCAAATCATCCCGCTTTCGGAAGGCGCTTTTTCGATTGACAGTTCCAAACAATTTGTACCGTTTGATAAAACCAGCGACGATATTCAATCGCGGCCAACCGGCAGCCTGCTGGTCGAAATACAACCCTTTGTAGTGGTTACCAGCGAAGACGTATTGTTGCTTGATACCGGCCTCGGGTTTACGACGGGCGGCGAACTGCAGCTTTACCATAACCTGCATGCGGCCGGCATTGCGCCGCAGAAAATCACCAAAGTGCTGATGGGCCACCTGCATAAAGACCATGCCGGTGGCGTGAGTTATACAGAGGCCGGTACCCGCCGGCTGAGTTTTCCGCAGGCGACCTACTATATACAGCAAAATGAATTTGCCTTTGCACGGGAAAAAGGCTTTCCTTCTTACCTGCTGGAAGAGCTGAATTGCCTTGAACACGCACCGAATGTACAATGGCTGGAGGGCGATGGGGTGATAGACGGTTACATTAAATACCGGGTCGACGGTGGCCATTGCCCCTGGCACCAGTCGTTTACCATTGTTGACGGGGGTGAAACCGTATTTTTCGGCGGTGATAATGCACCGCAACTGCAGCAGATGAAAAGCAAGTTTGTGGCGAAGTACGATTATGACGGAAGAAAGGCCATGGAATTGCGGCAGCAATGGTGGGCCGAAGGGCAGGCCGCGGGCTGGAAATTCTTATTCTACCACGATATCAAAACGCCGGTTTTTTAGTGTTGCTGCCGGTTTTGTTTTCTTTCCTGCAGCTCTTTTGCCACATATGAGTAGAATTCCTTTTCGTACTTATAGAAATCATTGGCACGTGCCGGCGACAGGGCTTTGCTGAAATCGCCCATATATTTTTTTCGTACGGCCAGTACTTTTTCGTCTTTCTCCAGTTCGTCGGCATCGTTGCGGGCATCCTGCCGCGCCCGCTTCAGGTCGGCCATATACTGGTTATAAACGGGCCAGAACTTTTGCGCTTCTTCTGCCGTCAGGTTGAGCTTTTTCGTGAGATAAGCAATCTTCAGGGCTTCCACCCGTTCACCGGCTTTCTGCCCCCCTTGCGCAAAGGCACCGGCGTTCAGCAACAGCAACAGTAAAAATGTAAAGACCCTTTTCATAGCTTGGTGTTAGTTGTGTAAAATTTCTTTTTTGGCGGGCTTTTCCAGGTTCAGGAAGTCCTGCAATGCGTTATCGCTTACATCTTCCAGCAGAAAATGAATGTCTGCGGCATTCAGGTCAAGGTCATTAGCTGCCAGGGTGTTCTGTGATATGCCGGGAACGTCGCTGTATTCGAAGATGGCGTCGTCGCTTACCTGGTCCAGCGCCTGCTTCAGTTCGGCGGCGACGTCCTGGTTTCCGTTGCCGGTTGTTTTTTTGCTCGTATACAACCAGCCGCCGGTGGCCACTACGGCCGTCATTGCCGCAGCAACCGCGTACCGGAATACGTTCCGCTTAAACGACACAACCCGGGCGCCTGCAGGAACCGTTGCCCTGCCGGTAACTTTCTTCAGTAACTGATCGGCAAAATTTTCAAAATACCCGGCCGGCACCTGGTAAGGCATCTTTTTCTCGAGCCGGTGAAGCAGGGGGGAAGCAGCCGCTTCCGGCTGGAAATAGCCCTCCGGCACCTGGTAGGGCATTTTTTTGCTGAGGCCGGCCAGCAGGGGAGACAACTGCCCGGTTTCAGCGGCCGCCGAACCGGGTATTGTTGCCGAATCGGCCTGTAACCTATCCAGCACAGCGGCGGGGAAACGATCGAAATAACCTTCCGGAACAGCAAAAGGCCGGCCGTTGCTGCCTGCGTTGGCCAGCAGTGACCCGCCTATGGCGAGCAGCTCTTCTTTTATGTTTCCGGTCGGTTGCATGTCGGTTCTTAGATGCTTTTTTCCGGGCTGCGTTTAATGGTTCAGAATAAAGTCTTCGATTTTTTTCACAGCGTGGTGATAGGAGGCCTTCAGCGCGCCTTCGGAGGTATCCAATATGGTACTCATCTCTTCATAAGGCATTTCATCATAATACCTTAGAGTGAATACAAGTCGTTGTTTTTCAGGAAGTTGCTGGATGGCCAGCTGAAGTTTCCATTCTATTTTGGCGGCGTCGAAATCTTTTTCGGCCCTGATCTGGTCAGACAGTGTTTCTTCCACATCGCTGAGCGAAACCGAAGTTTTCCGTTTTTTCTGTTCCAGGAAGCTCAGGCATTCATTGGTAGCGATGCGGTACAGCCAGGTGTACAGCTTTGCATCGGCCCTGAATCCGTCGAGCCCGTTCCAGACTTTGATGAATACATTCTGGAGAACATCATTGGTATCGTCGTGGTCAACCACGAGGCGGCGGATATGCCAATACAGCCTTTCCTGGTACTTGCGCACCAGCGATGTATAGGCTTTTTCGCGGGTAGCCGGTTCTTTGAACTGTAAAAGGAGCGCCGCGTCGTCCATTGGGCAGGGTTATTTGCGTTTGATCACCTTTTCGGCGGCGCGGATCACGTGATCGGTGCTCAGGCCGTATTTTTCGAGCAGTTCGGTGGGGGTGCCGCTTTCGCCGAAGGTATCGTTGGTGCCTACATACTCGATGGGAACCGGCTGGTGGCGGGCAGCCACCTGGGCGATGCTGTCGCCGAGGCCACCCAGCACATTGTGCTCTTCTACGGTGACGGCGCAGCCTGTTTTTTTGAGCGACCGCAGTATGGCTTCTTCGTCGAGCGGCTTGATGGTGTGAATATTGATCACCTCCACACTGAGTCCGTTGACTTCCAGTGCGCGGGCGGCCTCCACGGCATTCCATACCATATGTCCGCAGGCGAAAATGGTTACATCCTTGCCTTCGTTCAGCACCTGCGCCTTACCGATTTCAAAGGGCAGTCCTTCGGTGAATATGGGCCATACGGGCCGGCCGAAGCGCAGGTACACAGGGCCCTGATAAGCGGCTATGGCCAGGGTGGCGGCTTTTGTTTGGGCATAGTCGCAGGGAACGATCACGGTCATGCCCGGCAACATTTTCATCATGCCGATGTCTTCCAGTATCTGGTGGGTGGCGCCGTCTTCCCCCAGGGTCAGCCCGGCGTGGGAGGCGCATATTTTCACGTTTTTGCCGCTATAGGCAACCGACTGCCTGATCTGGTCGTACACGCGACCCGTAGAGAAATTGGCGAAAGTAGTGGTGAAGGGAATTTTGCCGCCGATGGTGAGGCCGGCAGCGATGCCGATCATATTTGCTTCGGCAATACCACACTGGATAAAGCGATCGGGGTTGTCTTTTATAAACTGGTTCAGTTTCAATGAGCCTGCCAGGTCGGCTGTGAGCGCCACTACATTCTTGTTCGACCGGCCCAGTTCGGTCATTGCGTCGCCGAACCCGCTGCGTGTATCTTTTTTGCCTGAAACCACTAAATCGTTGAGCATGATGCAAGGTTGTTAAGGGAGTAAAAGTAATGAAAATCAAAAGTCAATTCAACTTCGCATTCTGGTCGTAGAAAATGTTTTCGTCCTGTTTTACGCGCTGTTCCCATTTCCAGGCCGTATCCATCATGTCGTCGAGGTTATACCTGATTTTCCAGCCCAGTTCGGTAACCGCGTATTCGTTATTGGCGTAGATGGCTACCACATCACCCGGCCGCCGCGGCCCTATAACGTAGTTGAGTTGCCGCCCGCTTACTTTTTCAAATGCCTTGATGGCTTCCAGTACGGTTACACCGTTTCCGCTGCCCAGGTTAAACACTTCGCAGGGTTTCATGGTGCGGCCGTCGATCAGGTATTGGAGCGCCAGCGTATGGGCATGGGCGATGTCTGATACGTGGATGTAATCGCGCAGGCAGCTGCCGTCGCGGGTATCGTAGTCATCGCCCCATACCTGCATCTGCGGCAGTTTGCCGATAGCGGTTTGGGTGATGGCCGGAACCAGGTTGGCGGGTTTGCCGATGGGCAATTCGCCGATCTGGATGCTGGGGTGAGCGCCTACCGGGTTAAAATAACGGAGCAGGATGCTCTGGGTGGGGTTCACCTTGGCAAATTCATTGATGATCTGTTCGCCCATTTGCTTTGTATAGCCATAGGGCGATTCGGCCGGCTTCGGCGGTGTGCTTTCCGTTACCGGGATCACGTCGGGGTTTCCATATACCGTGCAGGAAGAGGAAAACACGAAATAAGGCACTTTGAATTCCTGTACGCATTTCAGGAGGTTGAGCAGGCTGTTCAGGTTGTTTTCAAAGTACATGATGGGATGCGCCACCGATTCGCCCACTGCTTTATAAGCGGCAAAATGAATGATACCGGTGATGTCTTCGTTCTCCTGGAAAATAGCGTAGGTGTCGTCGAAATTGCAAAGATCAACCTTGTAATTCTTTATTTTTTTCCCGGTAATCCTTTCCACGCCGTCGAGTATAAGCGGGTTGGAGCGGGAATTATTATCAACTGAAATCACGTCAAATCCGTTTTCAACCAAATCGACCAGTGTATGCGAGCCAATGAACCCGCAGCCACCTGTTACCATTATTTTAGGCATAAGTGTAAGTTTTCTGATTTATTTTCCTTTTTCTTCCAGCAGGCCCGTAAGATACTGTCCGTACCCGCTTTTCATCAGCGGCTGGGCAACTTTTTCCAGCTGCTCATCGGTCAGGAACCCCTTGCGCCAGGCGATTTCTTCGATACAGGCGATCTTGATACCCTGCCGCTGCTCGATGGTTTGTACAAACTGCGCAGCCTGCATGAGTGAGTCAAAGGTGCCGGTATCGAGCCAGGCGGTTCCGCGGTCCATGATAGACACTTTCAGTTTACCGCGGCGCAGGTATTCTTTGTTGACATCGGTGATTTCATATTCACCGCGGGGGC
>JASGFZ010000069.1:0-12269 GCA_047605345.1 Flavihumibacter sp. | reverse complement strand
ATTACCGGAGTACATATTGAACGATAGATATTGATGATAAGTGACTGATAAACAATAAAAAAGACGCATAAAATGCGCCTTTTCCCAAATGCCATTTGAATTGTAGCGAGGAGCGGACTTGAACCGCCGACCTTCGGGTTATGAATCCGATGCTCTAACCAGCTGAGCTACCTCGCCAAACGGGTCGCAAAAATAGAGAATTCAGCGTAATTGGCAACCTTTTTTTAACTGTCACAGTCTGGATAGTGTTGTGTTACCTTTGCAGGTAGATTATTTGATGATTAAAAGAATGAATATGAAAAAACTATTCACCATTATTGCTGTATTCGCCGCCATTGGCGCCCATGCCCAGTCCGATTCCGTAGCGCTCGCCAAAGCCAGGATCAAATACGAAAAAATGCGTTTATCCCTGGCCGAAAAAGAGGCAGCCCTCAGCAAAGACCGCGACAAGCTGACCTCACTGCAGCAAAGCATCCCCGATAAGCAGGTAGCGGCAAGTGAAGCGGTTTCCAAGGCAAACAGCTCCAGCAGCGACTACAGCTCAGCCGCCAGCAAATTTGAAAACAACGCCGAATCGAATAAGGCCCACCGCCAGGCGAAAAGGGCTGCCAAACGCGCGCGCAGTGCTGCAAAAGCTGCCAAGCGCGCCGACAGCAACCTCACCAGCACCCAGAAAGACATTGAAAAGCTGGAAAAAAGAATCGATAAGCAACAACACGCAATAGACGACCTGAAAAAGAAAATAGCTGAATCACCTGTTCAGCCTTCCTGAAAACAGTAAAAAGCCCTTCGCGAAAACGAAGGGCTTTTTACTGTTTTCAGGTTTTTTACCGGTTCTTATATACCCGGAGCGCCTGCTCCAGGCAGTCCATCGCGGCATTGATGGCTTCCTCATTCAGCACATAGGCCAGCCGCACCTCATTTTTTCCCAGCCCCGGGGTGCCGTAGAACCCGCTTGCCGGCGCCAGCATAATCGTCTGCTGCCGGTATTCAAATGATTCCAGCAGCCACTGGCAGAAGGTATCGGCATCGTCGATCGGTAAACGGGCCATGGCGTAAAAGGCGCCGCCGGGCTGCGGACAAAAAACACCTTCTATCGCATTGAGCCGCCTTACCAGCACATCGCGCCGGCGCTGGTATTCTTCGCGGGTTGCATCAAAATAATCGGCCGGCAGGTCAACCGCCGCTTCGGCAGCGATCTGGGCGATTCCCGGCGGACTTAGCCGCGCCTGCGCAAATTTCATCGCCGCATCTATAACTGCTTTGTTCTTCGTAACCAGGGCGCCGATCCGGGCGCCACAGGCGCTGTATCGTTTGGAAATCGTGTCCATCAATACCACATGCTGCTCAGCGCCTTCCAGCTGCATCGCACTGGTATGCGCGCCGCCATAACAGAATTCGCGGTAAGCTTCGTCGGCAAAAAGATAAAGGCCATGCCTCAGGCAAATTCCTTTCAGCAATTCCATCTCTTCCCGGCTGTACAAATAGCCCGTCGGGTTATTCGGATTGCAGACCATGATGGCGCGGGTACGCGGGTGATCGACTTCTCCAGGTCGGCAATAGGAGGCAGGGCAAATCCATTTTCAATATAGCTGGTAATGGGCACACTTTTACCCCCGCCGCCACGGCAAACCCATTGTAGTTCGCGTAAAACGGTTCGGTGATGATCACCTCGTCGCCCGGATCAAGACAGGCCATAAAACCAAACAGGATGGCCTCCGACCCGCCCGTGGTTACAATGATCTGCTGGTGATCTGCCGTAATGCCGCAGCGCTCATAATAGCTTACCAGTTTGCGGCGGTACGATTCGTTACCGGCCGAGTGGCTGTATTCCAGCACCTTGAAATCAATATGGCGGATGGCATCCAGCATGGCAGGCGGCGTTTCGATATCGGGCTGACCGATATTCAGGTGGTACACTTTTATACCTTTCTTTTTGGCGGCTTCTGCATAAGGAACCAGCTTGCGGATGGGGGAGGCGGGCATCTGCAGGCCCCGTTGGCTGATAGATAACATGCAACAAAGATACTGGCGAGCAAAATTTAAATGTATTTTGACGGGTAATTAATAAAGCATGATCTGGATACAACTTTGTTTTCTGCTGGCCATGATCCTCGTAGGCTCGCAAATGAAAGGCATCGGCCTGGGGGTAATGGGTATGCTGGGCATGTTGGTTTTCGTATTTGTATTCGGCATGCGACCTGCCGATCCGCCTATTGATGTGATGCTGATCATTGTGGCAATTGTTACCACCGTTGCCTGCCTGCAGGCGGCCGGCGGGCTCGATTACCTGGTGGGTATCGCCGAAAGGATCATCAGGAGCAACCCGGCCCGTATCACCTTTATCGCCCCTTTTACGGTTTATTTTCTCTGCCTTTTTGCCGGCACTTCGCATGTGGTGTATTCACTGCTGCCCATCATCGCCGATGTGGCTGCCAAGAAAAAGATTCGTCCCGAGCGACCGCTCAGCGTAAGCGTGGTCGCTTCGCACGTGGCATTAACCGGCAGCCCCATGAGTGCCGCTACGGCCGCCCTGGCGTCGATCCTCGCCTATAACGGCGCGGCTTTCGATATCATGAAGGTCTGTATTCCCGCTGGCCTGCTGGGCGTAGCGGCAGGTGCGCTTTCTGTATGGAAAATGGGCAGGGAGCTGGACGACGACCCGGTTTTCAGGGAGAAATGCAAGGATCCGGCTTTCAGGCAGTGGATGGATACGCCCCTCGCCGAAATGAAGAACAGGGCCACACCGGCCGCAAAAAAAGCAGTGCTGATTTTCGGCCTCACCATTGCCGCCGTGGTGTTCTGCGGCGCCTTTCCCGAATGGTTGCCGCATTTTAAACCGGGACAGGCAACCTTTTCAATGAATGCCGACGGAAGCATTAAAATGAACGCCCTGATCTCGATGATCACCCTGAGCGCAGCGGGGCTGATGCTCATGATCACCGGCACCCGCGCCACCGACGTGCTGAAACAATCTTTGTTTGCTGCCATGGCCGCCGCTGTCGTATCTGTATTTGGCGTGGTGTGGATGAGCGCCACTTTTATGCTGCACCACGAAAAAGAAATTACCGCTGCACTGGGCGCCATTGTGAACGACTATCCGTGGACCTTTGCCATTGCTGTTTTTATACTGGGTACACTGATGTTCAGCCAGGCGGCTACCACGCGGGCCATCATGCCGCTGGGTGTGGCCTTGGGCCTGAGCCACCCGGCGCTGATTGCCGCTTTCCCTGCGGTTAACGCCGATTTTGTGCTGCCGGGTTATCCCACCCTGGTAGCGGGGATCCAGTTCGACCGCACCGGCTCTACACGTATCGGCCGCTTCGTTATCAACCACAGTTATATGCGCGCCGGCCTGGTAGTGCTGGCGGTGGCCATTGCAGCCGCCTTTGTGCTGGGCAGGCTGCTGCTGGCCGCCTGATCAGTCTTTCTGCTCCAGCAGCCGGGCACGTACGGCGGCAAGCTTGTTCTTTTCATCGGCCGACAATACGGGATAGTTGCAATTCAGCTTCCTGAACTCTTTGGTGATGATGGCGGCCATGCACAAACGGGTAAACCATTTGTCATCGGCCGGCAGCACAAACCAGGGCGCCTGCTCTTTGGAAGTATTGCCCAGCAGGTCTTCATAGGCCTTCATATAAGCATCCCATTTCTCCCTTTCGGCAATGTCGGCCGACGAGAACTTCCAGTTTTTGGTGGGATCGTCGATGCGTTCGAGAAATCTTTTCTTTTGTTCTTTTTTCGAAACGTACAGGAAAAATTTCAGCACCATGGTTCCGTTCTGTACAATGTTTTTTTCAAAACGGTTGATCTGTTTCATGCGTTTGGCCCAGAATTCAGGGGTCATGTCGTCCGTTTTTTCGATGCCCGGAATATTTTCTGCCAGCACATATTCGGGATGCACCCGTGTTACGAGCACGTTTTCATAATGCGAACGGTTGAAAATGCCAATTTGCCCGCGGGCCGGCAATGCCACATAATGCCGCCACAGGTAATCATGCGCCAGCTCCTGCTTCGATGGTGTTTTGAAGCTGGTAACGGTTACGCCCTGCGGGTTCAAGCCGGTCATCACGTGTTTGATGGCCGAATCCTTACCCGCCGCATCCATCGCCTGGAGTACGATCAGGATGCTGTGCCGGTTTTCGGCGTACAAGCGATCCTGCATATCGGCCAGGTTTTCAATACCTTCTTTCAGCAGCAGCTCACCCTCTTCTTTGGTCATGGTCTTGTGATCGTAGTCGGTATGAAAGTCTTTGGCCAGTGAAATGGCTTTGCCGGGTTTCACCCGCAGGGTATCTAGGTATTCTTCAAATGTTTTGTGATCCATGCTGTAATGATAAAAAAATCCCCGCGTTTGGCGGGGATCGGGTTTACAAATTGAGAATTATTTATTTGCCTTTTTCCACGTTTGCGAATTGTTCGGCAGTGAGCACTTCACCGGTGATCTTCAGTTCAACGGGAAGATCGATGCCCGCGATTTTCACAAAAACAGTTTTGTCGAACGGACCGGCGGCAGCGGCATTGAAACCTGCGGTGATCTTGGCGGTTTTGCCTTTTGCCGTAGGCTGTTGCGGCCAGGTGGGCGTGGTGCATCCGCAGCTGGCGTGTGCATTTTCGATTACCAGGGGCTGCGAAGAAATGTTGGTGAACTCGAAGGAATGTGTTACCGGCACACCCTGCTTGATTTTACCGAAATTGAATTTCTGTTCGGCGAACTTAATGACTTCATCTGCTTTTTTGCCTGAGCTGGCGGGCGCTGTTGCCTGTGCAAACAAACCGGTGCTTAACAGTACGGCAAAGAACCCGAGAACGATACTTTTCATAATTATCGATTTTGCGATTGATTGGATTGTTTCAGCAATTGTATAGACGCATTATACGCGGCAGGAGGTTGCGCCTTTTCAACCTGCCCTTTGATATAGACCGTTTTAACCAGTCCGTTGCCCAGGGCAATAGTGACGGTTTTTTCAAATTTTCCTTCAACGGCGGCATTGTAGCCGACAGTGATGACGGTATTGCCGCCCGGCGCGATGCTGCCCCGGGTCCACTGAGGGGTGGTGCAGCCGCAGCTGGCCGTTACCTGCTCAAGCGTTACCGGCTGGCTGCCGGTATTGGTGAGCACAAAAGCATGCGTGGCCGGTTTGCCCTGCGGAATGCTGCCGAAATCATGGCCCGCTTCGATGCGCACGGGCGCATCCGCCCCGGCAGGTGATTGACCGGAGCCGGCCCGGAAGCAGAACAGCAGGCAAAGCCCGAAAAACAGCTTTTTCATCAATGACGTAACGTACAACAAATCTAGGCTATTGTGCCTAAAAAAATCTTTCTTTTACCCACCCCTTTGGGCACCCGCAGGCTATTAATTGTCAGGATTTTAACATTCCTGAAACAGCGTTTGCCCGGCAGGTGGAAATCAATGGTCATTTCCATTAGATTTGCCGAATGGAAAATTCCCTGGACAACGACCTGCTTTCGTCGGAACAGCTGAGTTTTGACCGGTTCCGCGACGAAGTGCTGCGCGACTACCGGCTCGCCTGCGAGAGCCGTGAAACCAGTTTGCTCGGCCGGAAAGAAGTGCTGACCGGGAAAGCCAAATTCGGCATTTTCGGCGATGGCAAAGAAGTGGCGCAGATCGCGGCGGCCAAATTTTTCCGCCCGGGCGACTACCGGGCCGGTTATTACCGCGACCAGACCTTCGCTTTTGCCGGCCGCATGGCCACCATCGAACAGTTTTTTGCCCAGCTCTATGCCAACCCCGACAGCAAAGAAGACCCGTTCAGCGCCGGCCGGCAGATGAATGCCCATTTCGCCACGCCGAACACCGATGCCGACGGGAACTGGCTGCCGCTGGCCCGCCTCCGCAACTCGACCAGTGATATGGCGCCAACGGCGTCGCAGATGCCGCGGGCGGTAGGGCTGGCCTATGCCTCCAAATTGTTCCGCCAGCTGCCCGAGCTGCATGGGCTGACCGATCTGTCGAATAACGGCAACGAAGTTTGTTTCTGTACCATCGGCGATGCCTCCACTTCAGAAGGCCATTTTTGGGAAGCCGTGAATGCCGCCGGCGTGCTGCAGATACCCCTGGCTATTTTTATATGGGACGATGGTTATGGCATTTCCGTACCCAAAAGCCTGCAAACGACCAAGGGCTCGGTATCGGAAGCACTGGAGGGATTCCAGCAGCAGGAGGGAACCAATGGTGTGGACATTTACCGGCTGAAAGGCTGGGATTATGCCCGCCTGATGGAAGCCCTCGAAACAGCCATCCAGAAAATACGCGATACGCATATTCCCGCGGTATTCCATATAGAAGAAGTTACCCAGCCCCAGGGGCACAGTACTTCGGGTAGCCATGAACGTTATAAAAGCCCCGAGCGGCTGGAATGGGAAAGGAATTTCGACTGCAACCGGAAATTCAAGGAGTGGATCCTGGAAAACGAGCTGTGCAGCGAAGAAGAGCTGTTCGAAATAGAGCTGAAGGCAAAAGATTATGTGCGTACCTGCCGCAATGCAGCGTGGGAGAAATACCTGGCGCCCCTGAAACAGCAGGTGGCGCAGGTAGCCGGCCTGACGAACGACCTGCTGGCGCAATATCCCGATGCGCCGCCAGTGGTTGAACAGGCCCTGCAGAAGCTGAAGGCCGAGAAAGAGCCGCTTCGCCGGGATGTAATGCATGCCTTGCACCAGATCACCCGTGCAGCCGGGAAGCATCCGGCCGCCGGCGCGGTGAAGGCGTATTACGAAGAACTGAAAAAACTGAACCATCGCCTGTACAATACCCTTCTTTACAACGAGGGGCCAAAAAGTGCGCTGAAAGTAAAAGGTGTGGAAGCGGTGTATAGCGCCGATTCACCGGTCATGAACGGTTATGAGATACTCAACCGTTATTTTGACCGGTTGATCAGCACCAACCCGCGTGTGATCGCTTTTGGCGAAGACGTGGGATTGATCGGTGATGTGAACCAGGGCTTCGCCGGATTACAGGCCAGGCACGGCGAGCTGCGTATTTCGGATACGGGTATCCGTGAGCTCACGATCGTGGGGCAGGGCATCGGCACCGCTTTCCGCGGCCTGCGCCCCATTGCTGAAATACAGTACCTCGATTACCTCTTATACGGCCTGCAAACCCTGAGCGACGACCTTGCCAGCATGCATTACCGCACGGCGGGGATACACAGCTGCCCGATGATCATCCGTACCCGCGGCCACCGGCTGGAAGGCATCTGGCACAGCGGGTCGCCTATGTCGATGATACTGGGTTCGCTGCGGGGCGTATATGTGTGTGTGCCGCGTAATATGGTGCAGGCTGCCGGCATGTACAATACCCTGATGGATGCAAACGACCCGGGGCTGATGATCGAGTGCCTGAATGGTTACCGGCTGAAGGAAAAACTGCCCGACAACCTGCTGGAGTTCCGCGTGCCCCTGGGTATGCCGGAAGTGGTTCGTTCGGGAAGCGATATTACCATTGTGTCGTATGGCGCTACCTTACGCATTGTGCAGGAGGCAGCCAACCAGCTGGCAAAAGAAGGCGTCGATTGCGAAGTTATCGATGTACAAACCCTGCTGCCTTTTGACCTGAATCATTCGATTGTTGAATCGCTCAAAAAAACCAGCCGCATACTGTTCGTAGATGAAGATGTACCCGGCGGCGCCACTGCCTATATGTACAACCACGTAATGGAAAAGCAGGGTGGCTACCGCTGGCTGGATGTAGCGCCGCGTACTCTATCGGCCAAGGCGCACCGGCCTGCCTATGCCAGCGACGGCGATTATTTCAGCAAGCCCAATCTCGAAGATATTATCGATGCGGTAACGGAAATGATGGGTGAATAGCGATTAAGTCAAAAGTTAAAAATCAAAAGTCAAAAAGGGTTGCCTGTGGATGCGGGCACGCTAACACCCGTCGGGATTTCCCGACGGGTGCAAAAGTTGCGGGCGCAAAAAAGGCCGCTGTTGGCGGTATTTTCCACTCGCAGCGACCCCTTTTTGAGTTTTGATTTTTGACTTAGCCTGATCTCATCAGGCTAAATTATGAAACACCTTCTGCACGTCGTCGTCCTGTTCCAGCTTGTCGACCAGCTTCAGTAGTTCCTGCGCCTGTTCTTCGGGCAGTTCAACGGTATTCTGCGGAATCCATTCCACCTCTGCGCTGATGGGGGTGATGCCTTTGTCTTCGAGGGCTTTCTGCATATTGCCGAAATCGGTGATTCCGCAGCGCACCACCAGTTCGTCTTCGCCGTTTTCACCGCTCCCTTCACCGAGCTCTTCCAGGCCGAAGTCGATCAGCTCCAGCTCAAGGTCGTCGGTATTGAGCCCTTCGGGTTTCAGCTTGAATACGCCCATTTTCTTGAACTGGAAGCTCACGCTGCCCGAGTTGCCGAGGGTGCCGTTTCCTTTGTTGAAAACGGATTTTACGTTGGCAACGGTGCGCACGTGGTTATCGGTGGCGGTTTCCACCAGGATGGCTACGCCATGGGGACCATAGCCTTCGTAGAGGATCTCTTCATAGTTCTCCATTTCCTTTCCCTGGGCGCGCTTGATGGCTGCTTCCACGCGGTCTTTCGGCATGTTCACCGATTTGGCGTTCTGCATACAACGGCGCAGGGCGGGGTTGGTATTCGGGTCGGGGCCTCCGGCCTTAACAGCAATAGCGATTTCCTTACCGATCCGGGTGAACTGCTTGGCCATCCGGTCCCACCTGGCAAACATGGTGGCTTTTCTTACTTCAAATATGCGACCCATGGGGAATGAATTGATTGTGTTCGGGCGCGAAATTAAAAAAAAGTTTGGGGTTTGAGGTTTGAAGTTTGAGGTTTGAGGTGGCTGCCGCGTGCGGGTAAACCTGGGGTATAGCCTCATTGTTATCTGGCGGGAGGCAATCAAATTTCTTACCCTCGTGGTCAGATGGCTATTTATCAAGTCTTCACGCACGCGGCAGCCACCTCAAACCTCAAACTTCAAACCTCAAACCAATTAAAGTAAAAGCCCCGCGTCAGCGGGGCTTTTACTTTAATTGAAATCCTTGCTTTTCGGCAATATTTCGCCCGGTGCGTGGCCGGGGTTATTAAGTTTGCTTGTTTTGCGGCTGTACAGGAAATAGATTACGAGGCCGATGGCCATCCAGATAAAGGCCACGGTGAGCGTTTGCTTGTCGAGCGCCACGATCATACCGGCACAGGTAATCACGCCCAGGATCGGTATCAGCGGTACCAGCGGCGTTCTAAAGGGACGTTTGATATGGGGATCGGTTCTGCGCATGATCAGCACGCCTGCGCTTACCAGCACAAAGGCAAAGAGTGTTCCGAACGAGGTAAGATCGCCCGCTACGCTGCCCGGTACAAAACCCGCGAACAATCCCACGAAAACAAAAAGGATCCAGTTGGCTTTGTACGGTGTTTTGAACTTGGGGTGGAGGTCGCCGAAAACACTGGGAATGAGCCCGTCGTTGCTCATGGTATAAAATACCCGGCTCTGGCCCATCAGCATCACCAGGATTACCGACGAGAATCCCGCCAGGATGGCGATATTCACGGCCGTGCCCAGCCATTCATACCCCGTCATATAGGTTTTGATGGCATAGGTTACGGAAGCTTCCTTACCCGCTGTTTTGAATTCAGACCAATTGGCCACACCGGTAAGCACATGCCCGAAAAGTATGTAGAGAATGGTACAAACCACCAGTGAACCGAGAATGCCGATCGGCATGTCGCGGGCGGGGTTCTTGGCTTCCTGGGCGGCTGTACTTACCGCATCGAAACCGATGAAGGCGAAGAAAACAATGGCCGCGCCACCGAGCACACCTCCCCAGCCATGCTTGAACACACCGTCGTGACCGGGCGTTCCTTCAGGGATCAGGTAGGGGGTATGGTTGGCGGGATTGATGTATTTCCATCCTACAAAAATGAAGATCAGCACGATCGCCACTTTGATGAATACGATAACGGCGTTTACCATGGCCGACTCCTGCGTACCCTTGATGAGCAACATGGTCAGCAGCAGAAGGATCACCAGGGCGGGTGCATTCACCAGGCCCGATTGAACCGACACCAGTGAGGTGAGGTCGGCCGGCAACAGCCTGAACTGGTCTTCCGACAGGATCAGCATACCGTCTTTGGCCGACTTGATGAGATCTGCATTAAAAGCGCCGATCTTCCCGATGGCTTCGGCGCCGATCACTTTGTGCAGCGATTCGAAGGGCGAATGGCACCATTCATAGGGTATCGATCCGCCCAGTAAATTGTTGAGGTATTCGCTCCAGGCAATGGATACGGTGGCCGCACCCAGGGCGTATTCCATGATCAGCGCCCAGCCGATGATCCAGGCTACGAGCTCACCCATGGTTACATACGAATACGCATACGCGCTGCCCGCGATGGGGATCATGGAAGCGAATTCGGCGTAACAAAGGCCGGCAAAGGCACAGCCGACGGCGGCCACTATAAATGACAGGGTAACGGCAGGGCCCGATGCCTCGGCGGCGGCGGCGGCGGTTCGAACAAAAAGACCGGCGCCAATAATAGCACCTATCCCCAGCGCCACCAGGTTGGTGGCGCCCAATGTTCTTTTCAGCCCCTATTCAGAATCGGCCGTGGTTGCCAAAAGCTGCGAAAGAGATTCTTGCGAAATAAACTCATAACAGTGTTGTGTTTTTAGTTGAGGCAGTTAAGTGCGTAAAATAGCTGATTTCCACTGATTATTTTGGTTGAATCAGTATTTTTTTGAATTTTCGGCCATCCTTTACAAAGTGTAAACCGGCGATAATGGCAAAACAAAACCGACTGACCGTATATATCCTCGCAGCAATGATCGTAGGTGTTATTGTCGGTTATATCGTTCATAAGAATGCCGGTCCCGAATTTCTCGAGAAATTTTCGACCAATATCAAGCTGCTGACCTCGATCTTTTTGCGGCTGGTGCAGATGATTATTGCGCCGCTGGTGTTTTGTACCCTGGTGGTGGGCATCGCCAAGCTGGGCGACCTCAAAACCGTTGGCCGGGTGGCGGAAAGGCCCTGCTCTGGTTCATTACGGCATCGCTGGCCAGCCTGCTGATCGGTATGGTGCTGGTGAATTTTTTCAAACCCGGTGCCGCGATCGACCTGAGCAATGCCGACGCCAGCGGGGCCTCCGACCTGATCGGCAAAACCAAGGTTTTTTCGCTCGGCAATTTTGTGGAGCACGTATTTCCCAAAAGCGTGGTGGAAGCGATGGCCACCAACGAAGTGCTGCAACTGGTGGTGTTCAGCATATTTTTCGGCATCGCCGCCACGGCCGTGGGTGATGCCGCCAAACCCGTGGTGAAGGCCCTGGATGCCGCGGCGCACATCATATTGAAGATGGTTAACTATGTGATGGCATTTGCGCCGCTGGGCGTATTCGGCGCCATTGCATCGGTAATCGCTTTGAAGGGGCTGGAAGTGTTCCGGTTTTACGGTCTTTACCTTTTTTATTTCCTCATCGGCATTGCTGTATTGTGGCTGCTGCTGCTTTTTGTGGGTTTCCTCATCCTGCGGAACCGTTTACCTGAACTGGTGCGCCGTATTGCGCAGCCCCTGCTGATCGCGTTCAGCACCACTTCCAGCGAAGCGGTTTTTCCCAAACTCACCGAAGAGCTCGAAACATTCGGCTGCCGCGACAAAATTGTTTCTTTCATTTTACCGTTGGGATACAGCTTCAACCTCGACGGCAGCATGATGTACATGACATTCGCCAGCCTCGCCATTGCGCAGGCCTATCATATTCCGCTCGATATCGGCACCCAGCTCACCATGCTGCTGGTACTGATGCTGACCAGCAAGGGCATTGCCGGGGTACCACGGGCTTCGCTGGTAGTGGTAACCGCCACCTGTGCCATGTTCAATATTCCGCCTGAAGGCGTTGCTTTAATTTTACCCATCGATCATGTCTGCGATATGTTCAGGAGCATGACCAATGTGCTTGGAAACGCGCTTGCCACCACTGTGGTGAGCAAATGGGAAGGGGAGTTGGAGGGATAAATATTAATACCATGATTAGAATGAAGTTTTGTTTTTTGTTGTTGATGGGATTGGTGGGTTTTCTTGTTGCCGGTGCACAGCCGGCGGTTCCGATAAAGCTGGTCAACCAGTATGAAGGCAGCATCGGCTCGTTTACCCTCACCGGCGCGGGAACCGAGAAAGCCTATACGGCCGATAAAGAAGGCAATGCGCTGATACAGATCGACACCACGGCCGAATACCTGGTTACCGCCGGCGCACACGATACCGTACGTTTTGTGTACAGCCAGCTGCC
>JASGFZ010000068.1:0-12504 GCA_047605345.1 Flavihumibacter sp. | reverse complement strand
GCGCGGCTCGCCGCGCAGCCAGGCGATGAACTGGATGGCGCGGCCGCGGAATTGTACATAGGCTTTCACCTTATTGCCTTCACGCAGGAACTCTTCGGCGTGTTTGGCTTTGAAGTTGAAGTCATGGTCGTCGGTATTGGGCGTAAAACGGATTTCCTTCACCTCCGACTGCTTGGCCTTCGCCTTCATTTCTTTTTCCTTCTTCTTCTTCTCGTAGAGGAATTTATTATAGTCGATGATGCGGCAAACCGGCGGGTCGGCATTGGGCGAAATTTCTACCAGGTCGAGGCCAAGATCCTGCGCCATGCGTTGTGCTTCCTGGATAGGATATACCCCAACGGTTACGTTTTCGCCTACCACCCGAACCTGTGGTACACGTATCATCTGGTTTGTTCTGTGCTCCTGTTGTTGTTCTTTTTTGAACCTAGGATTAAAGCCTCCCCGAGGCCGTGGTGGAAATGCCATTTACTGTGTTTGGTGAATAATCGTTCGAAAATAATACTTTTTTATACTTCGTCGCTGCGGTTTGAAATCTCCCGTTTAATCACGGTCAGGAATTCTTCCACCCCCTGGGCGCCGGTATCGCCTTTGCCCTGGCGGCGTACCGAAACTTGCCTCGGCCATCTCCTTCTCGCCTACCACCAGCATATAAGGAACCTTCTGCAATTCCGTTTCCCTGATCTTTTTACCGATTTTCTCGTTCCGGTCGTCGATGCCTGCCCGTACCCCAGCCGCCCGGAGTTTGGCTTTCACTTCTTCGGCATAGCCCATAAACTTATCGCTGATGGGCAGAATACGTACCTGCTGCGGCGCCAGCCATACGGGCAGCTTGCCGGCATAGTGCTCCAGCAAAAAGCCGATAAAGCGCTCATGCGTACCCAGGGGCGCGCGGTGGATGATCAGCGGGGTTTCGCTTTGGTTCTCGGCCGTGGTGTACTGGAGCTTGAAGCTGCGGCCCTGCGAAAAGTCGACCTGGTTGGTGGCCAGCGTGAACTCGCGGCCGATTACGCTGAAGATCTGCACGTCGATTTTCGGACCATAAAAAGCAGCTTCGTCCTGCACTTCTACAAAGGGCGTGTTGGTATCGATCAGCACCTGCCGCACCATTTCTTCGGTCTCTTTCCACAGCTCGGGCTGGTCAACGTATTTCTTGCCCAGCTTATCGGCCGAATGCAGGCTGAGGCGCATCTGGTATTTCTCAATACCGAATATCTTGAAGTACTTCAGGTACATCTCATTCACCGCGCGGAATTCTGCCGCAAACTGCTCTTTGCTGCAATAGATATGCGCGTCGTTCATATGCAGGCAACGCACCCGCATGAGCCCGAACAGCTCACCGCTTTGCTCATACCGGTAAACGGTGCCGTATTCGGCGATACGGTAAGGCAGGTCGCGATAGCTTTTGGGTTCGGCAGCGAATATCTTATGATGGTGCGGGCAGTTCATCGACTTGAGATAATACTTATCGCCGTCGATTTCCATCGGCGGGTACATGCTGTCGGCATAATACGGCAGGTGTCCGCTGGTCAGGTACATGCTTTCTTTGGCAATATGCGGCGTCACTACCCGGTGATAGCCGGCTGCCTCTTCAGTTTCTTTCGCCAGCTTTTCCAACTCTTCGATGATGATGGTGCCGTTGGGCATCCACATGATAAGACCCGGGCCTACATCATCGTCCATGGTATAGATGCTGAGCTCTTTCCCCAGCTTGCGGTGGTCGCGCTTTTTGGCTTCCTCCAGCAGGTGCAGGTACTCGTCCAGCTCTTTTTGCGACGGAAAACTGACCCCGTAAATACGGGTCAGCTGCTTGTTCTTTTCGTCACCCTTCCAGTAGGCGCCGGCAATATTGGTCAGCTTTACCGCTTTGATGGCGCCGGTAGCAGGAATATGCGGTCCGCGGCAGAGATCGGTAAACCCGCCCTGGGTGTAGAAAGTGATGTTTCCATCTTCCAGGTGCTGCAGCAGGTCAAGTTTGTATTCATCGCCTTTTTCGGTGAAATAGGCAATGGCGTCGGCCTTGGATATCTCCTTGCGGATATAGGGATTGTTTTCCTTTGCCAGGGCAGCCATGCTGACTTCCAGCTCGCGCAGGTCTTCTTCCGAAATGTGACGGCCACCCAGGTCGATATCGTAATAGAATCCGGCACCGTTTTCCAGCGGCGGTCCCACCCAGAATTTTACACCGGGGTATTTTTTCTCGATCGCTTCGGCCATCAGGTGGGCGGTAGAATGCCAGAAGGTCAGCTTCGCCTCTTTATCATCCCAGGTAAGGAATTTCACGGCAGCATCGGTCGTGACCGGCCGGCTGAGGTCCCATACCTGGCCATTCACTGATGCTGCGAGCAGTTTTCTCGCCAGCCCTTCGCTGATCGACTTCGCGATCTCCATCGAACTGGTACCCGGGGCATATTCCCTTACGGCACCATCCGGAAAACTAATTTTGATCATCTTTCTTAATAAGGGAGGCAAAATTAACGAGAAATTGCCGAATAAAGGGTTGAACGGTACGAAATTGCATGCCCATTCTTGTAATTTGAATTGATATATTGCAGCCATGCGATGCTTATTAACAGCCCTTGGATTGTTGCTGGCGGGGATGGCTTCGGGCCAGGACCTGACAGGGATTTGGCGCGGGCAGTTCCAACAGAATAACCGGGTGGCGCAACTGATGAATATTGACGACCGTTACAAGTTCGAGGTGCAGATCGACCAGCGGGGAAAGGCCTTTAACGGGGTAACCTATTCATATAAAACCACTGAATTTTATGGCAAGGCCACAGCCAAGGGAACGGTCAACCAATCGACCCGGAAAGTGGTGCTGGAAGAAACCAGAATTGTAGACGTGCGGATGCGTATGGGCAGCGATGCCTGTATCATGACCTGCTTTCTGCAATACAGCCGTAACGGCGACGAAGAATTCCTCGAAGGCCGGTACAGCAGCATGAACACGCGCGACAGCAGCGATTGCGGCAAGGGCACCATCTTTTTACGGAAAGTGCCACAGTCGGATTTTTACAAGGAGCCCTTCCTGGTACAACGGGAAAAAGAGAAAGCAAAGCAACCGCCACCAACAAAGATTACCCAAGCAGCCTGAAAACCCGGCAATCGCTAAAAGCAACAAGCCGGCAGACAACAAGCCTGCTACCACGCCGAAACCTGGTGCAGGCCGCCCGCTCGCCGGCAAAACCAATACAGGGTAACCGCCGCTAATAAACCTAATAGGCAGCCAAACCCATGCGCCGCCAAACCTGCAACAACCCCATCGACCCGTCCCATTGAACCTACGGCGCCGCCGGTAACCGGCATACCTGAAGAAGAAAGGCAAAACCGCAGGCGCCGGTAGTGGTTCCGCCCGTGCTGAAAGAAAGAGACAATGAGCTGGTGAAAGTGATCAGGGTCAATACCCGGCAGGTAACGGTAAGCCTCTACGACAATGGCACTATCGACAAAGACACGGTGTCGGTGTACCTGAACAAAAAGCTGGTGGTATCGAACAGGATGTTATCGCTCACACCTATTGTGATCAATATTGAGCTCGGCGACGACAACGAAACACAGGAGCTGGTGATGGTGGCCGAGAACCTGGGTGAAATTCCGCCGAACACATCGCTTATGGTGGTGAAAGCAGGCAACCAGCAGTTTGAGGTACGGATCACCTCTACCGAACAGAAAAATGCCGTAGTGCTTTTTAAATACGAAAAACCTAAATAGCCGCCGATACGTTTTGTCTTTACCGCAGCACCAGGTCATCCACCGACAGGTATCCCTGTTAACCGGCCATCTGCCGTGGGCGCTCTGCCTGCTGTTCTGTACGTCGCTCGTTTCCCTGCGTGCCCAACCGGTAAACGGTATCTGGACCGGATCGTTGACACAGGAAGCAGGCGGCTGCTTTCCTGCCTATCACCTGGAATTGCAGATCAGCGTCAACGGGCAACGGTTAACAGGCGATTCATACGATTATTACGATCAGGAAAAATATGTTCGCCATCATTTCAGCGGAAACATCGACAGCAGCGGGAAGATAGTGGTGACCGAGCAGTTGCTTATTGCCAGTAAGATCCCGCCCGACTGTATCGCCTGCACAAAAACATATATTCTTCACTGGTCAAAGGAGGGTGATAAAGAGCAGCTGACCGGCAGCTGGACAGGTCATAAAACGGGGAATGCAGGTGTTTGTCCGCCGGGACAGATCACCCTGCACCGGGCGGCCGCCACCGCTTTTCCGCAGGATGCCGGCGCTACCGCAAACACCCTGTTAAAGCAGGCAGACAGTAATTTCTTAAGCCTGGAAAAAAGGGAGAACCAGCTGTTCGGTTCGCTGCTGATACAAAGCGCCACGATCAGGATCGACCTGTATGATAATGCGGAGATTGACAATGATACCGTAACTGTTTTCCTGAACAACCAGCTGCTGCTGTTTAAGCAAAGGCTTACCGGCAAACCGCTTACTGTTACGGTGCATATTGAGAAAGACACCGACTACGAGCTGGTGATGTACGCCAATAACCTGGGGCTCATACCGCCGAATACGGCATTGATGGTATTAACGGCGGGTAAACGGAAATACGAGATCAGGCTGTCGGCCTCGGATAAGAAGAACGCGGCGGTGCGGTTTCGGTCGGAGTAAGGGGCGGTTGGCTTTTGTTTGAAAAAAGCGCCGGTATTTCGGTATGTTTCTCACTGAGACCACAGGGGAACGGAGAAATGCTTTTGAAGCAAACAAACTTTGCCAATAGCAGCCTGCTGCTATTCCGGAAACAAACTGTAACTATATAAATAGCTCTGTTCCTTAGTGATCTCTGTGAGAAACCGACCAGCGCCGAAAAAACCGCATGCCTCCCTAACGTTTCAGGAATTTCAGGTTTTCCACCCCGCCATTATCATATTCCAGCCGCAGGTAATACAGCCCTGCAGGAAGCTGTTGAATCTGCAGGTTCTTCTGGTTGGTAAAACGGGCTACCACGTTGCCGTTCATATTAATGACCTGTACACTGAACTTATTTTCTCCCGTTACTACCGACAGGATATCTGAAGCAGGATTGGGGAAAACACTGGCACGTTTCGAGTATTGATATTTTACATTTATGATACCGGAGTATTCGTATTTGCCGTCCAGGTCTACCTGCTTAAGCCTGTAATAGTTAATACCTCTCAATGGATGGGCATCGGTAAACTGGTATTGATGTTTAAGAGCATTGTTAGTTGCAGGCGACGCGAAGCCAATCGTTTCCCAATTGCTGCGACTGGCCGACCTTTCAATGTAAAACCCGGCATTATTTGTTTCCTGGCTGGTTTCCCACTTCAACGCACTGCTCCCCTGCGCGGATAAGATGGCTGTAAAAGAAATCAACTTTACCGGAAGCAAATTGTAGCTGGTGAGTGAAAGGTTGTCAAAATAGCTGTCAACAGCATAGCCGTTAAAGGACCTTCCGATCAATCTTATCCGTATTGTTCTTGTGCCGGCAGGCGCCGCATGGGCGTAAGTAAATGTACCCAACCCGAGATGTTGGCTACGCTTCCGGTAGAATAAGATCCGATCACCGCGTCGGAGGCATCCCTGAATTCAAGGATCATTTCAGCATGGTCAGGGTCGGATTGATCATAAGAAGACATATACCCCGAAGGAAACAACATAGTTGCCCGCATCGATGAGCGTCGCTTCACCGGATACCGCGATATCCTGGTATAGTTCATACGCCTCGCCCGATTCACGGCCTCCGCAGCCCGGGTTAAAAAGGTAGGTGCCTTCCTGCGCAGCAGGGTAACCGTTTTGGTCGCCCGGTACATGCCACCCTTCACCTTCATAACAGGATCCACCGATATTCTGTGCGGCAATCCATCCATGGGAAGTAGGAATCTCCTTCTGCAGAAGGGTTGATGATCAGGTTTTGTGCCGATGCCAGGGAAGAGAAAAGCAGGAGTAGTAAGGATAAGGCACAATGATGCCGGGGGTAAATTTTTTTCATTGATATTGGATTTAAGACCAGTTGGTCCTGTAAAAATAAGGCATACCACTATTCGATAAACACAATAGGCGTATTTTTTATGTTGAAAAACAGGCAGCGCCTGAACATTTACCAGGAATGACCAGTATCTAGTTGAGCTTAAAATTCCAGGTAACACTCGGCAGCACCGGGAACAGGCTCACCTGGCGGGCTTCCATTTTCAGGGAGCCGTCGTACGCGCTGCCGCTTTGGTCATAATACAGGAAATAAGGGTTGAGCCTGCTGTATGCATTGTACACGCTGAACACCCAGCTTGATTTAATCCTGCGTGGTTTCCTGGGCGTGGGTGTATAAGTGGCGGCAAGATCGGCGCGGTGATAGGCCGGCATGCGGTACTGGTTGATACGGCTGTATTCCTGGGTCAGCACCCCGTCAACAAAATAGAAACGTTCGGGCAGGCTGGTGGCATTACCGGTGCCGTACACAAATACTGCGCCCAGCTTCCACTTTTTATTCAGGTCGTATGAAGCCACCAACGATATATCGTGGCGGCGGTCGTACCGCGCACGGTATTTCTCGCCGTTGTTCAAACCGGGAAACTGGCGCCAGGTCCAGCTCAGCGTATATCCTATCCAGCCGGTGAGCTTACCGGTATTGCGGCGTACAAAAAACTCAGCGCCATAGCTCCAGCCCTTTCCGAAAATAAATTCTTCTTCAGGATCTTTCAGCGAAGGGGTATATCCTTCGCGGTATTCGATCTGGTTCTGCATTTGTTTGTAATAGAGCTCTACCGATGTTTCGTAGGTATTGTTTTTGAAATTCTGGAAATAACCGGCTGCATACTGCCAGCTCAGCTGCGGTTGTACCCGCAGGGTACTGGGCACCCACAAATCGGTAGGCAAGGTAGATCCGGCATTGCTGACCAGGTGGATATATTGAAAATTCCGTGTAACGGATGCCTTGAACGACGCAGCATCGTTCAGGCTGTAACGCAAAGTGAGCCGTGGTTCGATACCGCCATAACCCCTTACTTTTTTGCCCGATCCGTACACCGTACTGTCGGTTTTATTGCCATTGTCGTCGCGGGTATAGTTTGTATAAGGCCCTGTCTGGATAAATCGGCTGAAACGAACGCCGCCGCTCACCTGGAATTTGTCAGCCACTTCCCAGTCGTCCTGCAGATAGGCTGCGATCTCATTGGCATATTTTTTCTGCGCATTGTCGGGCGTAAAATCGGTGGAATCACTGCGGCCCGACACCAGGTTGGGTTTGAAAAGGTGGTTGGTAAAGGCAATACCGCCTTTCATTTTATGCGCTGCCGCGGGGTAATAATCCAGGTCGAATTTGGCAGTCAGGTCCCTGATGCCCGAGCTGACGCCAAAACCCAGCTTGTTCTGGACGGCGTTGAACGCGAAATTGTAGTTGTTAAATACCAGCGTGGTATTTGGAAAACAGCTTGGGATGGAAAAGATGGTTCCAGCGAACCGTTGCCGTGGCATTGCCCCAGGGAATATTGGCCTTGAACGAACGCTGGGTATTGTTGAAATCAAATACATCGCGCCCAAAATAACCGCTGAGGTAGAGGCGGTCTTTATCGGAGAATTTATAATTGACCTTGGTATTGAGGTCGTAGAAATAATAACCAGAACCGTGAAACGCGCTGCTCGAAGGTACAAATGGCTTAACCAGCGCATCGATATAGGTGCGCCGCGCCGATACCATAAAAGAGGCTTTGTCTTTTTTGATCGGCCCCTGGATCGACAGCCGCGAGGCGATCAGACCGATGCCGCCCTCCACTTCCATCTTGTTCATGTTACCGTCTTTCATCGCTACATCCAGCACCGACGAAAGCCTTCCGCCATACTGCGCCGGCATACCACCCTTGATCAGGCTGACGTTCTTGATGGCGTCTGAATTGAACACCGAGAAAAAGCCAAAGAGATGCCCCGAATTATACACCACGGCATCGTCGAGCATAATCAGGTTCTGATCGGGACCGCCGCCGCGTACATAGAAACCCGCATTCCCCTCTCCGGCATTGCGCACACCGGGCAGCAATTGCAGGGTTTTCAGGATATCCACCTCCCCCATCAGCACCGGCAGCGATTTCACCTGGCTCATGCTCAGGTCTATCTTGCCCATTTGCGCATTGCGTACATTGGCATCCTTCCGTTTCGCATATACCACCACTTCTTCGGCTGCGGTGATGCGGGGCGACAGAAAGCGGTTGCCGTCGATATTACGGGTAAGCGCAACCGAAAAATACAGTGGCTGGTAACCGGTGAAGGAAATGCTGATCTCGTAACCGGCTTCAGGCAGCGTGAGGCTGTAATACCCGTAGCTGTTGGTGCTGACGGCAGCCTTGCCATCTACCGACACGCTGGCGCCGATCAGGTTCTCGCCGGTCAGCGAATCTTTCACATACCCGCTGAGGGTATAACGCCGCTGCGCCGCTGCGGGTACGGCAAACAGCACCAGGAGACCGGTCAGCACAACGATCCATTTCTTCATAGAGCAGCGAAAATACATAACTTTGCGTGCCATGTTAGTAGGATTACAAGATGTAACATTTGAGTTCGGGGCGCGGGTCATTGTGGCCGACGCAACCTGGCATATCCAGCCCAATGAAAGAATCGGCCTGATCGGGTACAACGGTACCGGCAAATCAACCCTGCTGAAAGTGCTGGTGGGCGAATACAGTCCGTCGAAAGGCACTGTTGAGCGCAGCCGCGGCACCAGCATCGGTTACCTGCACCAGGACCTCCTGAGCTTCGACACCAACCAGTCGATCCTCGAAGTGGCCCTCAGCGCTTTCGAAAAAGTGCAGCAGCTCGAAAAGGAAATAGAGGCATTGGGCAGGGAGCTGGAAGCCACCGGCGATGAAAAAGTATTGCACGAGTACAGCGATAAGCTGCATGAGCTGGAAACCCTGGGCGGTTATGATATCCACCACCGTACCGAAGAAGTATTGCACGGGCTGGGGTTTTCGCAGGATGACCTCGCCCGCCCGTATAAGGAATTCAGCGGCGGCTGGCGCATGCGGGTGCTGCTGGCCAAAATGATCCTGCAGGCGCCTGATCTGCTGCTGCTCGACGAACCGACCAACCACCTCGATCTGCCATCAATCGAATGGCTGGAGAAATACCTTTCCCATTATAAGGGATCGGTGGTGATCGTCAGTCACGATAAGTTCTTCCTCAACCGCATGGTGAACAAGGTCGTGGAAGTGTACCAGAAACAGCTGCATTTCTATAACGGCAATTATTCTTTCTACGAAACGGAAAAAGCCATGCGCGTGGAGCTGCAGCAGCGCGCTTATGAGAACCAGCAGGAATACATCCGCCAGCAGGAACGGTTCATCGAGCGGTTCCGCGCCAAAGCCACCAAGGCCGCAGCAGCGCAGAGCGCCATGAAGCGGCTCGACAAAATAGACCGGATCGAAGAGGTGGAAATCGAGCGGCCGAATATCAAGATCAATTTCCGCATCGACAAAACACCGGGCAAGATATTGGTAGAGCTGAAAGATATTTCAAAGGCTTATGGTGACAATGTGATCGTGTCGCATACCGGCGCCGAAATAGAACGGGGCGACAAAATCGCCCTGATCGGCGCCAACGGCAAGGGCAAGTCTACCCTGCTGCGCATCATTGCGGGCATTGAGTCCTTTGACGGCGAACGCAAATGGGGGCACAACGTAGAAGAAAGCTTTTATGCGCAGCACCAGCTGGAGTCGCTCGATTTGAACAATACCCTGCTGGAAGAAATGAAAACCTGCGGCAGCCAGAAAACCGAACAGGAGCTGCGTACGCTGCTGGGTTGTTTCCTCTTCAGCGGCGACGATACCGACAAAAAAATACGGGTACTGAGCGGCGGCGAGAAAGCGCGGGTGGCATTGGCCAAAACCATTGTGAGCAAAGCGAATTTCCTGATGCTCGACGAACCGACCAACCACCTCGATATGCATTCGGTTGAATTGCTGGTGGAGGCCTTGAACCGCTACGAAGGCAGTCTCATCATGGTAAGCCACGACCGTTATTTTATTTCCAAGGCTGCCAATAAGATCTGGGAGATTGTAGATAACGAGATCAAAGAATTCAAGGGCAGCTATGCCGAATGGATGGAATGGAAAGAGCGGATGGCGAAACAGGCCGCCCAGGCAAAAGCCGCAGCGCCTGCACCCGCCGCTGTCAAACCGGCGGCAACGCCCGCACCACCTGCAGCGAAGCCGGCCCCGGTACTGAACCGCGACCAGAAAAAGGAATTGCAGCAATTGCAGCGGCAATTCGGCCAGCTCGAAGAAAAACTGTCCAGGGCCAAAGAGAAGAAAGCGCAACTGGAAGCAGCCCTGGCCGACCCGGCCACCTATTCAGACAAACAGAAGTTTACCGAAGCTGAATCGGCTTATAAGAAACAAAGCCAGGAACTGGATCAGCTTAACCTGCAGTATGAAGCCGTTTTCGAAAAGATCATGGTGCTGGAGGGGGAAATGGAGTAAATTTAATTGCATGATCGCCCGTTTGAGAGAGTTGTCCCTTTGTTTACCCTTTCTGCTTTTGTGTCCGTTTTATGTGTCGGCCCAGGCGGGTCAGCGACCGAAGATCGGCCTGACCCTCAGCGGCGGGGGCGCCAAAGGCCTCGCCCATATCGGCATATTGCAGGCCCTGGATCCGGCGGGTTTGCAGGTGGACTATGTTACAGGCACTTCTATGGGCGCCATCATGGGCAGCCTCTACGCCATAGGTTATTCAGGCGACTCCATTTACCGGATTGCCAAAAATATGGACTGGAGCGTGCTGCTCAGCAACAAGTCGTCGCTCAATGCCTTTATCATGGAAGAAAAAGCAGAGTACGGCCGCTACGCGCTGGAAGTACCCATGCAAAAAGGGAAATTCAAAATACCCAGCGGCGTACTCGAAGCCGAAGAGCTCTGGCTTAAATTCAACCAGCTGTACAGCCCCGTTTACGGCATCAGGGATTTCAGCCGCCTGCAGAGACCATTCAAATGTATTGCGACCGACCTCGCCACCGGTGAAGCCGTGGTAATGGACAAGGGCGACCTGATCAGCGCCATCAGGGCCAGCATGGCCATCCCCTCGGTATTTACGGCAGTGCCTTATGAAGGGAAAAAACTGGTCGACGGTGGGCTCATCCGCAATTTTCCCGTAAGTGATGTCAGGAAAATGGGAGCGGATATTGTGATCGGCAGCAATGTGGCCAGCGGTTTGTTGTCGGCCGAAAAGCTCACCTCTCCCCTGCAGGTGCTGATGCAGATCGCCTTTTACAAAGAGGCCGGGTTGAGCCGGGAGGAGATCGCCCTGTGCGATTATTATATCAATCATCCGGTAAACAATTACACCTCGGCCAGCTTCGCCAGCAGCGATTCCATCATTGCCATCGGCGTACAAATGGGCCGGCAGTATTACCCGGTTTTCAAGCGGCTGGCCGATTCACTGAATGCTATTTATGGTGAACCCAAAAAGATCCGGTTTCCGCAGGTCAGCGACAAGATACTTATCAGGAAAATCCTGACCGACAGCATCCATGTGATCAGCCAGCCTTTTTTACGCAGGATGATGGGCATCAAAGAAGGCAGGGAGTACGGCACCAAAGAGCTGGAAGATGCGATCAGGCAGGTGTACGGCACGCGTTATTTCAGCCGCCTGTATTACCAGCTTGATTCAGTGGGCCCGAATATGGCCGATATGCGGCTAAAAGCCGAAGAATATGCGCCGGTAGCCGCTAAGCTGGCCATCAACTACAATACGCTGACCAATATCATGCTGATCGCCAACCTCAGCATGCGCGACCTGTTCGGCAAACCCAGTATTCTTTCTTTAACCGCCGGCGTTTCGGAAAACCCGCGGCTGCGACTGGAATATACCCGCATTTTCGGTACGCGGAAAGTGCCGCTGGCCTGGGTAAGCGAAGGGTACCTGGAAAGGCAGGAGTTTTCCTATTACGATAATTACAAGGGGCTGGGTGATTACAGGAGCTTCAGTACCTATGTAGACACGCGCCTGCAGCTGGCCTATAAAAGACGGCAGTCGTATGCCATTGGTCTGCATTGGGAAAAAGTGGACATCAGACCCCAAAGCGCACAGCTGCTGCAGCTTTCGGGCAATAACAATTATTTTCAGAACTACCTGCGATACGAATACAATTCGCACGACCGGCTTTTCCTGCCCAGAAGAGGAACCTATTTCCTGTTTGAGCCGTCGGTTCTTATTTCGCAGTCCAGGAACGTGAAGCTGAACGGCCGGCCGCTGCCAAAAGACACCCTTGCTTTTTTGCGTGGTGATTTTTTCCGTACGCGTTTCCAGGTCGAAAAAGTAGTGCCTGTATCCCGGCGCAACTACCTCACCCTGCAGGCCGAATCGGCTGTCAATTTCAATACCAACCAGTTTGTATTCAATGATTTTGCTGTTGGCGGTATGGCGCCCATGATGCGCAACCAGGTTTCTTTTGCCGGCATTGCCGACATGGCCATAAGAACCAACAGCCTGGTGAAGGTGGCTGCGGCATAGGTGGAGCCGGTAAACTGGTATCGCCAGTTGAGGGC
>JASGFZ010000067.1:0-12707 GCA_047605345.1 Flavihumibacter sp. | reverse complement strand
TACCAGGAACAACAGGTAGAAGAGCAGGATGATGGTTACATTAAGGGCGATGGTCTTTTTCATGGCGGCGGATTATGCTCAGTTCCATTGAAAATGATGCCAAAGCCGTTTTTGGGCGATAGGAATATTACAAACGGATATTTACACCCGCCATCCAGTTGATTCCCGCCATTGGAAATACGTATTTATCCGTATAAGACAACTTGTTATAGATGTAATTGTAAACGGCGCCATTGGCCAGGTAGAGGTGATTGAAAAGATTGTTCACCTGGAAAATAAAGGTTGTTTCGTGAAACAGCTTCTCTCTCACGGTATATCGCAGGCGCAGGTCCTGTACATAGTACCCTTCCAGGCTGCGCATTTCATTGGCGCTGTTGTCGAGATATTGTTTGCCTACATATTTCCCCGTCAATGTAATGTCTGCATCCCTGAAGGGCGTGAACTGGGCAGATGCAGAACCGATCAGCGCAGGCGAAAAAGCAATATCCGTTTTTCGGTAGCTGACGGCCTGCTGGCCGCCATCGTCCCAGTTATCTACATACTCCGTAAATGCCAGCACTTTGTTTTCACTGATGGTCAGGTTGCCCATGAGTTGCAGCCAGGTAATAGGACGCCAGTTGCCCTGTAATTCGGCGCCGAGGCGATAGCTCTGCGGAATATTGGTTCTTGTTTGAGCGCCCACATCATTGATCTTACCGGTTGGCACCAGCTGGTTGCGGTAGCGCATATAATACAGATTCAATCCCCAGGAGGCATTGCTGCGACGCTGCTCTACACCCAGTTCCCAATCGTACAACGATTCGTATTTCGGCTGCGTGGTAACGCCGGCTTCAAAATCATCGCGGTTGGGCTCTTTATTGGCAACTGCCAGTGAAGCATACAGGTTCCAGTTCAGGTGGCGGTAGTTCAGCCCCAGTTTCGGGTTGAAAAAATTGTAGCTGTTGTTGACATACAGCGTAGGATTGTCGCGGAAGCCGTTGATCCGGTAATCGACATGGCGGTATTGCAGGTCGAGAAAACTCGACAGTCCTACGCTGGTGAGCTGCTGCTGCCATTTACCGTATAGGTTGAAATCCGTTTTGAAAGCGGTATGCCGGTACCATTCATATGCTGCGGGGAAACCCAGGTCGGCCCAGATGACCTTGCCGTAATGATTGCCGTCGTATTTGTTAAGCCCACCGCCGACCGTCAGTTGCGTGCCTTTGTTTTTGTATTGCAGCGAATAAACACCGCCATAGAAATAGTTGTCGAGCCATAATTGCCGCACCAGGTCGGTTTTTTCAACGGTGGAATCTCCTATAACAGGATTGTTTATTCCGTATTTACCGAAAGGCTGGCCGGCCTTGTAGTTTTCATAATAGCCAAGCCCACGGGTAAGGAACGCAGCGGTATTCAGCGAAAGCCGGTCGTTGAAAGCATGGTTGAAGAACAGCTGGTAATGGTCCTGCTGGTAATTATCGGTTTCATTTTTATAGGGCTCGCCGGGTTTTTCGGTGCCCGATGTATTGCAGGTGCGGCAGGCGGCCAGGTCCTGTTCCAGGATGCCGTTCCAGGCCTGGTAGGTTTTTTCTTTTCCGGAGAATACGTTTAAACGTACGCTTGACCGGGGGGTGATCCAGGCCCCGGATACATAAAACGAATGCAGGGCCGTGCTGGCGCGGTCGATATACCCGTCGCTGCTGATGCGCGAGAGCCTGGCATCGATGGTGAAGTGGCCGTTGATGAGCCCGCTGCCCGCTTTTGCCGTATTCTTCCAGGTATTGAAAGAGCCATAGCTGTTGTTGAGCTCACCGTAAGCGTCGCCGTGAAATTCATTGGTGCTCACGTTGAGGCTGGCGCCGAAGGCGCCGGCGCCGTTGCTGGAAGTGCCCACGCCGCGCTGCACCTGGATACTGCTGACGGAAGAAGCAAAATCGGGCAGGTTAACGAGGAACATCCCCTGGCTTTCGGCGTCGTTATAGGGAATGCCGTTCAGGGTCATGTTGATGCGGGTGGCGTCTGTTCCGCGGATGCGAATGCCGGTATAACCCACGCCATTGCCGGCATCGGAGTTTACGGTTACCGAAGGCGTCTGGTTCAGCAGGAAGGGGAGGTCCTGCCCCAGGTTTTGCGCGGCGATCTCTTTGGCCGATACATTGGTATGGGCAAAAGGGCTGCGGTCGCCCGCCCTGAGGGCCCGCACTTCTACCGGCTGCAGAAAAAGGTCATATCTTTCGAGGAAGATGGTATCGCCCAGGGCATCGGGCGGCAGGGTGCTGGTTTTGTAGCCCAGGCTGGAAATACTGATCTTGCCGGAAGACTGTCCGCTGAGTGCAATGCGGCCGTTGTGATCGGAGAGCCGGCCGTCGCCATTGGAAAAATCGATACTGGCGCCGGCGAGGGGCTGGCGGGTTTGGGCATCGGCCACTACCACGGTGCGGTGCTGGGCCATGAGGGGATACATCAGGCTGAAAGCGCATATCCCCAAAAACATTTTTTTCATGTTAAACAATTGCTGTTTGAAAAAATGATTTGAGAGAAATGCTGCGAGAGCAAAAGGAGGAATAAAATCGAACCACCTTCCCTGCGCAGGCATTACCCTGTTCAGGTTCAACGGGTATTATCTCAGCCGGCGGGTTGAGCCGCCAGCACCCCGGGGAACTTGGCAACCGTTTTTGACGGTTACGTCGCGAAATTAGGCCAATTTTGCAGACATACTGTAACATTTCTGCCGGCCGGCCGTCACACATTAAAATGGATTGTATGAAAAGAATTGGTCTGTTCACCTGTATGCTGTTGCTGGCGACCGCTGCGCTGGCGCAGTCGGTCACCGTAAATGACGCCAATGCCCGCAAACGCGACGTGGGTACTTTCACCGGCGTGAAAGTGTCGCAGGGTATAGAACTGCTGCTGCAGCAGGGCAGTGAAGATGCGGTGGCAGTCAGCTCCAGCCGGCCCGAATACCAGGACCGGATCAAAACCGAAGTGGATGGTGGTTTGCTGCGCATTTTTATCGACGATGCAGGCCGCAACTATAACTGGCGCAGGGGTGTGAAGTTTCGCGCCTATGTATCTGTTCGCCAGCTGGAAAAACTAATCGTTTCTTCAGGCGCCAGCGCCCGCACCGGGAATGTGATCAATGTTGCCAGGCTGGACCTGGATGCCAGCTCGGGCGGTACCATCGATGGTGAGTTCAAAGGCCAGCGAATTGTATCAGATAACAGCAGCGGCGCCGTGACCACCGTGAAAGGATCGGTCGATTTTGCATCGGTAAAAGCGAGCAGCGGCTCCATCTTTAAAGGCTTCGTCCTGTCGGCTGTCAACGGCGACGCCGATGCCTCGAGCGGCGGTTCTATCAGTATTACCGTTACCAAAGAGCTGAATGCCGAAGCCACCAGCGGCGGTGATGTTAAATACAGGGGTGGCGGTGTGATTCGCAACGTACGTACCAGCAGCGGTGGTTCCGTTCGTTCCAACAGCTAAACAGCAAAGCATGAAAAAAGCAGGACTCTTTTGCCTGCTGTTATTGATGATGATAACAGCCGGCGCACAGAAATTCGTGATCTCAGATGCCCATGCAGAACTGCGCCCTACAGCTCCTTTTACGGGCGTGCGCATATCGAGCGCGATCGATCTTTATCTCAGCCAGGGCGATGAAACAGGTGTGGCGGTCAGCGCCGAAGATCCGGCCGTACGCGACCGCATCAAAACAGAAGTGAAAGACGGCGAATTGCATATCTGGTTCGACGGGCAAAACTGGAAGAACTGGCGGGGTAACAAGAATATGAAGGCCTATGTATCGGTAAAAACCATCGAGTCGTTGAAAGCCAGCGGCGCCAGCGATATTAAGCTGATGGGTAAGATCAGGGCAGATAAGCTGGCGGTTGACCTGGGCGGCGCCAGCGACCTGAACGGCGAACTCGAGTGCAAGACCCTCGAAATGGATATCAGCGGCGCCAGCGACCTCACCATCAGCGGCAATATAGGCGCCACTTCCATGCGGCTTAGGGGCGCGAGTTCGGTAAAAAGCTGGGGACTGGCGACCGATTATTGCGAAGTGGATGTGAGCGGCGCGTCGTCTGTTAATGTAATTGTGAACAAAGAACTGAACGTTAAGGCAAGCGGCGCTTCCGATGTCAGGTACAAGGGCGATGGCGTTATCAAAGAAATGAAAACGAGCGGCGCCAGCAGCGTATCGAAAAAATAAAGACTTTCCAATACCAGTCAGTAATACCGACAGTATGTATTTCAGGTAATCGTAACAGAACATCTGGTTGATTTCACTGGCACTGGAAAATAGTTACAGTATTGAATGCAGGTTTTCAGGTATTATTACGTGTTTTCTCTTATTTGGCCACCTTATGCCGGAAAAGGGAGGCGGCTGTACTGAAATTTGCTTTTATTTTTTCTTTTTGGTCGTTTTACCCTACCTTTGCACTCCACATCGCGAAGTAGAGCAGCGGTAGCTCGTCGGGCTCATAACCCGAAGGTCGGAGGTTCGATCCCTCCCTTCGCAACCAAGAAGCCTACCTGGTAGGCTTTTATTTTTTTGCGGCAGTACCTGCGCACTGATTACCTCCTGTTCCCGGCATAAAGTGTTCTCGTTCTGCCTCATGGTTTAATATGAAAGCAGGATTTGTAAACATATTTGGTAAGCCGAATGCCGGGAAAAGCACCCTGCTCAACGCTTTTATGGGCGAAAAGCTGGCGATTGTTTCTCCCAAGGTGCAGACCACCCGCCACCGGATCAAGGGAATACTTACCGAACCCGGTTACCAGCTAATTTTTTCCGATACACCCGGCATCATTGAGCCGAAATACAGGCTGCACGAAAAAATGATGCAGGCGGTGAAGTCGGCCCTTGAAGACGCTGACCTGGCCCTGCTGCTGGTCGACATCCACGACCAGTGGGCGGAAAGCGATGCTATTTTCTCTTCGTTGAAACTCAAAGCCCCGGCTTTCCTTGTGTTGAACAAGACAGACGGCAGCGGCGCGAAAAAGCTGGAAGAAGCCATTGTTTTTTTTACCGGCAAGCCCTATGTAAAAGAGCTGTTTGCGGTATCGGCGCTCAAGGGCGAGGGGGTAGACAAGCTCCTGGCTGCCATTGTGAACTGCATGCCTGAAGGTGAGCCCTTTTTCGACGAAGAGAACCTGACGGATCTTCCCACCCGCTTTTTTGTGGGTGAGCTGATCCGCGAGCAGATCTACCAGCTGTACCAGGATGAAATTCCTTATCATGCGGCGGTGCTGGTGCAGGCCTACCAGGAAAAAACCACCCTGGTGAAGATCCAGGCCGATATCATTGTGCAAAGGGATACGCAAAAAGGTATTATACTGGGAGAGAAAGGGAAGATGATCCGCGAGCTGGGTACCCGCTCGCGTGAGCAGATCGAAAAATTTCTCGACCGCAAGGTTTTCCTGGAACTGTTCGTTAAAGTGCGTCCCAAATGGCGCGACAACGAATTGTATTTACGGGAATACGGCTACCAATAAGCCTCTTTGACCTTATATTTTTTGACTTTTGATTTTTGACTTTATAATTTATGCCAGGATATACAGTTGCGATAGTCGGCAGGCCGAACGTAGGCAAGAGTACTTTTTTCAACCGCTTGCTGGAGCAGCGGAAAGCAATCGTTGACGACCAGAGCGGTGTAACGCGCGACCGGCAATACGGCCTGGCCGAATGGACAGGCAAAACATTCAATGTTATCGATACCGGCGGTTTTGTTGACCGCAGCGAAGATGTATTTGAAAAGGAAATCCGCAAGCAGGTGCTGATTGCGCTGGAAGAAGCGGATGCGCTCATTTTTATGACAGATACTTCCACCGGTATTACCGACCTCGACGAGGCCATGGCCGATGTGCTGCGGCGTTCCACAAAACCTTTGTACCTCGCGGTCAATAAGGTTGATAACCCGCAGCGCATGCTAGAAGCGGCCGAGTTTTATGCCCTTGGTTTTGAGCAGGTATTTTATATTTCGGCCATCAGCGGCAGCGGAACGGGCGAGCTGCTCGATGCCGTGGTGGAAGCCATCCCGGCCGACCGCCTGGCCGGTGAAGAAAATAGTGAAGTGCCGAAATTTGCGATCATTGGTCAGCCGAATGTAGGGAAGTCGAGCCTGCTGAATGCGCTGATCGGAAAGGAGCGCACCATTGTAAGTGATATAGCCGGCACCACACGCGACACCATACATACACACTACAATCTCTTCCAGAAAGAATTTATACTGATCGATACAGCCGGTATCAGGCGCAAGCAGAAAGTGCATGAAGACCTTGAATTTTATTCTGTTATCCGCGCCATCAAGGCGATGGATGAAGCCGATGTTTGTTTCCTGCTGCTGGATGCTGAAAAAGGCATAACGGCACAGGACCTGAGCATTTTCAGTTTGGCGGCACGCAAGGGAAAGGGCATTGTTATCCTGGTAAACAAATGGGACCTGGTCAGCAAGGTGACCAATACGGCCCGGGACTATGAAAAGCAGCTGAAAGAGCGCCTCGCGCCGTTTACGGATGTACCGGTGCTCTTTATTTCTGCCAGGGAAAAAACACGCATTTTCCAGGCGATGGAAAAGGGGCTGGAAGTGGTCGAGAACCGGCAGCGCAAGATTTCCACGTCGCAGCTGAACGACACGATGCTGA
Source organism: Flavihumibacter sp. (assembly GCA_047605345.1). Taxonomy (GTDB): domain Bacteria; phylum Bacteroidota; class Bacteroidia; order Chitinophagales; family Chitinophagaceae; genus Flavihumibacter. Next base: position 6,086 of record JASGFZ010000067.1, on the reverse strand, counting down.
AAGCAATAGCGGCTTATCATCCGCCCGTGGTGAGAGGCAACCCCGTGAGCATCAAGTATGTTACCCAGCTGCCCACGGTGGTGCCGTCGTTCGCTTTCTTTTGCAATTACCCCGATGATGTGAAAGCGCCCTATCGCAACTACCTGGAAAACAAGCTGCGGGAGTCGTTTAATTTCAGTGGCGTGCCCGTGCGGATATTTTTCCGCAAAAAGTAAATTATATAACGGAGGTATTAATAAAAGGTTTGCGGGTAGAGGATGCGGGAAAAATAATTGACTGGCTTTTTATTGGCGTCCGGCAAACAATCCGGCCCGAATACTGTTTCTGTTCGCAATTTCAGATCATCTTATATGAAGTATAGCTTTTGGTGCCTGTTCCTGTTAACGGGCGCAGTATGGGCCATGGCGCAGTCGAAGAACGACTCCACCCTGGTTTCCCCTGATTTACAGCAATGCATTCAATATGCATTGCGCCACCAGCCGGCCGTACAGCAGGCGGTTATCGACGAACAACTGGCGGAGACCACCATCCGGACCAAGCTGGCCGACTGGTATCCGCAGGTGAACATGACTTACCTGGCGCAGCACAATTTCCAGGTGCAAACCAGCGTGATAAGCGGCAACCCGGTTCGGCTGGGGGTGGCCAATACCTCGTCGCTGCAGTTCGGCCTTACGCAGCAGATATTCAACCGCGATGTGCTGCTGGCGACACGTACCAAGGGCGATGTTCGGTTACAGGCAAAGCAAAATACCAGCGCCAGCAGAATTGATGTGGCGGCCGGTGTGTCGAAAGCTTTTTATGATATCGTGGCCACGCGCCAGCAGATCAGGGTGAATGAAGAAAACCTGAACCGTATCAACCGGAGCCTGCAGGATGCTTTCAACCAGTATAAAGCCGGTATGGCCGATAAAACCGATTATAAGCGCGCCGCCATTACGCAGAACAACACGAAGGCCAGCCTGCAATCCGCCTATATAGCCCTGAAGGCAAAGGAAGAATACCTCAAATACCTGATGGGATACCCCACCGACCAGCCGCTGCAGATCGCTTACGACAGCCTGCAGATGGAACGGGAGCTGAACCAGGATACCCTGCTGGCTGCCCGCGTGCAGGACCGGATCGAGTACAAGCAACTGGAAACACAGCAGCGGTTGCTGGAAACGAACCTGAAATACGAGCGTTGGGGTTACCTGCCTTCGTTGTCGCTCAACGGTAATTACAATATGATGTTCCTGAACGAAGAACTGTCGAAGCTCTATAATACGAATTACCCGAACTCGTATGCCGGCCTTACGCTGGGACTGCCGCTTTTCCAGGGTGGAAAAAGAAAGGCGCGTATCGAAGCGGCCACCTGGCAACTGAAGCGCATCGAACTGGATAAGATCAGCTTTGCCAATGCCGTGAATGCCGAATACAACCAGGCGATGGCTGCGTATAAAAGCAGTTATGCCAATTACCTGGCATTGAAAGAGAACCTTGACCTGGCGCGGGAAGTGTATGATGTAATTAACCTGCAGTACCGGTCGGGTGTAAAAACCTACCTGGAAGTTATTGTTGCCGAAACCGATCTGCGTTCGGCACAGATCAACTATTATAATTCGTTGAACCAGGTGTTGTCGGCCAAAATCGACGTACAGAAGAGCCTGGGCCAAATCAACTACTAATCAGAAAACGTGAACCAAATGTTGCATAAAGTTTATGTTGCCGGCGTGTTTTGCGGCCTGCTGTTTATATTATCATCCTGCGGCAACAAACAGCAGCAACCCACCCAGGGACTGCCACCGGCAGTGCCGGTAACGCTTACCGAGGTAAGCGCAACAAAAGCATCTTATTACGACGAGTACCCCGGTGTGCTGGTACCGCTGCACCAAACCGAAATCCGGGCACAGGTAACCGGTTATGTGACCGGCATTTATTTTAAAGATGGTGATAAGGTTAAGAAAGGACAGCGGCTCTACAGCATCGATGCCCAAACCTATGACGCCAACTACCAGAGTGCGTTGGCCAATATGCAGGTGCAGGAAACCAACCTGCTGAAGGCGCAGAAAGACGCCGATCGTTACAATGAACTGGATAAGCAGGATGCCATTGCCAAGCAACAGGTCGATTACGCAAATGCAGCACTCGAAGCCGCGAAGAAGCAGGTGGAGGCCGCCAAAGCCAATGTGCGCGCCGTGCAGGCGAACGTACGGTTTGCGACCATTACGGCGCCTTTCAGTGGCACCATCGGCATATCGCAGGTGCGGCTCGGTACCTCGGTAGTGGCAGGCGCTACCGTGCTGAACACGGTATCGACCGACGACCCCATGGCGGTGGATTTTACGGTTGACCAGAAAGATATCTATCGCTTCACTTCGCTGCAACAGCAGAAGAAAACACCCAAAGATTCTTTGTTTACGCTCGCTTTCGGCGATATGGTATATCCTTATACCGGCACCATTGCGCTGGTAGACCGCGCCGTGGATCCGCAAACCGGCACTATCAAAACCAGGCTTAGCTTCCCGAATCCGAAAGGGTCGCTCAGGGGCGGCATGAATGCCACCGTACGCGTGAAGGCCGATGGCGGGGTAACCGCGCTTGCCATTCCTTATAAATCAGTGGTAGAACAACTGGGGGAATTCTATGTATATGTCGTTGGCGACAGCAGCAAGGTATTCCAGCGTAAAGTGAAGCTGGGCAAGCAGATCGACTCCACTATTATCGTGAAAGACGGATTGGCAGCGGGTGAAAAAATTGTGGTGCAGGGCGTACAAAACCTGCGCGAAGGATCGGTGATCAATGCAGCACCGAATAAATAAAATAACATGATTGCAGATACTTTTATAAAGCGGCCCGTCACTGCCATCGTGATTTCCATCGTGTTGGTGCTGGTGGGGCTCATCGCGATGATGACACTGCCGGTAGCGCAGTACCCCGATATTACGCCACCCACTGTTTCCATTGCCGGTAACTTCATAGGCGCCGATGCGCAAACGGTGGAACAAACCACCACCACGGCCATCGAAACCCAGGTGAACGGTACGCCGGGCATGACTTATATGACCAGCAACAGCACCAGCAGCGGGCAGAGCAGCATTACCGTCAATTTCGCGGTAGGCACCAATATAGATATTGCCACGCTCGATGTGCAGAACCGGGTCAGCGTTGCCCAACCCACACTGCCCGATGCGGTAAAGCGGCTGGGCCTAACCGTTAGAAAGCGCAACCCCAGCATTATGATGGTGCTGGCGCTGATATCGCCCAACGGCACGCACGACGCCACTTTTCTGGGTAACTACGCAAATATCTACCTGAAAGACGCCCTGCTGCGGGTGAAGGGAGTGGGTGACATCTTCACGCGGGCCGATGATTTCAGCATGCGGGTGTGGCTCGATCCGCGCAAAATGGCCGCACTGGGTATTACCGCAGCCGAAATCAATGCCGCGCTGGCCGAGCAGAACCTGCAGATAGCCGCGGGAACAGTCGGCGGTAACCCCCAGCCGGTAACGCAGACCTATGAATTCAGTGTGCTTACCAACAGCCGCCTGAATACCGTCGGCCAGTTTGAAAACATCGTGGTGCGAACCCGGCCTGCAGACAACAGCTTGGTGTACCTGCGCGATGTCGCCAAAGTGGATCTCGGCAGGTTCGATTACGGCGTCAACGCCTTTGCCAATGGCCACCCCGCGGCCTTTGTGCTGATCTACCAGGCGCCCGGCGCCAATGCCCTCGATACTTACAAGGGCGTTAACGAGGCGCTGGAAAGGCTCAGAAAGAATTTTCCGAAAGATGTAGACTACCTCGTGCCGTCGGAGACAGCCACCGTGGTGCAGGTATCGATCAACGAAGTAATGCATACGCTGGTGGAAGCATTGATCCTCGTGATCCTGGTGGTATTCCTTTTCCTCCAGAACTGGCGGGCTACCCTGATCCCGATCCTTGCTATCCCGGTATCGCTGATCGCGACCTTCATATTTTTCATCCCCTTCGGCTTTACGATCAATACCCTGACTCTCTTTGCCTTCGTGCTGGCCATCGGTATCGTGGTCGACGATGCCATTGTGGTGGTGGAAGCGGTGCAGCATTATATCGACCATGAAAAAATATCACCGAAGGAAGCGACGCAGAAAGCGATGCGCGACATATCGGGACCGGTTATCGCCATTGCGCTGATCCTCGCAGCCGTATTTGTGCCGGTTAGCTTTGTGCCTGGTATCGTAGGACGGCTTTACCAGCAGTTCGCTATTACGATTGCGGTATCGGTAGTGATATCGGCTTTTGTGGCGTTGTCGCTGACACCGGCCCTTTGTATTTTGTTGCTGAAGCCTTCCAAAGAAGAGGGAGCAAAAAAGAATATCTCCGAAAAGTTTTTCGATGCATTCAACCGTTGGTTCGGCAGTTTGTCTCGTTCGTACACGCGGGGCGTGGCGAAATGGATAAAAGGAACGCCCTATGTGATTGTGATGATGATTTGTGTATTCGCGGGACTCTTCGTCCTGTTTAAAAACAAACCTACCGGTTTTATCCCCACTGAAGACGAGGGTCGCATGTATGTGACCTATGAAATGCAGGAAGGCGCTTCCACCACGCGCAGTGCGGAGATGATGAAAGATGTGATAGCGAGGCTGCAATCCATCCCGGCCGTCAAGGTAGCGGGTGGTATTGCAGGCCTGAACATCCTCAGCTTCTCGAATAAATCGAATGTGGGCACCATATTCGTGAACCTGAAACCCTGGGACCAGCGTAAAGAGAAACAGATGCAGTTGCAGGGTGTAATGGACGAGATCCGCCGGCGTACGGCCGATATCAAAGAGGCGCGCATCATGCCGATTGCGCCGCCGGCGATCCCGGGTCTGGGACAAACAGCCGGTTTCACTTTTGAATTGCAGCAAACGACCAGCACCGACGATATCAAGCAGTTTGAGGCGGTAGGGCAGAAGTTCCTGGGCGCGTTGATGAAACGTCCCGAGATAGGCGCCGCGTTTACCTTTTTCAGCACCCGCACACCGGCCTACCAGATAGATGTAGATCGTGTTAAGGTGAAGCAATTGGGACTCAGCCTGGCAGATGTGTACGGCACCATGTCGACCCTGCTGGGCAGCAGCTATGTAAACGATTTCAACCTGTACGGCAGGAACTTCCGCGTTATGTTGCAGGCCGACAGCAGCTTCCGCTCCGACCTGTCTGAATTCCAGAATTTCTATGTGCGCAACAACCAGGGCAATATGATCCCGCTGAGCTCGGTGGTGACCAGTAAAGTGATAGAAAATCCTTCGGTGATTTCGCACTATAATATCTACCGGTCGATTGAATTCAACGGTACGCCCAAGCCCGGCTATTCAAGCGGACAGGCGATACAGGCGCTGCGTGAAGTGGCTGAACAGGTATTACCCGACGGGTATGGATATGAGTTTTCAGGTATGAGCCGCGAAGAGATCGCGGCAGGGAATGCGACCACCACCATTTTCGCGATTTCCATTGTATTCGTGTTTCTCTTTCTGGCGGCGCTGTATGAAAGCTGGTCGATACCGTTTTCGGTATTGTTCGCCGTGCCGATCGGCGCCCTCGGCTCGATCATCACGCTTACCCTGCTGCCCAGCCTGACGAATAATATTTATGCGCAGATCGGTTTGATCACGCTGATCGGGCTGGCAGCGAAAAACGCCATCCTGATTGTCGAGTTCGCGAAGGAAAGAGTGGATAGGGGCATCGATATTTTACATGCTACTTTGCAGGCGGTACAACTGCGTTTGCGGCCGATCATCATGACCTCGCTGGCATTCATCCTCGGTGTATTACCACTGGCCTTCGCATCGGGTGCTGCTGCCGAAAGCAGGAAGACCATCGGATGGACGGTGTTTGGCGGTATGCTGGCCGCTACCACCCTGGCTATTTTTGTTGTACCCGTATTATTCGTATTGATTACGAAGCTTTCTTATGGCCGGAAAATCAGTAAGATAAAGGCCAAGGCGGAGGAGGAAAGCAAGATGGATGAGAATATTTTCCGGACGAATGCCTGATAAAAACAATGAAATAATTGAGTATTAAAAATAAATCACTATTGTCCGACTAAAGTCGGGTTAAAAATGGCTGTAATCCTTTACAGT
>JASGFZ010000066.1:0-12733 GCA_047605345.1 Flavihumibacter sp. | reverse complement strand
AATACAGGTGCGGGTGAGCCATTGGCTTCCATCGCTCCATAAATGGCGGGAAAGCCGGTACCCCTGCCTTCGGTCAGCTTAAGCTCCTTTAGGAAGTCCCCGATACGCCTGTTACGGTATTCCCGCGCCACTATATGCCTTTGCGTTTTTATGACAGTTGCATTTACCGGGGGCAAAGGGCCGGGAAAACTAAGTATATGTATTTTGTCGGGCCAAACCTGGATTTCAACCGGGTTTTGCATTTCATAGCTTTTATGATATACGGCATTGGACAGCGCCTCTTCAATAGCGGCAAGCGGGAAATTGGCGAATCGAAGCGCTTCAGCCTGCTCCTCCAGCTTAATCACCTGTTCGAAAAGTATATTCGTTTTAATGAAAGACAGCGCGTCTCTCAGCTGGCGATGGAGCGGCCCTTTAAAATAAATTTCATTGAAATTCCTGCCCGTCATATCCCGGTGCCATACAAGTTCTATCCAGCTTCGGTCGAAATACTTTTGAGGTTCATTTGAAAAGAAGAGCAAGCCAATATTCACCGGCCGAATGTCTTCATTTGCCCCTTTTGCAATAAGCATGGTACGGCACAGCTCTTCAAACGGCATTTTCCTGCTTTCTTCAAACAGATCACTTTTAACTTCCTGCAGATAGGCCTGAATTAATCCTAAATCCAAATCGGCAATGGTTGCCCTGTTATTGATACGGTCGTCAAATGGAACCCTGGCAGTAAGCTCTTCAAGCCGTCTTAAGGTTTCCCCTTTTGCAACCACACTATTCGAGCCCACCCGCACGAAAGGCGCTCTATGTGCGCCCTTACCCAATGATTCCGGCGCCAGGTAAATGCGGTTATCGCCGGCCGGGCACCATAATACCATTATGTGTTGGCCGTCTAAAACATAGGGCTGCATTACAGGAAAATAATTAGGTTGCAGTTTATAGCCCAATGCCAATACTTCTTTTTGAATGGCATCCAATTGCGTTTGCGGCAAACCTGCAGGCGGTAATACCGGTTGGCCCTGCTCTTCTGCAATACCAATTACAATATATCCGCCACCCCAGTTATGCAGATCGTTTGCAAAAGCGCACATGGACCGGATAGCTGTTTCAGGATTCCATCCTTTCTTAAACTCCAGTCGTTCCCATTCAATGGTATTGCCATGTATCAGCTCTCCTATATTTATGGGTAAGGCCATATTTATATCACTTTCATTTCCGTTTCGGGGCTAAGTTGTTTCATGTACGCACAAAATACTCTAACCATCGTGTAATCTCACTCGACTGCTGCGCTTTTTTCAAAGCCCCATAATAGTCTTGCTTATTTGCCTCAATGGCTCCCGAAAGACTCATAACCACCGGTTGACCCATGCATTGCAATAGGGTTTTTTCTGCGATGGCTCTTCCGACCCTGCCGTTACCATCTTCAAGCGGATGGATAGATTCAAAATAAAGGTGCGCGATGGCTGCGCGCGCAGGGGCGCCTTTGATTTCCGCTTTGCCCCCGGCGCAGCATCATTAAACCATTCTAAATGAGCCGAATGAATGTGCTTATTATTCGACTCCTTTCGGAAAAAGCTGTAGAAATCGGGGCTATGATATCCATATTTTTATCCATAAATATCCGTAAATATTCGAGCGGTACTTGTTCGACCCAACAAAAAAGCAGCTACTGATTTTACTCTGTAACTGCTTGATTTTCTTCGTGGTGTGGGCCGGAATCGAACCGGCGACACAAGGATTTTCAGTCCTTTGCTCTACCAACTGAGCTACCGCACCAACGCCCGTCTTTCACAACAGGGACGCAAAAATAGGGGAAGATTTCCAATTTCCCGCACCAAATAGCGGTTTTTAGAAAAACACCACCATCCCACCTTACCAGCCACCTCTTTTGCCTTTTGATTGTTGCCTTTTGACTTCCCTCACATCCCGTACTGCGCCAGAAACTTAATCCGCATGATCTTCAGCTGCTCCCAGGTAAAATTGCTCTCGGCCATTTCCTCCTGCGCTACCTGCAGGCTGCTGGTTTCGCAGCCCTTGAAATATTCCAGGATCTCTTCCTGCTCATATTCATCCAGCATCTCATCGATGGCATAGTCAAGGTTCAGCTTGGTGCCGCTGGCGGCGATGGTCTCCATCTCTTCCAGCAGGTTGTCCAGCCGCAGCTCCTTGTTCTTTGCAATGGTTTCGAGCGGAATCCGCTTATCGGTGTTTTGAATAATATATACTTTCAGCCCGCTCTTGTTCACCACGCTCTTCATCACAAAATCATCGGGTTTCTCGATATCGTTCTCTTCCACGTATTTGGCCACCATCTCCACAAAAGGCTTGCCGTAGCGCATGGCCTTTCCCTTGCTCACGCCCTGGCATTTTTCCAGCTCGGCCACGGTGGTGGGGTAGAGGGTCGCCATATCCTGCAGGGAGGTTTCAAGGAAGATCACAAACGGCGGCAGTCCTTTTTTCTTCGCTTCTTTCTGCCGCAGCTCTTTCAGCATTTCGAACAGCTTTTCATCCACCACCGATGCAGCCGCATCGCCGGTATCAACCCCCTCATCATCATCATCGGCGCCGTCTTCAAAAATATTGTTGCGTACGATCTTGAACGATTGCGGTTTTTTCAGGAATGCCTCGCCGGCTTTGGTCAGCTTCAGCAGGCCGTATTCTTCAATGTCTTTGCTCAGCAGGCCCGCCAGCAACAATTGCCTGATCAGCGAGCTCCAGTAATGATCCGGCTGCTCTTTACCGGTGCCGAAATGATCGGTGCTGTCGTGGCGGTACATCTTGTTCGACGGTGTCAACCGGCCGATCAGGATGTTCACTACGTAATCGGTGTTGAAGCGCCCTTCGAGGTATTTCACCAGCTTCAGCGTTTTCACCGCTTCGGCCTTGGCCTCCACCCGTTCTTTCGGATGGCGGCAGTTGTCGCACTGCCCGCAATTGTCTTCCGACCATTCCTCGCCGAAATAGCTGAGCAGCATCTTCCGGCGGCAGACGCCGCTTTCGGCATAAGCCACCGTTTCGTTGATCAGCTGCGCCCCCACTTCACGCTCGCTCAGGGGCTTGTCCCGCATCAGGTGCTCCAGCTTGGCTACGTCTTTGTGCGAATAATAAAGAATGCAGTTCCCCTCCAGGCCGTCGCGGCCCGCACGGCCGGTCTCCTGGTAATAGTTCTCAATGCTCTTGGGAATATTATAGTGGATCACAAACCGCACGTCGGGCTTATCGATGCCCATGCCGAAGGCAATGGTGGCCACGATCACCTGGGTGTCTTCGTTCAGGAATTTATCCTGCCTTTCGGCGCGAAGCTTGCTGTCCAGCCCCGCATGATACGCCACGGCCTTGATGCCGTTGGCCACCAGCAGATCGGCCAGCTCTTCAGTGGTTTTGCGGTTCAGGGTATAAATGATCCCGCTTTTTCCCTTGTTCTGCACAATATAGCGTACCATATTGCGGATGGTCTGCTCCTTGCTGATCTTGGGCTGGATTTCATAATAGAGGTTCTCGCGGTTGAACGAGGAAATAAAAATAGCCGGATCGCGCAGGTCGAGGTTCTTCACGATATCGCTCTGCACTTTTGGGGTAGCCGTGGCCGTTAGTGCGATCACCGGCGCCGAAGCATTGATCTGCTCCATCATCTCCCGCAGCCGGCGGTATTCGGGCCTGAAATCATGCCCCCATTCCGAAATACAATGCGCTTCGTCCACTGCAAAAAAGGAAATCGGCAGGTTGCTGAAAAAGCTGAGGTTCTCGGCCTTGGTGAGGGTTTCAGGCGCCACATACAGCATTTTGGTGCGGCCCGACTGAAGATCCTCATGCACTTCGCGGGTTTCCTTGCGGGTTAAGGTAGAGTTGAGAAAATGAGCCACATCGTCTTTGCTGCTGTAGCTGCGCACCAGGTCCACCTGGTTTTTCATCAGCGCGATCAGCGGAGACACAATGATCGCCACGCCGGGCATCAGCACGGCCGGGAGCTGGTAACAAAGGCTTTTGCCGCCGCCGGTGGGCATGATAACAAACGTGTCGCGGCCCTTCATCAGCGAGCGGATGATCTCTTCCTGCCGGCCCTTGAACCGGGAAAAGCCGAAATGCTCCTGCAGGGCGGATTCGAGATCGGCAGGGGCGGACTTTTTAGCCGGTATTGCGGACTTGGCTGCTATCGCGGACTTTTTGACGGGGCAGGCCGCTTTTCGGCGGGCGCTGCTGATTTTCCGGACTTTTTTGTTGTATCGGTTTTTGCGGACTTCCTAGTTGTTGCCATGGAGACATATTTTCTGACGCACGTACAAGCAATCCCTCTTAAGGTACCAAAAAACGGGGATCCGGGAACAGAAACCGGACCGGCACTTTTCAGGCGGACGCGAATTTACTCAAAAAGCAGGGTCCGGCCATTGCCGGACTGTTAATATAGCTTTTAAAGTTAGCTTTGCCGGTCAGCATGAACAGCAACCAGATACAGGAAACGGCCCGGCAAACCATTCGCCAGGAAGCAGACGCCCTGGCGGCCCTGCTGCCCGGCATCGACCAGGGCTTTGCCGATGCGGTGGAAGCCATCCGGTTATCAAATGGCCGCCTGGTGGTGAGCGGCATCGGCAAAAGCGCCATTGTGGCCCAAAAGATCGTGGCCACGCTGAACTCAACCGGCACCCCCGCCCTGTACATGCATGCCGCCGACGCCATTCACGGCGACCTGGGCATGGTTCAGCAGCACGATGTGGTGCTGATCATCAGCAAAAGCGGTGAAAGTCCCGAAATAAAATACCTGGTGCCCCTGGTCAAAGGTTTCGGCAACCAGCTGGTGGCGATGGTGGGCAATATGCAGTCCTTTCTTGCCAAACAGGCTGATTTTGTACTGAATACAACAGTAAGCAAAGAAGCCTGCCCCAATAACCTGGCGCCCACCAGCTCCACCACGGCGCAAATGGTTATGGGCGATGCCCTGGCGGTTTGCCTGATGGAGCTCAGCGGGTTCAACGGCCAGGACTTTGCAAAATACCATCCCGGCGGCAACCTGGGTAAAAGGCTCTACATGCGCGTGCGGGATCTTTATGTAAACAATGAACGGCCCCTGGTTTCACCCGCCACCCCGCTGAAAGAAATCATTCTTTCGATCAGCAAAAGCCGGCTGGGCATTACCGTTGTTTGCGATGCGAACGAGACCCTGCTGGGTGTGGTGACCGACGGCGACCTGCGCCGGATGCTGGAAAAAAGCCATTCGCTGACCACCGTCAGCGCCGCCGATATCATGACCGTTTCGCCCAAAACCATCGGGCCCGATGAATTGGCGGTGAACGCACTTAGTGTATTAAAAAGATATGATATTACACAACTTGTGGTGGTTGGAGAGAACAACCACTATCTCGGTGTGTTACATTTGCACGATTTAATCAAAGAAGGCCTTTTATAATGAACCAGCATTACTATGTAGCCATCATGGCGGGCGGAATCGGAAGCCGATTCTGGCCTATGAGTCGTACCAGCTATCCGAAGCAGTTCCTGGATATCCTGAATACGGGCAAGACCCTGATTCAATGGACCTTTGAGCGTTATGCCGAGTTTATTCCCAAAGAGAATATCTATGTGGTTACTTCCGACGAATATGCCGGTATTGTAAAGGATCAGTTGCCCGACCTGCCCGTTGAAAATATTCTCGGCGAACCGTCCAGAAAGAATACAGCGCCCTGTATTGCCTATATTTCTTTCAAGCTGATACAGAAAGACCCGAAGGCCAGCCTTATTGTGGCGCCATCCGATCACCTGATCCTCGACAATATTGCCTTTAAAAAAGTTTGTCTTGAAGCATTGAGCTTTGTCAACAAACACAACGCCTTCATTACCCTGGGCATCAAACCCACGCACCCGAATACCGGTTACGGCTATATTCAGTTTGAGCAGCACGCGGTTTCCGATAATGTGTACAAAGTGAAAACCTTTATGGAAAAGCCCAATCTTGAACTGGCTAAAACATTTGTCAGCAGCGGGGAGTTTCTCTGGAACGCCGGCATTTTTGTATGGCAGGTGAAAAACATCCTCTCTGCCTTTGAACAGTACCTGCCCGAAATCCACGAGCTGTTCAATGCCGAAAAAGCCCTTTTCAATACGCCCGAAGAAAAGACTGCGCTGGAAACGATCTATCCGCAATGCACCAATATTTCGATCGATTTCGGTATTATGGAAAAAGCCGATAATGTGTATGTTATTCCTTCTTCTTTCGGCTGGAGCGATCTCGGCACCTGGAACAGTGCCTACGATAACTTCGACAAAGACTACCTCGACAATGCGGTAGCTGGAACCAATGTGGTGGTTATCGACGCCACCAAATGCATGGTGCATGTGCCCGACGACAAGCTGGTGCTGCTCCAGGGGCTGGATGATTTTATCGTGGTGGATACGAAAGATGTGCTGCTGGTTTGTCAGAAATCGAAAGAACAGGAAATCAAGAACTTCGTTGCCGAAGTGAAAAGGAAAAAAGGAGAACGGTTTTTATAGCCGCCTGTGAACTTTTTCAAGCCTGCAAAAACCGCCTGGTATTATTTTTGCCAGATAATATTGCCTGTCGGCGAAGCCGATAATACTCCCCGCTACCAAAACCCGCACTGCCGCTTTTAAAAACAGGCCGTAATGACCAGATATAATTATTCCTCAGGCGCGCCCTGGGAAAACCTCATTGGCTATAGCCGCGCCGTTAAAGTGGGAAACACCATTGAAATAACCGGCACCGTTGCGCTGAATGAGCACAACCAGGTGGTGGGCGCCGGCGATGCCTATGCCCAAACAAAATTTATTCTGGAAAAAATCGCCAGAATGCTGGAAACAGCCGGATCGAGCGTCAAAGATGTTGTTCGAACCAGGTTATTCGTTACCGATATCAGCCGATGGGAAGAATACGGCCGCGCGCATGGCGAGGTTTTCGGAGAAATCCGCCCCTGCACCACCATGGTAGAGGTAAAAGCGCTTATTGCACCCGAATACCTGGTGGAAATAGAGGCAACGGCCATCCTTATCCGTTAATTATCAAGAGAATCCATACATATGCAGAAACAGGTAACGTATTTTGAAAATCTGGTTGAATCGTTCAGGAACACCTCGGCGGGGATGTCGCCCCAGTCACCGCATTTTGACCTGGTCAGGCTTGAAGACATCCCCAATGTTTACCAGGACGGATCGGGAAGCCCTTTCCGCCTGAATGCATTTGTTGTGGGACTGGTGGCCGGCGGCCATTTTGACCTCACCATTTCCAACCAGGTTTATAAGGCTGAAAAAGGTGCTCTCTACTTCACATCCCCCTGGCATATCCGCCAGTATGCAAATGTTCAGGGCTGGCGCGGCTATCTTCTTTTCTTTACCCCCGATTTTATTTTCCAGTATCCGCAGGCCGAGTATCTTTTCCGCGAGTTCCGGTTTTTCCACACCGAAAACGGGTTAATGGTAAAACCAGCCCCGGCGCAAACCGCCAAGCTGCTGGCCGATCTTGACCAGATGTATGCCCTGCTGCACAGCGAACACCCCGAGCGGCTGGAGATGCTTTATCATTACCTGCACATCTTCCTGTACAACTGTAAGGCGATGTTTGTTCCGGAAAACCAGCAGCCCCTCAACGGAAAAGACACTACGCTGAATAATTTCCTGCAATCGCTGAACAACTATTTCATTGAGCTGAACAAAGGCAAAAAAGACGAAGCGCTGACGTTGAAATATGTCGCCCACGAACTGCACCTGCACCCCACCTACCTGAGCAACCTCCTGAAACAGCAAACAGGCAAAACCGCTGCGCAGCTGGTTCGGGAACGGCTGATCCTCGAGGCGCAATCCCTGTTGAAAAACACCGATATGACCGTGGCCGAAGTGGCTTTTTATCTTCATTTTAAAGACAATTCGAATTTTGCCAAGTTTTTCCGGCACCAGGTAGGCCTGAGTCCGTCAGATTACCGCGAACAGGCGCGCAGTTCCCAAAGCTGATGCCTATTTTTGAGGGATGTCAGCCACTCCCGACAAACTGCCTTTTGTAGGTCCTACCATTTTTACGGCCATGAGTGCCCTGGCCGCCGAAGAGGGCGCGGTGAACCTGGGGCAGGGATTTCCTGATTTTCCCATGAGCGGGCAGCTCATCGACCTGGTAACCACGGCCATGCGGCAGCAGCACAACCAGTATGCGCCGATGGCCGGATGGCTGCCGCTGCGGGAAGCGATCGCCGGAAAAATCAGCTTTTTATACAACGCAACCGTTGACCCCGTTAACGAAATCACCATAACACCCGGGGGAACCTATGCCATCTACACGGCATTGACCTGTCTTCTGCAACCGGGCGATGAGGTGATCGTATTTGAGCCGGCCTATGATTCCTATATCCCCAATATAGTGCTGAACGGCGCAAAGCCGGTGCTGATACCGCTCACGGATTCTTTCCGGATCCCCTGGCAGCAGGTGGAAGCGGCCATCGGCCCCCGAACCCGCGCCATCATCATCAATTCACCCCACAACCCCACCGGCACCGTTTTGCAGGAGGCAGATATATGCGCCCTGCAGGCAATCATCAGCCGGCATCCGCTCTTCCTGGTAAGCGACGAAGTGTATGAGCACCTGGTTTTTGACAATAAAACCCATCTTTCGCTGCTCCGGTATCCCGATCTGCGGGCCAGGGCCTTCGTTTGTTTTTCTTTTGGAAAAACCTATCATTGCACCGGCTGGAAGATCGGTTATGCGGTTGCTCCGCCAGCCCTTACCACTGTTTTCAGAAAAGTGCACCAGTTCAATTGTTTTAGCTGCCATACGCCGGTGCAGGTAGCCCTGGCAGCTTACCTGGGCGACCGGGACGCCTATCTGCAACTGGGAAAAACCATGCAGGCAAAACGGGATTATTTTATATCGCTGCTGCAAAAAAGCCGTTTCGATCTATTGCCTTCGGGCGGCAGCTATTTTATCTGCGCCCGCTACCACCGCATAAACAATATGGCCGATATTGACTTTGTGCGCTGGCTGACGATTACCCATAAGGTTACCGGTATCCCGGTTTCGGCTTTCTACCGGGAGGCAACCGATAGCAGGCTGGTGCGGTTTTGCTTTGCCAAAAAAGAATCCACGCTGGAAGCCGCAACCGCCCGGCTTTGTCTTGTTTAAATCAGTTACATGCGCCGTTTGCTTACTACCTATCAGCATTTTTTAGACGTCCTGAAAGGCCGGCTGAACAAGCGGCAGTTCATGATGTATGCAGCGGTGGCTGCCGGTTTCCTTTTAATGCCTTTCTAATTACCGGGGCTAAACAGGGCGGCCCGCAATTTGTTACATTAGTGCGTAAGCAACCCCGTGAATATGTCTGACATCAGCATTTTATTGGTTGAAGATGAAAAAAAGATCGCCGAAACCCTGAAAAAGGGCCTGGAAGAGCAGCAGTACAAAGTTACCCTGGCCTATGACGGTACCATCGCCCGTAAGCTTTTCGACAACAACGATTATGAACTTATCATTGCCGACATCAACCTGCCGGGCATGAACGGCTATGACCTGCTGAAATACATCCGGAACATCAACCTCCAGGTTCCCGTACTGATGCTGACCGCGCTGGGCAGCACCGAAGATAAAATCGAGGGCTTTAATAACGGCGCGGATGATTATCTTGTAAAGCCATTTGACTTTGCTGAGCTGGTGGTGAGGATCCGGGCTTTGCTCAAAAGAACGCAGTCGGTGCCTGCCGTGGGCAAGAATATCCGCGTAAACGACCTTGTGATCAACCTTGACAGCAAGGAGGTTTCACGGGCAGGCAATGCGATCCAGCTGACGGCGAAAGAATTCCAGTTACTGGAATACATGATCAAAAATAAAAACAGGGTGGTGTCAAGGGCCGATATTGCACTGAACGTTTGGGATATCGACTTCGACACCGGCACCAATGTTATTGACGTGTATGTAAACTTTCTCCGTAAAAAGATTGACCGCGATTACGACCAAAAACTGATTCACACGCAGGTTGGCATGGGCTATGTGCTGAAAGAAAGCATCTGACGTGACCATTCGCACCAAAATCACCTTGCTCTTCACCTTGCTGGTGGCAATATTGTTATTGCTGACCTCTTTCTCCGTGTACTATTTTTCCTCGCTTCAGCGCAGGGCGAATTTTGAAACCAGGCTGTTCAGCCGGTCGCACAATGTGGCGCAGCTGTATAAGCTGCTCGGCGAAAACAACCGCCTGCTGATGACGAAAATCGATTCCAGCAATGTGCCCTTTTACACCAATAAGTCGGTACACATTTACACAACCGGCAATAAACTGCTGTACACCTTCAACAACCAGCCTTCCGACGATTTTCAGCTGACCGACGAACAGCTGAAGCGCATCATCGACAATGGTGAGCTGGCCTTTAAGCTGGATAACCGCGATGCCTTTGGTCAATATGAAACCGACGCCCCCATACCCTTTGTGGTAGTGGTGGCCGCTACCGACACCGAAGGCCGGATCTGGCTGCACGACCTGCGTAAAATCCTGATCGGCTCCTGGCTCGCCGGCACCCTCCTCAGCATGGTTACCGGTATTTTATTTAGCCGGCAGCTGGTTCGGCCCATCTCCGCCATCATTGAAGAAGTGCAAAATATCAGCACCCGCAACCTCAGCCAGCGCATTGATGCGGGCAGCGGGCAGGATGAGCTGTTCCGCCTTGCGAATACGTTCAACGACCTGCTCAACCGGATGCAGGAGTCATTCCTGACACAACGTCGTTTTATTTCCAACGCCTCTCATGAGTTGTCTTCGCCCCTCTCCTCCATTTCATCGCAGCTGGAAGTCACCCTGCAAAAACAGCGGTCGGAAAACGAATACCGGGCCGTTTTAATGTCGGTACAGGAAGATGTTCAGCAAATGCGGCAGCTTACCAGGAGCCTCCTGGAAATGGCGAAAACAGGCCACACGGGCAATATTGAGCTGGATGAGATCCGGCTCGACGAAGTGCTGTTAAAAACCGTTGCGGCGGTAAAAAAATTGTCTGCCGAATACCAGGTGGTTGTTCAGTTTGATGATTTTCCCGACGATGAAAAAGATTTCATGGTGTTTGGCAATGCCGATCTGCTGTTCAGCGCCTTTTCGAACGTTATCGAAAACGGCTGCAAATACTCTGCAGACCATACCAGCCGGGTGCTGCTCCGGTTCAGGAACCCCTGGATCCAGATAGATGTGGTAAACGAAGGCAACCCGATTGAGAAGGAAGAAGCCGAAGCTATTTTCCAGCCTTTTTACCGGGCGGCAAAAACCAGCCAGGAAAAAGGCTTTGGCCTGGGGCTCGCCCTGGCCCGCCGGATCATCGGCATGCACAAGGGACAAATAAACATATTGGTTACCAACAACGAAACCACCACCTTTCGCATTGAGCTTCCGGTACTCCATCATTTCAGGGCCTGACCTGTATTACGACAGGTAGCCCAGCAACAAACAAATGCAAACGATCACCGGCGAAGGCAGCCGCGAATACTGCAAAAAACTCCAGGTGCCAGCAATGACCAGTACATTCATAATGCCGTGATCGGTCCATTCGTGCAGGGAAATATCTTTCAGCATGTACACGGTCGACGCGATCAGAATACCCACCACCGTTGCATTAATACCTTCCAGCGCCCGGAAAACAACCGCATATTTTTTCAGGTTGTTCCATATCGGGAAAAAGAAAAGCACCAGGAAAAGACTGGGCAGAAAAATCGCTACCGAGCCAATAACACAGCCAGCCACCTGCCAGGCCACGCCCCGGTCGTTCATAGCGGTACCACCCATGAACGAGGCAATGGAAAAAACCGGCCCCGGCATGGCGCGCACCAGGCCCGCACCCGTATAAAAATCATCGCGGCTCACTTTCACCGCATTGGGGTTTTCGCGCACCACTTTCTCCGACTCGGGCCTGATAACAAACTGTTCGTACATCATGGCCACCAGCATTTGCCCGCCGCCAAATACCAGGCTTCCGAAACGATAGGTGTTTTCGAACAGGTTGATGGGCCGGCGGTTGGGCCAGTTCTGCTTGCGCGCCTGCTCACTGAGCAAACCCGCCAGGACAAATACCACCACAAACAACCAGATATTGCTCCACTTGATCTTTTGCGGTTTTTCGTTGCCCTGCGGAATGCGCCGGTCGCTCAGGTTGGTCACAAATCCGCCCACGATGATCAGCAGCGGTATCATCCAGGGCGCTTTGAAAAAGGCGAAGGTCAGCGCACCCGTCATGATCATGATCACGCGTGTAATGGTATTGTGTATCGACATCCGGAAAGCCATCATAGAGGCATAAGCCAAGAAACCGATCGTCATCGGCGCTATATAGCGGAATACCTGGCTTTTGGCAGACTGGCTGTCAAAATAACGGATCAGGAAGCTCAGGGCGCCCATCAGCACGCAGGCCGGAAGGGTCCAGATCAGCAGGGTCAGCACCGCCAGCGGAACACCGCCTCTCTTATACCCGATCAATGTTATCACCTGCGTGGAAGAGGCGCCGGGCAACAGCTGGCAAAAAGCATTGTACTCGATCAGCTCTTCCTGGCTAACATCGCGGCGGCGATGCACAAATGTTTTCAGCATCATGCCGAAATGACCCTGCGGCCCGCCGAAAGCAGTCAGGCTGTACAGGAACACCGCCTTTAAAAACGGAACATGCCGCAAGAGGACCATGGCAATAAAAGTATTTAATTATTACCGGCCACAGAGTTTATTATAAGCACATCGTTCACATTTTTCCAACAGGATCGTTTGATCGAAAGGTAAGGAAGGATCGTATA
>JASGFZ010000065.1:0-12787 GCA_047605345.1 Flavihumibacter sp. | reverse complement strand
ATGACGCCCGACGGACCACGTTTTGACCAGCAAACCGCCAACAGGCTTTCGTTAAAGGATAACCTGCTGATCATCTGCGGGCACTACAAGGGGATCGACCAGCGGATCCGCGACCATTTTGTAACCATGGAAATATCCATCGGCGATTATGTGCTGAGTGGCGGCGAACTGGCCGCGGCCGTGGTGGTCGACGCCATCGGAAGACTGATACCCGGCGTACTGGGCGACGAAACCTCGGCGCTGACCGACTCTTTCCAGGACGGGCTGCTGGCGCCGCCGGTGTACACGCGGCCGGCCGATTTCCGCGGCTGGAAAGTGCCCGATATATTGCTGAGCGGCGACCTGAAAAAAGTAGATGAATGGCGCTATGAACAGGCCCTGGCGCGCACAGCGGCGCGGCGCCCCGATCTGGGCGGCGACCAGGGATAATTTTTTGCCGGTTGCTGCGTTCTATTTTTGAAATCAGCAGCCCGTGACAAATACGCCCTCCATCCCCGCCTTTTTGGAAGATGTTTTCCACGACGGCTTTACGTTTACCAATCCCGATGGCACCCGTTACGAATTTTACTGCCAGCCCATTGGCGATCTGCCGGTACGCGACGGCCGGATCATTGCCTGCGACCCGTTTATTTTCATGAACGATGAACCGTTTACGGCGCAGTTTCCCACAGGCAATTTTCCGCTGGAGCTGGCCATTGCCAGGTTACAGGATGACGAGCGGATTGGATTTGCGCGCATCCGGTTTTCAGCTGCCGCACCGGTTCGCTGGGCGTTCGCCCTCACAGCATCCCAAAACCCTGCTACGCTCGAAGAGGGCTATTATTTCGGCTACCCTGTTGATGCCGGTACAGGATCGTTTATGGATCAGTCGGCAGCCGCCACCTTTGCCGCTTTCTTTGACCGCGACGAAAAAAACTTTGAGCGCCTGATCGACTGGATGCAGGCCACCTATAAGAATACCCGCAGCTGGTATCTGTTTAAAGAAGGGCCGGCTACCGTGGCCATGTTTTCCAGCGGATGGGGCGACGGCCTCTACCCCAGCCTGATCGGATATGATGCCGGCGGCGGCATTTGCCGCCTGGTGACAGATTTTTTACTCCTGGCCTGGCCCGATGCATAAAACAACCTGGTCAGTCCTGTAATTTTTTCAACGCTTTGCTTATATCATTTCTGTCCGTCAGGCCGAACGGCGTTTCACCAGCGTGGCGGGGAAATGGACCCGGCTGATCTGTTGCGGATTTTCCATGGAAGAGAGCAGTAGTTCCACCGCTTTGCGACCCATTTCCTGCAGCGGCTGCCGCAGGTAGGTCAGGGGTGCATAAAAGAGGTCGAGCAGCTCGTTTTCGTCAAAGCTGACCACGGAGAGGTCGTCGGGTACCCGTACGGGCAACTGGTTCAGGTGCCGCAGGGCGATGGCCGACAGGGTATTGGATACGAACAAGAGCCCGTCGACCCCTTTGCCCAGCAGGTTGTCGATGGCGGCAGGCACCGTTTTTTCCAGGTGATGCACCCCCAGCTCCACCACCAGGGCCGGGTCGGGTGTGAGGCCCAGCTGCTGGTGCGCCTGCTGGTAGCCCAGCTTGCGCTGGTGCAGGTGATAGAGCTGCGTTTCAAAAGCGATCAGCCCGATTTTCTGCCGGCCCTTCGATAGCATGAGGGCTGTGCCTTCCATAGCAGCGGCAAAATTGTCGAGCGCCACCACACTGCCGGGGGAAGCCGGATAGTAACGATCGAGCTGAACAAAGGGAACCCGTTGGGCATAGAGACGGCGGATGTCTTCGCTCACCCCGTTGGGCGGCAGCAGGATAAGCCCGTCGACCTGGTGGTCGCGGAAAATATCGACCAGGCGCCTGAACCGGCCGGCATTTTCATCGGAGCTGCCGAAAAGCACCGTGTAGCGAAGCTCGTTGGCGGCATCTTCGATGACCCGGGCGATGGCCGAGGAAAAAGGGTTGGAAATATCGGCCAGCACCAGCCCGATGGTCATTGTTTTATTGGTTTTCAGGCTTTTAGCTATCTGGTTGGTGCGGTAATTCATCGCCTGGGCCGTTTCGCGGATGCGGGCGGCGATGGCCTTGCCGATACGTCCTTCTTTCTTGTTATTCAATACATAAGAAACCAGTGCGGTGGAAACCCCCACCCTTTCGGCAATATCTTTCAGGCTTGTTCTTTTCATAGATTCTTATCTATCAGATAGTTGACACAACAAAATTAAACATTTAACGTTATCATATCACACAATGTTTAATCGATTAAACCATTTTAGTTAACTTTGTGCTTCTTTAACGTAGTGCTGCCGACATTTTAAAAACCACAATTATGAACACGTTCAAGAACATCGGATTGGTGGAGTGTAGCAAATCAGGCAAAATATTCAGTATGCCTTCTACCAGCAATCTCCACGGTTACAACCTGAAAAAGGTATTAATTGACGGAACCTTATCGGAAGGACTGGCAAAAAACCTCTATCCCGATGCCGAATTGGTAAAAGGGATCAGCGAGATTGTATCCGACAGCGAAATCGACCTGGTGCTGATCTCGGCGCCACAGGGCTACGACCGCGAACTGGTATCGGAAGTGATGCAGTCAGGCAAGCCGGTCCGCATTATTTAAACAGTGCCGGCTCTGCGCACAAGGGCCGGATACTGCGGTTTTTTTTAAGTGCTAAACCCAATGAATATGACACAAACACTTTTCCCACATACGTCCAAAAGGACTTTTTACACCGCGGTACCGGCGCGTAACGCCGCTGCCGTTACACCTGAAAAACCGGTCGGTCAACAGCCGGAAAAACCGGTGGCCGGCATGCCGGAGAAAAAAAAATTTGATGTTCAGCCCGGACTCATCACCCTGATGCTGGGCGGTCTCAGCCTCGGAATGGCAGAATTCATGATCATGGGTGTGCTGCCCGATGTGGCCAGTTCCCTTCATGTATCCATTCCTGTTGCCGGCCACCTCATTTCGCTCTACGCCCTGGGCGTGGTGATCGGCGCGCCCCTGATGGTCATAGCTGCAGCGCAGTATCCGCCCAAAAAAATATTGATGGTGCTGATGGCCATGTTCGGCCTGTTCAACGGCATCTTCGCGTTGTCGCCCAACCATGTTACCCTGATGATCGCCCGGCTCTTCTCCGGTTTGCCCCACGGGGCTTTCTTCGGCGTGGGCGCCGTGGTGGCAGCCAAGCTGGCAAAACCCGGCCGTGAGGCCAGGGCTGTTTCGGTCATGTTCGCCGGACTCACCATCGCCAACCTCTTTGGGGTGCCGCTGGGTACCTGGATCGGCCACCAGTTCAGCTGGCGGATATCTTTCGGCATTGTAGCCATCGTTGCCTGGATAACAGCGATCAGCATACACAAATGGCTGCCGGACGTCAAAAACGACGAAAACAATTCTGTACGGGAAAGCCTGCAGTTGTTTAAAAGTCCGGCGTTCTGGACCATCGTTGGTATTTCTTCTATAGGCACCGGCGGCATGTTCGCCTGGATCAGCTATATCGCACCGCTGATGACCGAAGTATCGGGTGTACCCGCCAACTAGATGATGCTTATCATGATGGTAGCCGGCCTGGGTATGGCAGTTGGTAATTTTATCGGTGGCCGCCTGGCCGACCGTTTCTCGCCGCTGAAAACAACCTCCATGCTGCTGCTGAGCATGATCATTATGCTGCTGACCATCGCCCTGCTGTCGAAATTCATGTGGATATCGGTTATACTGACCTTCCTCACCGGTGCCGTAGCTTTTGCCGTTATTGCGCCTATGCAAATGCTGATGATCAGCAATGCACCCAAAGCAGAAATGCTGGCGAGCGCTTCCCTGCAGGCCACGTCAAACATGGGTAATGCACTGGGCGCTTTCCTGGGTGGTTTACCCATTGCCGCCGGTTTCGGATTCACCTCACCTGAATTTGTCGGCGCCGGACTCGCCTTTACCGGATTCCTGCTGTGCATGCTGCTAAAAGCGCTTCCGAAAAAAGCAGATGTATCCAAGCGGGTCATCGCCTGATTCGCTCGTTGTATGATCGCTATTTTACAGTGACTGGTTTCAGGCGGGAGAGGCTCCACTTGCCGGTAATTGCGCCGCTAAGAACGGCCGCTTTGCTGAATGCCTTGCCGGGAAAATAAATCGCCGTCATAACGGTTAATCCGTCGTCGGCAAACAGTTCCATTCCCGAGCGGTCAACAATGCAGGTAATCCTGATTTCGCCGGCCGTTGTTTTACGTGCCGCATAACTGGTTTTTCCGAAATCGGGGTGAAAGCCGGTATCACCGCTGGCATGCCGGTCGATATACAAACGATTCGTCGCCGCATCGAATCCCCATACCAGTTGCTTCCCCTGGTCGTTGCTGAAAGCCATGGAGAAATCTTTGGCGGGGATGGTGAGGTCTATACGCAGCAGGCTGTCGCGGTTCTCGGCCAGCGCTTTGCTGAACGTGGCTGATCCGTTACCGCTTTTTGCAGACGCTTCCAGCTTTTTCACTTCTGCCGAGGGCAGGCTCGATACCAGCGCCTTGCCATTCACCATACGCAACGACAGCTCGCGCGGCAGGGTGGTAGCGCTGCGCCAGCGATAGGTCGGCACTTCCTGCCCATAGGCCCAGTTGCTCATCCAGCCGATGAACAGCCGCCGGCCGCCGGTATTGGAAAAAGTTACGCCGGCATAGTTATCAGGGCCATCATCCAGCCAGCGTATCTCGGCGTCGTTGGGGCGGAATGTTTTGCCGTTGAACGACCCCACAAAATACTGCGTGGCAGATCCGCCATTGGGGCCTCCGGGGTTGATATTCACGATCAGCACCCAATATTCTTTTCCGTTTATTGTAAGCGGGAAGAGGTCGGGGCATTCCCATACGCCGCCATGTGCGCCCAGGTTTTCACCAAACGACGATTCTTTTTCCCAGCGTTTGAGGTCGGGCGAAGAATAAAATTCGATATGGTCGTCAACCGCCAGGGCCATCACCCATTTCTTACCGGGGGCAAACCAGCTGACTTTCGGGTCGCGGAAATCGTCAATGCCCGGGTTCTTCAATACCGGGTTGCCGGCGTATTTGGTCCACCTTACCCCATTGTCAAGGCTATAGGCAATGCCCTGTGTCTGGTGATCGATCTTCCCTGCCTTGGCCGCCTTTGCGTCGTGGTAGGTATAGATCGCTACCAGCGGTTGTATGCCGCCGGTGCCAAAGCCGCTGGTATTGTTTTTGTCTACCACCGCGCTTCCCGAAAAAATATACCCGAGGCTGTCGGGGTACAGGGCAATGGGCCGGTGCGTCCAGTGCAGCAGATCGGGGCTGGTTGCATGCCCCCAGTGCATGGGTCCCCATTTACTGCTGTCGGGGTAGTACTGATAAAACAGGTGGTAAATGCCGTTGTTAAATACCAGGCCGTTCGGATCGTTCATCCAGCCGCGCGCAGGGGTAAAATGCAACAGGGGGCGGTACCGTTCGCCCGAATCAGACTGGGCGGATGATATACCGCTGAAAAAGAGCATCGCAAAAGCCAGGAGCAAAGCTGACCGGCCCATCGTTAATATATTTCGCATCATCCAATGTAAGGAAAATAAAGGAGCCGGCATGCGCAATCAATCATTCATAAAACTTACCTAAAAACAGAATAATGTTCTGAATCATCAGTAACTTGCCGTTAAACAATCGGAAATGTCGGTAAATATTGACACAATCGATCTCCGGATCCTGGAGCTGATGCAGGAAAATGCGCGGATTTCGAATGCCGATCTCGCCCGTGAGCTGGAAATGGCGCCTTCGGCCGTACTGGAAAGGGTGAAGAAGCTGGAGCAGAAAGAGGTCATCCAGGGTTACCACACCCGTATCAACCCGCTGGCGGTGCAGCAGAAACTGCTTGCTTTCATTTTTATCCGCACCACCGACGGGTTTGGTGAAACCGGCAAAACAACGGAAGCCCTTTCAAAGATTCCCGAAGTGCAGGAAGTGCATCATATTGCGGGTGAAGATTGTTTTATCATCAAGGTTCGCACCGAAGACACCGATGCCCTTATGCGGCTGATGCGCCACTCGCTGAAAAAGATCCCGCGCATTGCCTCCACCCGCACCACCATCGTGCTCGAAACCGTGAAAGAAGAACCGCATATCGTTATACCCAATTCCTGAAATATGTCTGCCGCTACAAAAAACCCATCAGCCGCACTGGTTGTGCTGGCTTTTGCCATTGTGTACCTTGTTTGGGGGTCTACCTATTTTTTCATCGCCAAAGCGGTGCATGAGATTCCGGCACTCCTGATGGGCGCCATCCGTTTTATCACCGCGGGCCTGATCATGATGGCCTGGTGCGCTTACCGGAAGGAAAAACTATGGAACCCGCAGCAGGTCATGGTAGCCGGCATTACCGGTCTGTTGCTGCTGCTGATAGGTAATGGCGCGGTGATCTGGGTGGAGAAAGAGCTGCCTTCTTCGCTGGTGGCGGTACTGGTGTCGACCTCTCCGGTCTGGTTTGTATTGCTCGACAAACCGAAATGGCGCGAGAACCTGCGCAACCGCACCACCATCGCCGGGCTCATTATCGGTTTTACAGGGGTTGTTATGCTGTTCAAGGAAAAGCTTTCGCATGCGCTGGCCGAAAACGGTTCGCAGCACGAGCTATGGGGATTGATCATACTGGTGATCGGCTCGCTGGCCTGGGCCGGCGGATCGATCTATTCCAAATACCATGCAACCGGTTCTTCGTCGGTAGCCAGCGCCTGGCAGATGCTGATCGCGGGCATTGCCTTTGCGGTTGCCGCCGCTTTCAACCACGAATACCGCGATTTCGATCCGGCGGCAGTATCGGTGCAGGGCTGGGGTTCGGTGCTGTACCTGATCACCACCGGGTTTACATACGCATAGGTGCTCACCTGATCACCATGGGTTCGCTGGCGGGTTACAGCGCCTATGTATGGCTGCTGCAGGTGCGCCCTGCCACCCAGGTGAGCACCTATGCGTATGTAAACCCGGTGGTGGCGGTGCTGCTGGGTACCCTGCTGGCGGGTGAGCACATGAGCTTTCTGCAGATCGGCGGGCTGGCGGTGATCCTGACCAGCGTGTTGCTGATCAATCTCTCGAAGTACCGGCAATCGTCACGCGCCGCCGCCTGATGCCCACACCCGTCGGGTATACCCGACGGGATTACCCGACGGGTGTTAGCTTTCCGGGGGTGCATCGGCGCCGAGGGTCACTTCTTTCCAGGTTTCTATGTCTTTTTGCAGCCAGCCGATCTTGGTAGTGGCGCCACGGTAAGCGCCGCCGCCCAGGAAAAGGTACAGCGGAGGCTGCTCTGTTTCGGCCACTTGTATAATGGCCGCCGCCGCACGTGCGGGGTCGCCGGGTTGTTTGCCGCTGTTGTCGCGAATGGTCGACTGGTTCCTGTGGGCTGACTCCCTGTAATCGTCGATCACGATTTTTGAATCGTTTGCCGAGCGGCCCGCCCAATCGGTACGAAAGCCGCTGGGGCAGATCACGGTTACATGAATACCCAGGGGCTCCACTTCTTTCGACAGGGCTTCCGAATAGCCTGCCACCGCAAATTTGGTTGCATTGTAAAAACCTACTGCCGGGAAACCGACAAATCCGCCTATCGAAGAGATATTGATGATATGCCCCCTCCTGTTGCCCCGCATCACCGGCAACACTTCGCGCGTTAACGCCGCCAGGCCGAAGAAATTGATTTCGAACATACGCCGCACTTCCTCTTCTTCGCTTTCTTCAATGGCGCCGAAATAACCAATGCCGGCATTGTTAACCAGCACATCGATGGTACCGAAGATGTCAACCGCCCTGTTGACCGACGCGCGAATCTCTTCCTTTTTGGTTACATCCAGCTGTACCGCGATGGCCTGCTCGGGATAGGCCGATACAATGTCGGCCACATCGCCCAGCCGGCGTGCGCCCACAACAGCCTCATACCCCTGACCGAGCACCTGCTTTGCCAGCTCCCGCCCAAATCCGGTGGAACACCCGGTGATAAGCCAGGTTTTATTTTTGTGCATATGGCTGTTTACTACCGTAAACAAGCCGGGCAATAAAAAAGTTGTCGGTCGCCGCCGGTGCAGGCCGCTTCCTTATCTTAGTAGTTAAATAAATGCCCGATTATGCCTGCCGGATCCACTTCTTTCATCTTTCGTTGCCTGTTCTTTTTCCTGTGTTGTGTAACAAGCCTGGTTACCCATGCACAACAAAATACCAGGGTGCAGGAAAGCCTGGAAATGTCCAGCCGCATCCTGACCCATCCCGTAAAATATTCCATTTACCTGCCGCCCGATTATTATACATCGAACAAACATTACCCGGTGGTGTACCTGCTGCACGGCTATTCCGACAACGAAACCGCCTGGCTGCAGTTTGGTGAAACCGACCGGCAGGCCGACAAAGCGATTGCCGACGGCACCATCCCGCCCATGATCATCGTGATGCCCGATGCGGGTATCACCTGGTATATGAACGACTACCAGGGCAAGGAAAAGTATGAGGATATGTTCATCAGGGAATTTATCCCCTATATAGATGCGCAATACAGAACACGCCCGATCAAAGAGTTCAGGGCCGTATCGGGTTTGTCGATGGGCGGCCATGGCGCGCTGTTGCTGGCCATGCACAACCCTTCGCTTTTTTCGGGCTGTGCCGCCTTCAGTTCCGGCATCGTGTCTGACGAAACAATCGCAGCCATGCCCGACGACCAATACAACAATGTGTTCACTACGCTTTTTGGCGACAAACCGAAAGGCAAAGCCCGTGTAACGGAGCACTGGCACAAAAACAATACGCTTTCGCTGGCCAGAACCCTTCCGGCAGACAGCCTCAAAAAAGTGCGCTGGTATTTCGATTGCGGCGACCAGGATTTCCTGTATGAGGGCAATGCGCTGATGCATATTGCCCTGCGCAACCGGAATATTCCCCACGAATTCAGGATGCGGGCAGGCGCGCACGAGTGGATTTACTGGCGCACCGGCCTGGTACCAGCCCTGCAGTTTTTGGGTAAGAGCTTTAACAGGTGAGGGGGCAAAGTCAAAAGTTACAAATCAAAAGTCAAAAAGGGTCGCTGGCGGTGGAGGCCGGGAGCAGTTTCACGCAACGGCCGCAAAGGGGCAATGACGCAAAGGGAGGGTTGGGTTACTTACGGAATAGCTTGCGGCGCAGGCGGTAAGTTTTTTTTTCACAGCGTAAATAAACAGGGGGATTCTGTTTGTTGCAGAAAACACTAAAAACAGAGCGGGGGTATTTCGGTATGTTTCTCACGGAGATAAACGGAGGAACGGAGAAATGATGATACAGCAGGTTGCTGCTTTATCCGGCCATTTTTTGGTTCGCGCAACGGACGCAGAGGAGCAATGGCGCAAAGGGAAGCCTCATTTGACGACGGTTTCTGCTATCGGATGCTGTACTGCAGCCATTACTGATAACACCTGTACTATGATCCACCATTTTGACTTTTGATTTTTGACTTTACCACGTTCATGGCGTCATTGCTCCTCTGCGTCCGTTGCGCGAACCAAAAAGCCCGCATATACAAAGCCATCCCAACCATCATCCACCCTCCGTTCCTCCGTTTATCTCCGCGAGAAACAGCCCCGCCACACGCCCCCTACCTCCACAAATCGATCGGCCGCTCCACCTTCGGGTGAAAAGGCAGCGCGATCTTTTTACCGCTGCCTGCCGATGCATAGGCGGCATAGATGATTTCCAGCACGGCCCGGCCATCTTCGCCGGTTACCAGTGGCTGCTTATCGTTCCGTACACAATCGATAAAATGCTTCAGTTCATGCGGGTAGCCCTGGTTGAACACTTCTTCAAAAATAGTGAAGCTCCAACCCACGCTGGTGTCGGCCTTTTCCATCGCATATCCATAACCGTTACGGCTATACGTAATGGCGGCATTGCCCATGAACAGGTCGGCATAAGCCACGCCGCCCGTGCCATATACTTCGGCGCGGTCGTCCATGCCGCCGTGTTTGGCCCAGCTGTTCTCGGCCACGCCGATCACCCCGTTTTCAAATTCAACGATCACCACCGAATTGTCTTCGCAGTCGGTACGGCCCTTGTGGAATACGGTGTCCATCGTGGCATATACGCTCTTCGCCCGGCTGTTATTGAGCATCCACCGGAACCAGGCCATGGCATGGCAGCCCATATCCATCAGCACCCCGCCACCCGATAATTTCCGGTCGTAAAACCAGTCGCTGTGCGGCCCCGAGTGCTTCTCGCCCTGCTTGAGCATATAAATATCGCCCAGGCCGCCTTCTTTCACCAGCTGCCGCACCCGCTCGTATTTGGGTGCAAAACAAAGCTCTTCGGCATACATCAGCCGCACCCCGGCCTTTTTGCAGGCCGCTATCATGGCGTCGGCCTCTTCGAGGGTTACCGCCAGCGGCTTTTCAATGATGACCTGCTTACCCGCCGCCGCGGCCTTCAGCGTGGCTTCGGCATGTTTGAAGTTCGGCAGGCAGATATCCACCACCTCGGCGCCCGACTCAGCCAGGATCTTGTCGAGATCGTCATACCAGACGGGAATACCGTGTTTCCCGGCAAAAGCCTTTGCCTTTTCGGCCGACCTCGAATACACCGCCACCACCTCGGCCTCGGGAATAAACCGGTGATAGCTTTCAAAATGAATATCGGCAATAAAGCCGGAGCCTAAAAGGGCAACCCTGGTGCGTGGCATGACAAAAGTTTATGGTTTGTAGTCTGTGGTTTATGGTTGTTGAAAGTTACAGGTTTTGGGTTACCCGCCACCGGCAAACACCCCGAACCGCCAACGAGCCATAAACCACAGACTACAAACCACCAACCAACAAATGCTCGTTAGCCTCCAGGCAAATATTTCATGCCGTTTCCTTCTTTTTTAGGAAATTAGCCGTCCATTTCAAACGAGTACCATGAGTCAATCACCCAGCACGCTGTTCGAAAAAGTGTGGAATGCGCATGTGGTGCGGCACATTGCCGACGGCCCCGATGTATTGTTCATCGATCGTCATTTTATTCACGAGGTAACCAGCCCCGTGGCCTTCCTGGGCCTGGAGCAGCGCGGCCTCAAAGTATTGTATCCCGAACGCACTTTCGCGACGGCCGATCACAATACCCCTACCATTAACCAGGACCAGCCGGTGAAAGACCCGCTGTCGGCCAACCAGCTGCGGGCCCTGGAAGCCAATGCCCATAAATACGGCATTTCGCACTGGGGGTTAAACAATCCCAAAAATGGTATTGTACACGTGATCGGGCCCGAAAACGGCATTACCCTGCCGGGGATGACCATCGTTTGCGGCGACTCGCATACCAGCACGCACGGCGCCTTCGGCGCGATCGCCTTTGGTATCGGAACCTCCGAAGTGGAAATGGTACTGAGCTCGCAGTGCATCATGCAGCCGCGTCCGAAGAAGATGCGTATCAAAGTCGACGGACAACTGGGCAGGGGCGTTACCCCGAAAGACGTGATCCTCTATATCATTTCGCAGCTCACCGCTGCCGGTGCCACCGGCTACTTTGTGGAGTATGCCGGCTCGGTGTTTGAAAACATGACCATGGAAGGCCGCATGACCGTATGCAACATGAGTATCGAAATGGGTGCCCGCGGCGGCATGGTAGCGCCCGATGAAACCACTTTCAATTACATCAAGGGCCGCGACAAAGCGCCGAAGGGCGAAGCCTGGAACAAGGCAATGGCCTACTGGAAAACGCTGAAAACCGACGAAGGCGCTACATTCGACAAAGAGTACCATTACGATGCAGCCGACATAGAACCGATGATCACTTTCGGCACCAACCCGGGCATGGGCATCGGCATTTCACAGCATATCCCGGTAACCCACGAAACCGGCGCCGGCAAAGCCAGCTACGAGAAATCGCTGAACTATATGGGCTTCCACGAAGACGAGGCGATGCTGGGCAAAAAGGTTGATTATGTGTTCATCGGCTCGTGCACCAATGGACGGATCGAAGACTTCCGCGCCTTTGCCTCTATCGTGAAAGGCCGTAAGAAAGCCGACAATGTAACCGCCTGGATCGTGCCCGGTTCGCATATCGTAGAGCAGCAAATCCGCGAAGAAGGCATCTACGACATACTCACCGAGGCAGGATTCCAGTTGCGGCAGCCCGGCTGCTCGGCCTGCCTGGCGATGAACGACGACAAGATCCCCGCCGGCAAATACGCCGTCAGCACCAGCAACCGCAACTTCGAAGGCCGCCAGGGACCCGGCGCCAGAACCATGCTCGCCAGTCCGTTGGTCGCCGCCGCCGCCGCCGTAACAGGCGTGGTAACCGATCCGAGAACCTTATTGTAACCAGTTTATGGTTTATAGTTTATGGTTTGTGGTTGGACCCCAACCTGCAACAACCATAAACCATAAACTATAAACCATAAACCATAAACATCATTCATCATGGCTTACGACAAATTCAACATACTCACTTCCACCGCCGTTCCATTACCGATCGAGAATGTAGACACCGACCAGATCATTCCGGCGCGCTTTCTGAAAGCGACCGAGCGCAAGGGGTTTGGCGATAACCTGTTCCGCGACTGGCGGTATAACAATGATGATACGCCTAAGCAGGATTTTGTGCTGAACAACAAGATCTATTCGGGCAAGATACTGGTAGGCGGCAGGAATTTCGGCTGCGGCAGCAGCCGCGAACATGCGGCCTGGGCTGTTTATGACTATGGCTTCCGCTGCGTGGTGTCGAGCTTTTTTGCCGACATCTTCCGCAACAACTGTCTGAATGTAGGCATATTGCCCGTACAGGTCAGCGATGCATTTCTCAACAACATATTCAAAGCCATCGAAAAG
>JASGFZ010000064.1:0-12900 GCA_047605345.1 Flavihumibacter sp. | reverse complement strand
GCCCCCGCGGTGAATATGAAATCACCGATGTCAACAAAGAATACCTGCGCCGCGGGGGCTTGGTTTTAGGTCTCTGGCGATGGCTTTTACCTCGTTGTCGTAAAAATAGAGCCCGGGCACAGCATAATTGCTTTTGGGTTTGGCGGGTTTTTCTTCGATCGACAGCGCCTGGTTGTTTGCATCGAATTCAACCACGCCGTACCGTTCGGGATCGCTTACCCGGTAGGCGTACACGATGCCGCCGTCGGGGTTCGTATTGTGGGCGAGCTGCTTTCCGAGGCCCATGCCGTAAAAGATATTGTCGCCCAATACCAGGGCCACGCTGTCGTTCCCGATAAAATCGGCGCCGATCACAAAGGCCTGTGCCAGGCCGTTGGGGAGGGGTTGCTCCGCATAGGAAATCGACAGGCCCAGCTGGCTGCCGTCGCCCAGCAGCTTTTTGAAAAGAGGCAGGTCGTGCGGTGTGGAGATAATCAGGATTTCCCGGATACCCGCCAGCATAAGGGTCGACAGGGGGTAATAGATCATCGGTTTATCATAAACAGGCATGATCTGTTTGCTGATCGCATTGGTGATTGGGTGCAATCGGGTGCCTGATCCGCCGGCTAATACAATTCCCTTCATATTATTAGAGTCGATAATGAGGGCACAAGATATAAAGGTTTGTGGTTTATGGTTTGTGGTTTATGGTTGGTTGGAAGTTGGAGGTTGGAGGCCGCTGCAACCTCAAACCAACTATAAACTACAAACTACAAACCCGAAACGATACGCCGCCAAGGGGTTACATAAACAGCTTCATAATATAATAAATAACCGCCGCAAACACCGCGCTCACGGGAATCGTGAGTATCCAGGCCCAAAGGAGATTGATGGTTACCCCCCAGCGAACGGCCGACAGGCGCTTGGTGGCACCCACGCCGATGATAGCGCCCGTAATGGTGTGGGTAGTGCTGACCGGTATGGCCAGGTGCTCGGTGAGGTAGAGCGTGGCGGCGCCGGCGGTTTCGGCGGCAACACCTTCCAGCGGCGTTACCTTGGTGATGCGGGTGCCCATGGTCTTGACGATCTTCCAGCCACCGCTCAGGGTGCCCAGGCCGATGGCCGTAAAGCTGGCCAGCGGTACCCACCAGTAAGTGTTCACAAACGTGTTGAAATCCATCGTAACCCCCAGCGTTTTTTCATGGAAGATGATGGCAGCGCCGATGATGCCCATTACTTTCTGCGCATCGTTGCCGCCGTGACCGAGGCTGAAGAGCGCCGACGACAGCAGCTGCAGACGGCGGAACCACTTGTCGGCCTTATGCGGAATAGCTCTTTTGCAGATATGCAAAATGATCACCGTAATGATATACGCGATGATCATACCGATCAGCGGCGCCAGGAAAATGAACAGGAAGGTGGGAATCACTTTCCCGTAGTTGATTACCTGCTGCCCGTTTTTGGACAAACCACCGGCATGCGCCAGGGCCGCCCCCAGGAAGCCGCCCATCAGCGTATGTGAAGAGCTCGACGGGATGCCGAACCACCAGGTGATCAGGTTCCAGAAAATGGCGGCCACCAGCCCGGCGAAAACCACGTGCATATTGATGAAATCTTCATTCACCCATTTGGCCACAGTGTTCCCGATCTTGAATTCGCCGATCCAGTATTTGGATATAAAAAAAGCGGCAAAGTTGAACAGTGCCGCCCATAATACCGCCTGAAAAGGGGTAAGTACCTTGGTGGACACGATCGTGGCGATGGAGTTGGCGGCATCGTGAAAGCCGTTGATATAATCGAATACGAGCGCCAGTATGATAATAACAACAAGAAAAGTCATAACAGAAGGTTGAAGGGGCTTCGGCCTAAGCGTACTTAATAATGATGCTCTCGATTACATTCGCAGCGTCTTCGCACTTGTCTGTAACGATTTCCATTACCTGGTAGATCTCTCTTTTCTTGATCACTTCCTTTGCATCGGGTTCGGTCTCAAACAACCGGTCGATGCTCAGGTCGAAAATATCGTCGGCCTGGTTTTCGATGCTGTTCACTTTCACCAGCGCGTCGGTCATCTGCCGCATGTTTTTCATATTGCGCAGCTCCAGCACGGCATTCTTGATCTGCTCCGCACCCTGGTCGATCAGGTCGGCCATTTTCTGGATGCCGGGGTCATTGGGATTTACCTTGTAGAAGTTGATCTTCTTGGCAGCGGCGAAAATATAATCGCAGATATCATCCAGCGCACTGGCCAGGTAGTGGATGTCTTCCCGGTCGAAGGGGGTAATGAAATTGCGGCCGAGCTCGGTGAAGATTTTATGGGTAAGGTCGTCATTCACGTGTTCCAGGTCTTCCATCCGGGCAATCAGCGCGGCCCTCTTGTCGTAATCGGTTTCACTGACCACGTCTTTTATAAGCCGGCCCATTTTGGCCACGGTATTGGCTACTTCCTCAAAAAGAGAATAAAATACTTTGTCCTTAGGCGTAAAGAGTTTAAGAATCGACGATAGGGACATATATAAATTTTGCGCAAAAATAGCCGCCTTTACCGGCAACCATCCCGGTTTATAAGTTGGTAATAATTCCTTAACATTGACAAATATAGTCCCGATACACCTGCGAATTACCTTTGCCGGCTTTCACAATTTAATAATATGCTGTTTTTGCAGGTTCGGCGGTTTTTTTTAAAGCTACTGGTCGTCCAGCTGCTTGTTGTTGCCTTCCTGCCCGCCCGCGCCCAGTTCCTGATGGACATGCTTGATACCAGCAAAATGCAGGGTAAGAACCTGCTGGGTATCTACGAAAAATACAGCTACCTGACCATTATCGGTTATATGCAGCCCCAGTTCCAGGTGATTGCTGAAAAAGGCGCGCGTACGTATTCAGGCCCCGATTTTGCGCCGAATGTGAACAACCGGTTTACCCTGCGCCGCGGACGGATCCGCTTCGATTATACCCGGTTTAACCGGGATGAAAAATCCAGCGTGCAATTTGCCTTCCAGTTCGACGGAACCGAAAGAGGCGTGGCGATCCGCGATTTCTGGGGGCGGGTATTCGAAAACCGGTGGGAGGTCTTTACATTCTCAACCGGCTTGTTCGCCCGGCCCTTTGGGTATGAGGTGAACTATTCGTCGATCGATCGCGAATCGCCCGAAAGGGGCAGGATGTCGCAAACCCTGATGAAAACCGAGCGCGACCTCGGCGCCATGATCAGTTTTGAACCCCGGCGGAAAGACCATAAGCTGGCCTGGCTCAAGGCCGATCTCGGCGTTTTCAACGGACAGGGACTGACCGGCCCCGCAGAATATGATTCTTATAAGGATTTTATCAGCCGGGTGGGCATAAAACCCCGGCAGCTGACCCCTGCCATCAAATTCTCTGCCGCCGTTTCCCTGTTCACCGGCGGCTTTATGCAAAGCAGTAAATACATATACCGTTTTCACCGAAAAGCCGGGGCCTACCAGGTCGATTCAGCCGAATCCAATATCGGATCAAAAGCGCCGCGTTGTTATGCGGGCGCCGACATGCAATGGGAGTTTAAACACCCGAGCGGCAAAACCGTGTTCCGGGCCGAATACTGGATGGGCAAACAGACGGCTACCGCCGGCACCAGCGAAACGCCCGCCGGCCTTCCCGATGAACCGCTGTACACCCGATCGTTCAACGGCGCTTTCTTTTACCTGCTGCACAGCATAGGCAAACACCAGTTCGCTGCCAAATATGACTGGTATGATCCGAACACCGCCGTAGCGGGCGCCGCCATCAAAAACGGGCCGGCCCATTTCAGCGGCGCCGATATAAAATACAATACCCTCGGTATCGGCTACCTGAATTATATCAACAGTAACCTGAAAATGGTATTGTGGTACGACCAGGTGCGTAATGAAAAAACCGAACTAGACGGTTATACGACCGATCTGCGCGATAATGTATTCACCTGCCGCCTGCAATTCCGCTTTTGATGATGGCTGCGTTGAAATGGCAGAGGCACAGCCTTCATCATTTGTTAACCCCCTGTTCAAATACCCGTAACAACCCGGTTTTAGTTTTGCATGGTTCGGCTTAAGCAGTGGAAGCCGAGATTTTCTCATGCAGTGTAAGCCAAAGTATGTCTATACGTTGGCTTTTTTCTTTCTATCTTGACACAATGGTTTCAGGTAAACGATGGCTTCAGGCTATATATATGGCAGTGGTGGTATTCGGCCTGTACTCCTCCCTTTTCTGTTTCCGAAAGGCATTTAATGTGGCCGCATTCGAGGGGCATACACTGTTCGGGCTTTCCTATAAGGTAGTGCTGGTCATTACCCAGGTGCTGGGTTATATGGTCAGCAAGTTTTACGGCATCGGTTTTATCGCTTCCCTGCGGCGTTATAACCGGGGGCAGCTCATCCTCCTGCTGGCCGGCATGGCGCTGGCCTCGTGGCTGGTATTCGCCCTTGTTCCCGCACCCTGGGGCTTCTGGTGCCTGCTCTTCAGCGGCTTTCCGCTGGGTATGTTATGGGGGATCGTATTCTCTTATGTGGAGGGCCGCCGCATGACCGACCTGATCAGTGCCGCACTGGCCGTAAGCTTTATTTTTGGCTCGGGACTGGCCAAATCGGTGGGTAATGCCGTGATGGCTGCCGGCGCCGGCGAGCAATGGATGCCCTTCATTACCGCAGCGTTCTTTGTATTACCGGTGATTATATGCACCCGGCTGGCCGACCGCTTTCCCCCGCCCAACGCCGATGATATTGCACACCGCGCCGAGCGGAAACCCATGAGCCGGGCCGATCGCCGCCGCCTGCTGAAACAATATGGCGCCGGACTTTCCCTGCTGATCGGTATTTATATACTCGTTACTATTTTAAGGGAGATCAGGGACAGCTTTATGGCCGATATGTGGCGCGAATCGGGCGAAACTTTTTCTGCCGCCGTTTTTGCGCAAACAGAAACCATCATCACGCTGGCCCTGCTGTTTGTTATCGCGGCGATGGTGCTGATCAAAGACAACTGGAAAGCTTTTTCGCTCACCCACCTTATTCTCTGCGCCGGCTTTGCTTCCTGCCTTATAGCTACCCTGCTGTACCGGCAGCACAGCATCGGCACCTGGTGGTGGATGCTGCTCGTGGGGCTGGGGCTCTACCTGGTGTACATTCCTTTCAACAGCATCCTGTTCGATCGTTTTATCGCCAGCTTCCAGATTGTGGGCAATGTCGGTTTCCTGATCTACCTGGCCGATTCTTTCGGCTATCTCGGCAGCGTGGCTGTAATGATGATCCGCAATTTCTTCGCAGGAGAAGTACAGTGGCTGGCTTTTTCCGCACCCTGGTGCTGATCACCGGAGCAGTGGGCGTGCTGTGCAGCCTTGCTTCGTGGGGGTACTTTTTCAAAGTCCAAAGCCAAAAATCAAAAGCAAAAAATGGCTCGCTGTGAGTGGAATAAGTTCCACCCGTCGGGTATTACCCGTCGGGTGCCACCCGACGGGTGAAGAACTTCCCTTGCGGTCTTTGCGTGAAAAAATGCACAATCTTTTTTTGACCCGCCCTACTCTTTGCTCGAGGGAAGCGTGAACCCAATCGTAGTGCCTACGTCGGGCTTGCTGCGTACGTGCATGGATTCGCCATGGGCTTCGATGATGTGCTTGCAGATGGCGAGCCCCAGCCCCGTGCCGCCTTTATCGCGGCTGCGTGCTTTATCGGTTCGGTAGAAACGTTCAAAAATGCGCGGCAGGTGCTCTTCTTCAATACCGATGCCATCATCACTGATCTCTGCCAGCACCTTGAATTCATCGGTATTGTAAACACTCGCAACGATCACGCCGCCGGGCTTTCCGTACTTGGCGCTGTTGGCGATCAGGTTGATCAGCACCTGCCTGATCTTTTCCTTGTCGGCAAATACATAAATGGGCGATTCGCAACCTTTTTTGATGGAGGCGTGGATTTCTTTCTGGTTCAGCTTGAGCGATAAAGAATCAAACACCTCCTTTATCAGGTCCTGGATAACAAAATATTGTTTGTATAATACCTGTTCGCCGGTTTCAAGCCGCGATATTTCATCCAGGTCGTTCATCAGGCTGACCAGCCGCTCCACATTGCGCCCCGTATTCTCCAGGAATTTTTTGCTGACGGCAGGGTTCTCCATGGCGCCGTCCAGCAGGGTGTCAACATATCCCTGGATGGCAAAAATGGGCGTTTTGAATTCGTGGGCCAGGTTCTGCAGGAACTCCTTGCGAAAAGCTTCATTCTTCTTCAGCAGCTGGATTTCTCCTTCGCGTTGCGCCGCCCATTTCTCCACATCTTCCTTCACATCGTCGATGCTTTTTTGCGGAATAATGTATTTGTTATAAAACTCCTCGCGTTTGCTGGCCTTGGTCTGGTAAATGAACTTGTAAATAAGTTTGATGCGGCGGTAGATGAACCGTTGCAGAAAGTAGAAAATAAGCCAGTAGGACACCAGGAAGAGCAGGGCGAAATAGGCCAGGGCGATCGTCCATTTCCCGTCTACCAGCAAGTTGGCCAGCCCTACGAGTGTAGCGATCGACAAGGCCAGGATAGCAGCCACCTGGCTGGGGGAAAGGTGTTTGAAATCAAACCGCAAGGCATTATTTTTTATGCATCAAATTTATAACCTACGCCCTTAACGGTGGTAATACAATCCAGGCCGAGCTTCTGCCTGATTTTGCGGATGTGCACGTCGATGGTGCGATCGCCTACAATTACATCGTTGCCCCAAACCTGGTTGAGGATTTCATTGCGCAGAAAGACCCTCCCCGGGCGCGAAGCCAGGAGGTATAACAGCTCAAATTCTTTTTTGGCCAGTATTTTCTCCTCGCCGGCAACCATAACATTGAATTTCTGGGGATCAATAACCATCTGGTCGATGGTCAGCACCCCGGTGGCCGCTTCCTCTTTTTTCGAGACCCGGCGAAAGAGGGCATTCACCCGGCTCAGCAGTAATTTGGGGCTGATGGGTTTGTTCACATAGTCGTCGGCCCCCGTATCCAGCCCCTTCATCTGGCTTTTTTCATCGCTCAATGCCGTGAGGAAAATGATCAGGGTATCTTTAAAAGCAGGCTGGGTGCGTAAAATTTCGCATACTTCCACGCCCGTTTTTTTTGGCATCATGATATCGAGAATGATCAGGTCGGGTTTTACCTGCTTCGCCCGAACAAGGGCTTCATCACCGTCTTTGGCCGTAAAAACCTCGTATCCGTCGGCGTTGAGATTGAAACCGATAATTTCCAGAATATCGGGTTCATCGTCGGCGATCAGGATCTTTTTGCCCTTGGTATCCATTAACAATTTCTTTACGCAAAGTTAACTAAGCCCGCTAAGCCGCCAATTTCCAGGTGATTATGAAATTGTTAACCGAAAAAAATACGCAAACCGGCAAAATTGCGTTGTACAGGTTGCATTGTATCTTTGATCCAGTACCGTTATCTATGAACAAGCTGATATTGATTGCCTTTTACCTGTTTTTTGGAGCCACCGCCGTAGCACAAAATGCCGCGCCGCGTTATACCATCGACCGCGGCAGGGTGATTTTCCATGAAAATATCGACAAGGAACAGAAAAAGCTCTACCAGCAGCCCGGTTCGTATATCAAAGGCTATATTCCCCTGTCAAAAGACGAGGCCTTCAACAGCCAGGTACATTATGCGCTGATCGACCGGGTGGACGAGATGCAGATGGACATCGAGCTTGATACCCTGCTCAAGGACAATGAAAAAAAGAAATACCTCAAAGGGCTTGAAATACTGGTAAAACAGACGGGTGCCGGCGCCCGCAGCCGAACCTTTTCTGCCGCCCTGGCGCCTGCCCTGGTGCGCAGCTTCGATTCGGCCATGGCCCTCGACCGCCAGAGCAAAGGCATCGATCCCCTGGTAGCCGAACAACCCTACTGGGTAGGTAAAAACCTGGTGGATTGTTTTTCTTATCCCGAGAACCGGGGCGTGCCGGCCAGCAAGCAGATCCTCACCCTTAAATACCTGGAACTGTATCCCGAAAAAACCATGGTTTTCCTGCGGTCGAACAGTTCCTATCCCAAACGCGACAGCCTGATTGCCGCCGAAGCCCGCCGCGACCCGCGCAAGGTGTACGACTTTGCCCAGGGCAACGACGCGATGGCGAGGTATATCAGGATACACCCCGACCCCGTGGTGAAAGTGATCGCCGAAATGGCCACCAGCCGCAGCGGCCAATTGTATTTTCCTTTTATCGACGAAATATACCGCGGCAAGCTCAGCTTTGACGATATCGATAAGGTGAAAGACAATGACCTGGAATATTACCGCCTGCTGGTGAAAGTGCGTATGCAGCATACGGCCCGCATGATCCAGAAAGATACACCCATGGAACGCAAGGCCCTGGTGGAAAGAATGGCAAACAAGGCCCGCCAGTATTATATCAGCCAGATCAACGGCCTGCACAATGCCACCGATCCCGTTCGTTTCAAAGTGCTGGAGCCCCTGCAGCCGAATGAGCTGTATTATCTCTGCGTACTGGGTGAAGATGAGATATATACCTCCAGCTACCGCGGCGTATTCAAACGCATTATCCAGAAACTGAAAGGAACACCCACCGACAGCCTTTTCATGAGCATGAACTTCGACTATTTCAGGAAGTTCATTAAAATGGCGGCGGCTTATAACGAGCTCGATACCCTGCTAAAGCTGATGCCCGACAGCAACGCGACCGTGCTGATGAAATCTTTCATGTTTGGCCTGGAAAAAAACACCAGCCTGAAGAATGTGGAAGATGCGGTGGATGTAGCCGATGCCTATAGCAGCATCTTTGAAAAAAACAAAACCCTGGCGGCAAACATGCTGGAAGAGGCAAGGCAAAACTATAACCGCTGCCAGCAGAACGGCGATGCCAACGGCCAGAAAGTCTATTTCATAGAAAAGTCGCTTTTTGAATCGGCCGATTCCACCAATAAGATGGACGTATCCAAAGTGCTGGGCATTCCGCCCGTATTCGACGTGCCGTTCGACCGGCTGACCGATTCGGCGGGGCGGGTGGTGCAGCAGGTGTTTTTTTACGGCGATGAAGACAAAGACGGACAAACCTCTTATGCGAACTTCATGACCCTGTTTCGCAACAAGCCCGACTGGACCATTGCTGAAAACGCCGACTACGTGTCTATCAAAAGCAAAAAGGGAAAGCCGGTATGGATTTTCGCCAACAAGCCCCTGTACGGAGAAAACGACCCCGATGCGAAAGCGCAGCAGAAGCTGCGGGCTTATCTCGACGAGCAGGGGCTGGAGCCGACCATTTATATTCACCGCGGCCACAGCTACCATGTGAAATCATCCCTCGAGCAGATCACGCCCTCGGCGCGGATCGTGATATTGGGAAGCTGCGGTGGGTACAATAACCTGAACGAAGTATTGTCGATCAGTCCCGATGCGCATATTATTTCGTCCAAACAGATCGGCACCCGCACGGTGAACGAGCCCATTCTTAACGCCATCAACGCCGATTTACGCAATGGCAGGCCGGTTGAATGGATACCCATGTGGACCGAGCTCAGCAAACAGTTCACCGGCGAAGCCAAAGAGCGTTTCGACGATTATATTCCCCCGTACAAGAACCTCGGTGCGATCTTTATCAAAGCCTACCGCGGCGTAGACGAACAGTGATAGCCCCAATCGTACGTATATTTGCCGCTCATGAGCGGTGAAAAGAAGATTTTTGATACGGCTTTGTTGCGAAGGGTGTTTGCGCTGGCCTGGCCTTATAAAAACAAGGTATTCCTGTCGCTGGCACTGGCTATTCTCCTGGCTTTGCTGACACCGCTGCGGCCCTGGCTGATACAGATAACGGTAAACAATTATATCAGGAACGGGCTTATCGACTGGGTGTGGCGGATCACTTTGATCCAGGTGGGCATACTGCTGCTGGAAACGGCCGCCCGTTTTTTATTTTCCTTTGCCACTTCCTGGCTGGGGCAAACCGTGGTGAAAGACCTGCGGGTTACCGTGTTCAACCGGGTATTGCGGCTGAATCTTTCCCAGTTCGATAAAACACCGATCGGCACCCTCACCACCCGCACCATCAATGATATAGAATCGATCAATGATATTTTTTCAGACGGGCTGATCCCCATTATTGCCGATCTTTTATCGATCATTTCCATCCTGGTGGTGATGTTCGTAACCGACTGGAAGCTGTCGCTGATCTGCCTGGCGCCCTTTCCGGTGC
This sequence comes from Flavihumibacter sp., assembly GCA_047605345.1. Classification (GTDB taxonomy): domain Bacteria; phylum Bacteroidota; class Bacteroidia; order Chitinophagales; family Chitinophagaceae; genus Flavihumibacter. The sequence goes on along the minus strand of JASGFZ010000064.1, from coordinate 2,740 downwards.
TGATCATTGCCACCTATGTATTCAAGGAGTCGGTGAACAAATCGTTTATCGTGGTGCGCAATGCGGTGGCAGCGCTGAATGCCTTTGTGCAGGAGCACCTGACCGGTATCCAGGTGGTGCAGGCCTTTGCTGCCGAAGACCGTGAGTATGCGAAATTCAGACGCATCAACAAAGACCACCGCAATGCCAATATCAGGGCTATTTTTGCGTATTCGGTTTTTTTTCCCGTGGTTGAAATCGTGCTGGCGGTAGCCTGCGCCATCCTCGTTTGGTGGGGCGCTTCCCGGGCCATGCAGCTGCCGCCCGATGATGCGGCCGCGATGACCGGAAAAATGATCGCCTTTATTTTGTACCTGAACCTCCTGTTCAGGCCGCTGCGGGTGATTGCCGACAAGTTCAATGTGCTGCAAATGGGCATGGTGGCCAGCGAACGCGTATTCAAGGTGGTTGATAACGGCGACTATATTAAAACGGAAGGCGAATTTGCGCCCGAAAAGGTGCGCGGTAAGATCAGCTTCGAGCATGTTTCCTTTGCGTACACCGACGATCATTATGTGTTACGCGATATCAATTTCGTGGTAGAGCCCGGCGAAACGGTGGCCCTGGTAGGCCATACGGGCAGCGGGAAAACCTCGGTTATCAGCCTTCTGAACCGGCTGTACCATATCCAGAAAGGCGCTATCAAAATCGACGATGTGAACATCAACGATTACCAGCTGGCGGCCCTGCGCCGGCAAACGGGGGTGGTTTTGCAGGATGTATTCCTTTTTTCGGGCTCCATACTGGATAATATCACCCTGCGCAATCCCGCCATCAGCCGGCAGCAGGTGGAAGGCGCCGCCCGGCTGATCGGGGTGCACGATTTTATCGGGCAGCTGCCCGGCGGCTACGATTACAAGGTGATGGAACGGGGCGCCACCCTGTCGCTGGGGCAGCGGCAGCTGCTGTCGTTTATCCGCGCCCTGTTGTACGACCCCTCGATCCTTATTCTCGATGAGGCCACTTCCAGTGTGGATACCGAAAGCGAGCGGCTGATCCAGCACGCGATCGACACCCTGATCGCCGGCCGTACGGCCATCGTGATTGCCCACCGGCTGAGCACCATCCGCAAGGCCGATAAGATCATTGTGCTCGAAAAAGGCGTGATCAGGGAAATGGGCAGCCATGACGAGCTGCTGGCCCGCCGGGGTTACTATTATGAGCTGGTGGAAAGCCAGTTTCAGCCGGCTGCCGGGGCGGTTTAAAAGTTATTATATTAGTTGCTTTCACCTATCTTTGCGCAAAATTTACAACCGGCATGGTGCGAAAAAGCTTGAAATCTATACTGGTAGCGGTTTTCAGCGTTATTTTACTGGGTTTTAGCGGCTCGGTTACAGCCCAGGAAGGGCACGGAGCCAAACACGAGAGCGGGGCCGAGGCTGAGTTCGATGCCGGGCAGGCTATTTTGCACCACATTGCCGATTCGCACGAGTGGCATTTTTTCAGCCTGGGCGACAGCCATTTCACCCTGCCCCTGCCGGTAATCCTCTATTCTCCCCAGCGCGGATTGAGCATTTTCTCTTCTTCCCGCTTTCACCATGGTGAAGAAGTGTACAACGGGTATAAGAACGAGCACGATCATATTGTAGCGGTGAACGAAGCCGGCCAGGAAGACCCTGCCGTGACAGTGTACGACCTGTCGATCACCAAAAACGTGGCCCAGATGCTGCTTGGCGCCCTCCTGCTGGTCCTGATAATGAACAGTGTGGCCGGTAAGTACAAGCAGCATGGTGCCGGCAAGGCGCCCAGCGGGTTGCAGAATGCCATCGAGCCCCTGGTTACTTTTATACGGGATGATGTGGCGCGGCCCAACCTGGGGCATAAGTACCAGAAGTACATGCCTTACCTGCTGACGGTATTCTTTTTCATTCTTATTAATAATATCATCGGCCTGTTTCCCGGTTCGGCCAACGTAACGGGTAATATCGCGTTTACGGCCCTGCTGGCGGTGATCTCGTTTGTGGTGATCCTGTTCAGTACCAACGGCCATTTCTGGGGGCATATATTCTGGCCTCCCGGCGTACCCATCCTGGTAAAGTTGATACTGATCCCGGTCGAGTTGCTGAGTATCTTCATTAAGCCGGCTGCCCTGATGATCCGTTTGTTCGCGAATATGACGGCGGGTCACATCGTGATTTTGAGTTTCGTGTCGCTGATCTTTATCTTCGGTAATATGAGTTCGGTGGCTGGCTGGGGCTTCTCACTGGTATCGATGGCCTTTGCGGTATTCATTTATGTAATCGAGATATTGGTGGCGTTCATCCAGGCCTTTATCTTCACCAACCTGACGGCGGTATTCATCGGCCAGGCTTTCGAAGGGGAGCATGCACACGACGATGCCCACGGTCATACAGCAAAAGCGCATTAATTCTTTTTATACAAACACAAATACACATTGTATGTCTATCATGAACATTCTGTTGGAAGCAGGGCAGGCGCAACTCGGCGGAGCCATTGGTGCTGGTCTGGCAGCCATCGGTGCCGGTATCGGTATCGGTCAGATCGGTAAAGGTGCCGTTGAATCCATCGCCCGTCAGCCCGAAGCTGCTAACGACATTCGCGGTAACATGATCCTGACTGCAGCGTTCATCGAGGGTGTTGCCCTCTTCGCTGTAATCGCAGGTCTGCTGGCCGTGCTGTCGAAGTAATCATGAAAAAAGCTGCACCCGCGGCCCTTTGCGTTGGATGCAGCATTTTTCAT